>JBKPRL010000112.1:0-25278 GCA_046734535.1 bacterium | reverse complement strand
AAGGGAACCAACGTCCGGTTCCAGAGATGATCCCAGACGAACACGCCGTCCCAACCGGCCTGCTCAGCGGCGAACGCCACGTCCGCGAGCAGTCCCGGGTCGGCAAGGTCCCCCGACAACGAGATCGACAGGCCCCACCGCACCGTCGGACCGTACCAAGCGTTCCCCCTCGCCCACTCGCCCCCACGTGACATGACCATCGGCCGCCGTCGAGCCCCGTACGTCCCGTTCATTGTCAGCGCTGCGGCAAGATCACGCTGCAACTACCGTTCGATGACGCCCTGGGAACACGGCCGATCGGTGCGGTCCGGCCCGCGGGAGTGATCGGCCGTCTCGCGCGCGCCGGCGTTCAGAACCGCCAACGCGTTGAACCCGGCGTCTCTTCGGCGGTGCCGACTGCGGTCGCGGTGCGCGGCTTGACTTCGTAGACGAACCACGGCGGTGGTCCCAGCGTCGGCGCGTTGAACGGTGCGGTGATGCCGGTCCCCGAGTCATCGGGCTGCGCGGGCCACCCGCTGTTCGCCCACAACGCCGCGATCTCGGCCACGATCGTCGGGTCGGTGACGCGCCGGGCGTCGCCTGCGACCATGACGTCGAAGCCCTTGGTGGCGACACTGACCGTGCAGCGCGGGTCGCGTACGACGTTCTTCGCCTTGCGGGTGTGTTCGCCGGTCTGGAACCAGCATGAGCCCGCGTGCCAGAGCGCGCCCACACTCGTGACGTGCGGGCTTCCGTCGGCGTTGAGTGTCGTGAGCCAGAACGTGGAGCGGTTCGGCGAGCGCGGGTCGTCGTGCGTCAAGAGGTCGGCGAGCTGCGCTTCCACCTGGGACCACTCGATCGTGGGCAGCCCTTCGGCCTCACCAAGGTTTGTCGTCTCCATGGTTGTTGAGACGCCACCCCTGCCCGAGACTCATCGCGAGCCTGTCAGCGCGTCGCATCGCTCTCGAGGCTGCCGGTGGACGCAGCGGCGTGCTCCTGTTGTCTCGAGGTCTCTGACGGGTGGCTCACGTGGTGCTGGTGGGCGGATGCGCCCCGCCATGCATCGGGCTTCCGAGAACCGGTCGCACTTGTAAAGCGCCGAGATTTGGCGAGACGATCTCCGAGGGGACACCCGAGATCCACCGACTCGTCATCTCCAGGGCCATATCTGGCCTGCCTCGGCGCAGACCGCGCCAGCACCACGCCTCGAGGGGAGCACTGCGATGGGACCGACGCCGGAGCACACGCGATCGCCGATCCGGCTGGTCCTCGCTGACGTCGACGGCACACTCGTGACCAGTGAGAAGGTCCTCACCGAGCGATCCGTCGAGGCGGTTCGCCGGTTGGACGACGCGGGGATCTACTTCGCCATCACCAGTGGCCGGCCACCTCGCGGCATGGAGATGCTCGTCGAGCCGCTCCACCTGCGCACGCCGCTCGCCGCCTTCAACGGAGGGCTGATCGTGGAGCCGGACATGTCGGTCGTCGAGCAGAAGGTCATCCCCCCGGAGCTCGTCCACCCCATCATCTCCCTGATCGAGTCCTTCGAGCTCGATGTCTGGGTCTATCGGGGTGCCGAATGGCTCGTGCGGGACCGCGCCGCGCCCCACGTGGCCCACGAAGCGTTCACGGTCCGGTTCGAACCGACCGTGGTGGAGGGATACGACGACGTCTCCAGCGACGTCGCCAAGATCGTAGGGGTCAGCGACGACCACGATCTCGTGGCATCGGTGTCCGCTGCCGCTCAGGACGAGTTCGGCGATCACGTCTCCGCCGCACGTTCTCAGCCGTACTACGTCGACGTCACCCACCCTCTCGCCAACAAGGGCAGCGTCGTCCAGTACCTCTCGGTCCGCTACGACCTCGCACCCGAACAGATCGCGACGATCGGCGACATGCCGAACGACGTGCTGATGTTCGCCCACTCTGGGCTCTCCATCGCGATGGGGCAGAGCGAGCGCGAGGTGCAGCGGGCCGCCCGCCGAGTCACGACCTCCAACGACGACGAGGGCTTCGCCAACGCGATCGAGTCGTTCATCCTCCGTACGTCCCGCCCACGGTCAACCGCTGTCGTCGATCCCAGTTGAGGTGCGGTGGCCAAGATGTGGGCGAGCGTCGCTTCGCCCGCGCCGCTCCCGATGATGATGATGACGTCGTCGTGCTCGTTCACCTGCGCAGACCTGATCAGCTCCTCATCCCGGAGCTTCGATGGCGATGGTGAACTCGGCGCTGAAGCGGTCGCCTGGCTTGACGAGAGGTGCGGTCCCGTCCACCAGGCTGTTGGTCGCGGCGACCATCGGTTCGAGCGCCGCGAAGGGTCGACCTGCGGGCACCCAGACCTGAGCGCAGGAGTAGCCCCGGCCCGGCCGCACCGTGATCGACGAGCCGTCGTCGGCTTCGAGGGCGAGCTCGCGATCCCGGTCCAGCCGGTAGAGGTCGTCGAAGGTGCGTCGCCCGATCCGTTCGGCCTCGTATGGCTCGGGTGCCTGGTCCCCGGTCGGGATCCCGCGCTCGTCGAGCGCGAGGTGGGTCCGAGGCGGGAGGCGGAGCCGCCAACGCGGACGGGGCACGCCGGCCAGCCGGAGGTAGGGATGCCAGCCGAAGGCCACCGGCACCCGACGGCGTCCGGTCGGGACGATGGTGGTCTCCACGGTGAGCCGGTCGTCGGTGGCGGCGACACCGACCTCGATCCGATGCGGGAACGGAAAGGCTGGCGCATCGACCGCGATCGAGGCGCGAAAGCGAGCGGTGGCGCCGCGGGCGGAGCGACGGACGATCCGCCAGCCCGGTCGCCCGACGAGCAGGCCGTGGATCGGGAGACCGTTGCCGTCGGTGCGCAGCGGCAGACCAGCGAGGTCGACGTCGACCCCGGCCGCCCGGTATCGACGGGATCCGAGGCGGTTGGCCCACGGCGCCAGCAGGGGCAAGCCGAGCGTCGCTCCGGATCGCAGCGCCCGCAGCCCGCCCGGGAGCGCCAGGTGTTCCCGACCGCGGTGACGGATCGAGACCCCGGTCAGACCGAGATCGGGCAGGAACACGGCCGACAGCTCGCCGGACGCGACGGTCAGTGCTGCCTGACCGCGGAAGACGGACTCCTCGACGATCACCACCGAAGGCCCTGCTGGTCCATGTCCGTCACCTTCTGTCGAGTCGTGTGCCGCTCGCCGACATCGATTGAACGACGCGAGCGCACGACGCGTCATCACCCGTACTGGATGATGCGAGCGTGGTCGCCGCGGCGGGTCAGATCGCGGACAGGATGATCGAGACTGCGAACCCGTTTGCGACGAGCCAGCCGGTGGAGAGACCCTCGACCTGGAAGGCTTCCGGCAGCATGGTGTCGGCGACCATGGTCAGGAGCGCTCCGGCGGCGAAGCCTTGGGCAAACGCGCCGGTGCGTCCACTTGCCGGGTCGAGCAGGACGTAACCCAAGGCCGCGCTCACCCCCGACGCGGCAATGACGAGCAGCCACATCTGAACGACGCGAGCGCGGGTCCAACCGGCCGTGCGAAGTCCGCTGGACGACGCCATTCCCTCGGGCAGGTTGCTCAGCAGCACACCGAGCAACAGCGCGACGCTGACCCCGCCTTGCAAGACGGTGAGACCGAGCACGAATGACTCCGGGATCCCATCGAGGACGGAGCCGAGCACGATCGCCAGCGCTCGGCCCTCGGCTTGCGCGCCCTCGGAGTCCTTGCGACCGCCAGCGCCGTGCCGTTCGAGCCACCGGTCGCCGAGGCTGAACGCGGCGGCACCGATCAACGTGAAGAGGCCTACGAGCGCGACGTCCGTGGTCTTGACTGCTTCGTCGATCAACTCGAACGACACGGCTCCGATCAGCAAGCCGGTACCGAGTGCCATGACGATGGCGATCAACCGCCGGCTCGGTGTCGCCAAGTAGGCCGCGAGTGCGCCGACGAGCAGCGCAGACGCGCCGAGAGCACCCCACAAGAACGCGGTGACCACCGTCAGACGCTAACCACCCCGGAGCCCTGGGGGTCATGATGGCTGTAGGCCACGAGGGGAGGCTGCCATGCCGAACGTGATCGCCGACATCACCATGTCGCTCGACGGGTTTGTGACCGGGGAGTGCGCCGATGAGCAACACGGGCTCGGCGATGCGCCCGAGCTCCACACATGGGTCATGCAACAGGACGCGGTCGACACTGAGATCCTCGAACAGGCGACGGCGCAGAGCGGTGCCGTGGTGATGGGGCGGCGGTTGTTCGACGTCGTCAACGGCCCCGATGGTTGGAACGAGGACATGGGGTACGGCGCCGATCAGACGGGGACGCCGCCGTTCTTCGTCGTCACCCACTCGCCGTCGCGAGACGTCCGGCTGGAACGCGAGCTGGGCATGCGCGTCACCTTCGTCAGCGATCTGGGCACGGCGATCGACCAGGCCCGGTCCGCCGCGACCCATGGTGACGTCGTGATCATGGGCGGCGGCGACGTCATCGGCCAGGCGCTCGAACAGGGCCTCGTCGACGAGCTGCGCCTGCACCTCGCGCCGATGGTGCTCGGCGGCGGCACGCCGCTCTTCAAGCCAGGGACGCGCCAGCGGTACCAGCAACTCGACGTTCGCCCGTCGCGGAACGCCGTGCACGTCACCTACGAACGGCTGAAGAGCTGATCACCCCAGGCATCGTGACCGGGTTCGGGCACGTACGGGTCTCCGGGCCTTGACCTTCAGGGCTTGCAGCGACGGTGAGGTTTCTTGCGAGGGCAGTCGGTGGTGGGCGGCGCGGTGTTCGTGACCGGAGGGGCCGACTTCGGCGGGGGCGACGGTGGCGGCGGGCTCTGGGCGGGTGGCGCCACCGTGAAGGTGACTCCGGTGTCCACCGGCACGCCGTAGGCATCGAGCAGGGGTGGAGTGGTCGCCGGCTGTGGTACGGCAGCTGCCACCGTGGTTGTCGTCGTGCTGGCCACCGTGACGACGACCGGGGGCAGCGGAGGAAGGGGTGTGGTGGGCGCAGGGGTGGCCCGATCACTCGCGCAGCCCACCAGGGAGCCCACGGCCACCACCGCCGTCCACAGGCGCAGCGAGGGCCGTGGACGTGGCCGGTGCTGGCACACCGCAGAGGCGTTCCCTTCCCTCAGGATGTGGCCTCCCTCCTTCTCAGGGCTGACACGCCGTCCGCTCGAGCGGCGTCGACGGGCTGACGAGCCACGTCCGCGCACCGGTCAGCCGGTGACGTCAGAGCTGTTCCCCGACGCGCCTGAGCGTAACCGGGGCGTTCCCTCCCGAGGCCAGGTGCGCCCTAGTGTGCTAGCATCCTATTGTGGGTGCCGAGGAGGTGAAGCAGTTCAACGTGTACCTGCCGCTCGGGCTCATCAAGCAGGTGAAGCACCGCGCCATCGAGTCCGAGCTCTCGTTGTCGGCGCTGGTCGCCGATGCGCTGCGCGCTTACCTCGCCGACACCCACCCGACGCTCCCACGACGACTCGAAGAGGAGACCTGACATGGCGACGACCGACGGCATCGAGGCGGTGTACCTGGAGACCCACAGCTGGGGCAAGGCCGCCAAGTTCTTCCAGGCGCTGGGCTATGAGCTCGAGTTCGCGACCGACCACAGCTCCGGCCTGCTCCGCAACGGCGACAGCCCGTACCTGTTCATCGCCGAGGTCCCCGAGGCCGAGGAGCCCGGGATGCGGCTCGTGCTCACGGTGGCCGACGCCGGCGAGCTTCGCCTCGACCCTGCCGTCGAGGTGATCACCCCGTTCGCCGACACCCACTACGGCACGCGGGAGATGACCGTCCGAGACCCGGACGGTCGCACGTGGACGCTCCGGGCTCCCGTCACACGAACGGCGTCGGACAGCAGGTCATGACGGGCGAGCACAGAGACGCCCCGGACAGCACCGCCGTCCGGGTCGCGCTCTGGCGGGCGATGCACGTCGAGGTCGACCAGGCGCCGCACGTGCTCGAGGACGTCGTGGGCCTGCGGCTGGCGGCACCGGACAGCAGCTGGCGCGACCGCCCCGACATGCACCCCTTCGGCACCCGCGGGTTCCGCGCGGCCATCATCGCCCGCGCCCGCTTCGTCGAGGATCTCGTCGAGGAACAGGTCGCGGCCGGCGTCGCTCAGTACGTCATCCTCGGTGCCGGCCTGGACACCCTCGCCGAGCGCCGCCCCGACCTCGGTGCCCGTCTGCGGATCTTCGAGGTCGACCGGCCTGGCACCCAAGCGTGGAAGCGCGACCGCCTGGTCGCGCTGGGCCTCGGTGTCCCGGAATGGCTCCGCCTGGTGCCGGTCGACTTCGAGACGGAGGCGGACTGGTGGGACGGCTTGCGCGCGGCCGGCTTCGAACCCGACCGTCCGGCGGTCGTCGCCTCCACCGGCGTCACGATGTACCTCGCCAAGGACACCACGGCGGCCACGCTGCGCCAGCTGGCGGCGCTCGCGCCGGGATCGACGGTCGCGATGACCTTCCTGCTCCCCGCCGAGCTCATCGACGAGCCGGACCGACCCGGCCTCGAGCTCAGCTCGCGCGGCGCACGGGCGTCGGGGACGCCGTTCATCAGCTTCTACTCACCCGAGGAGATGATCGCACTCGCCCGAGCCTCGGGGTTCGGCGACGCCGTGCACGTCTCGTCCAGATCGCTCGCCGACCGCTACTTCGCGGGCCGCACCGACGGGCTTCGCCCGTCAACCGGCGAGGACATCCTGCTCGCGACGATCTGAGCCGCGTCAGGCACGGAACGGTCGGCTCGGAGGTGCGCCAGCTGGCGGGCGCGACCTTGTCCGGGGACGATCCGTGTGCCCACGATGGGCCGTGGAGTGGGCGTCCTCGGACACCCTGGCCCCGCTCGTGGGCCGGGCCAGCGAGCTGGCAGTGCTGCTGACGGTCGCGGCGGAGGCCGGCGCCGGGCAGGAGCGCATCGCCGTCCTGGAGGGCGAGGGCGGGATCGGCAAGTCCCGCCTCCTACGAGAGGCGCTGGCCTTCGCCGAGCGGAGCGGTTTCCTGATCCTGGTCGGCGGATGCGACGAGATCGAGCAGGGCCGTCCGCTCGGCGCGCTCGTCGACTCGCTCGGGATCGCGCGGGGAGCGCCGGACGCGGACCGCGCCGAGCTGGCCCGCGTGCTCAGGTCAGGCTCCGACGGGTTGGCGAAGCCTGCCTACGAGCCGCGGTCGGCGGACGCCGGATGGACAGTCGTCGAGGCCGTAGTCGACGTCGTCGAGGGTCTGGCCTCCAAGGGTCCGGTGGCGCTCGCCCTGGAGGACCTGCAGTGGGCCGATCCCCTCACCGTCCGGGCGCTCCACGCGGTTGCTCGCCACCTCGTGGACCTGCCGTTGGCGCTGTTCGTGACGGTGCGCTCCCGACCGCGCGCACCGGAGATCGACCGGGCGATCGTCGACTTGCTGGACCGGGGTGCTCGCCACGTCGTCGTGCCGCCGTTGGTGCTCGACGACGCCATGCGCCTGGCTGGGCAGCTGATCGGGCTGCCGGTGGGTCCCCGGCTGTCCGACCAGGTGGCAGGGGCGGGCGGCAACCCCCTCTTCGTCATCGAGCTCCTTCATGCCCTCGACGCCGAGGGTGCCATCGAGGTGGCCGACGGTCTCGCGGACACGCGGAACCCGTCCTTGCCCCCGAGCTTGGTCCTTACCCTCCTGCGACGTCTGAGCTTGCTGCCCGAAGCGGTCCTGAACCTGCTCCGCCTGGCGTCGATCCTGGGGGGTACGTTCTCGACCGCCGAGCTGGCGCTGCTGGCGGACCAGTCCGTGGCCCAGCTGCTCCCAACGCTGCTCGCCGCCCGCGACGCCGGCGTGCTCACCGAGGCTGGGGATCGCCTGGCGTTCCGCCACGACCTCCTGCGCGAAGCGATCTCCGGCGACCTGTCGGAGGCAGTGCGCAAGGGCCTTCATCGCCAGGCGGCGACGGTGCTCGGTCGCGCCGGCGCCCCTGCCGAGCGCGTCGCCGATCACCTGATGCGCGGCGCCGACCCGGGCGACGCCGAGGCGGTCGCGTGGTTGCGGCGGGCGGCGCGAAGTAGCGCGCCGCGAACGCCGGCGACGACGATCCGCCTGCTGGAGCGCGCGCTCGAGCTGGTCGAACCCGATGACGCAGCCCATGCCGAGATCGAAGGCGAGCTGGTCGAGCCGCTCCTCTCGTGCGGGCGGTTGCGCGAGGCGGAGTCGGTGGCCCGCCGGGTGCTCGGCCGCCGAGCCGACCCCAGGGTGCACGTCATGGTGCGCACCGGGCTGGCCAGCGTGCTCTCGATGGGGGCGCGCTACCCGGAGAGCATCGACCAGCTCCGGCTGGCCTCCATCGCCGCTCCTGAGGGGGAGCGCCCGTCGTTGGCGGCCGCGAGCGCAGTGCTCATGGTCCTCGCCGGGCAGCTGGAGGACGCGGTCTCGGCGGCCACCCAGGCCGTCGACGTCGGCGAGCGCTACGGCGACGACTACGCCAGGTGCGTCGGACTCCAGGCGCTCGCCATGGCCATGCTGGCCGGCGGGGACGTAGAGGGCGCGGTCTCCTTCGGTGAACACGCGGTGACCGTCGTGCGCCAGAGCGAGGATGCGTGGAGCGGCCACGTCGTGCCCGAGCTCTGGCTCGGCACCGCACTGGCCGACAGCGATCGCCTCAGCGAGGGCGAAGCGGTGTTGCAGGCCGGCCGGTATCGAGCCGAGCGTTCCGGAGACGTCGCCCGACTGCCGCTCTACCACTGGGCCATCGCTGACGTGCGGCTCGCGGTTGGCCAGTGGGACGACGCGGTGGCCGAGGTGGAGGCTGGCCTTGCGCTCATCGAGGAGGACGCCAGCCACGTCGGCGACGTCTTCGCGCACGCCATCAGCGCTCATGTCGCGCTGCACCGAGGGCAGCTCGACCGCGCGGGGGCGGCCGTCCGGGAGGCCGGGACCAGCCTCGTCGCCGGTCCGGTCGAGGTGGGATTCGAGTGGATGACGTGGATCAGCGCGCTGTTGGCCGAAGCGCAAGGCGAGCCCCACCGGGCGCTGGAGATGTTGAGTCGGGCCTGGGATCTCATCGCGCCGGTCCGCTACCTCCAAGCCGCGTCGCGAGCGATGGCGCCGGACCTGGTGCGCCTGTTCATCGCCGCCGGCGACGCCGTGCGAGCGACCGAGGTCGTGGACGAGCTCGTGCGCAGCGCAGCGCACTCTGACGTTCCGACCGCCCGCGGCCTTGCGCTGCGCTGCCGGGGTCTGCTGACCGGCGACCCCGAGCTCCTGGTGAACGCCGCGACCGCACATCGGCACGGGGTGCGACCATTGCCGCTCGCCGCCGCCTGCGAGGACGCCGGCGTGGCGTTGGGACACGCGAGGCGGGTGCCAGAGGCGGCGCCGCTGCTGGAGGAGGCACTCGCGGTGTACGAGCAGCTCGGCGCCGACTGGGACGTCGCACGCGTGCGTCGGGAGCAACGGGCCCTCGGTCTGGGTCCACGCCGAGTCGCAACCCGCCGGCCGACCTTCGGTTGGGAGAGCCTCACGCCGACGGAGACGAAGGTCGTCGCGCTGGTCGCTCAGGGCCTCACGAACCGCCAGATCGCCGAGCAGCTGTTCGTCTCGCGCCGGACTGCCGCGACCCACATCGAGCACGTCCTGCAGAAGCTCGGGTACGGCAACCGGGTCGCGCTCGCGGCCGAGGCGAGCCGTCGCGCCGTCAACCCGTCGTCGACGCCAACAGCTCCGAGAGCACCCGGAGCAACCCGAGCCAACCGACGAAGCCGACCTCTGGACCGCCCGGCAGGCTGATCCGGCCGGCGGGCGGATCGGTGGCATCGAGCCGGATCGTGATCACCACACCCGCATGGTGGCAGCGCGCCCGGGCGCGGGCATCGGTCAGCTGACCGATCTGGCCGAAGGTCGCGCGAGGGCAGTGGTGCGACGCGCATATCGGTCACCTGACCGATGCGGGAGCGCGCTGGTTAGGTCACGCTGACTCCGGCCCGACCCCGGCGACGCCCGCGCCCGCCGGCGCCGGTCGGAGGCCCGGATGCACGACGCGACGAAGGGACCGAGAGATGACCGAGACCCACCCGCATCGAACCACCACCCCCGAAGCGACGGCTGCTCGCACCGAGGACCTCCCGGCGAGCACGAACCGGCCCACACGGACGAAGGGGCGCCGCCGGATGGTGAGCGTCTTCGGCGACATCACCCGCAGTGGGGTCTGGGCGCCTGCTCCCAAGACCTCATCGATCGCCATCTTCGGCGACGTCGACCTCGACGTCCGCGAGGCGACGCTGCCGCCGGAAGGGATCACCATCAACGCCATCGCTCCCTTCGGGAACGTCGACCTGCTGGTCCCCGACGGCGCCGTGGTCGATGTCGGAGGCTTCACGCTCTTCGGCAGCAAGAAGGTTGCCGTCGACAGCAGCGCAGCCAACGCGGCCGACGGCACCATCACCCTGCACGGCTTCAGCCTCTTCGGCAGCATCAAGGTCCGCAGCGCATGATCCCCGCTCGGCGGTCCACCAGCCGGCCGCGACGGGGGCGACCGCCGCTGGCCACAGGGACCCGCCTCCTCCTCGCGGCATCGCTCGGCGTAGCCGGCGCGTGCTCGCAGAGCGGCGGTCCCGCCGATCAGAGCACGCCGTCGAGTCTCGCCGGATCCGCGGCGACGGCCAGCACGACGCCGACGACGGCTTCCCCGTCGACCGGGACGCCGGCTCCGTCGCCGGCCACGCCGCCGCCACTGTCCACCGTGGGGCAGCCCTCGATGGTCGTGCTCGGCGGGCCGGCTGACGAAGACCGCTCGGAGCCACACATCGCCGCCGACCCGGGCGATCCGCAGCGGATGTACGCCGTCGCGCAGGGCGCGCTGCCCGACGTCTCCCTCGATCCCCAGCTGTTCTGGCGGACCGAGGACGGGGGCCGGACCTGGAGCGAGCCGCAGCTCATGGGGTTCATCGAGAACACCGCTCGGGGCGCGGCCGGCGATCCCGTCGTCGCCGCCGGTGAGGGTGGACGCGTCCTGTTCGGCGCGCTCGCCGTCCTCATCGACGGAGAGCCCGAGCGGCTCACCGAGAGCTTCGGGACCTTCACCGGGCACATCGGCACCCGGGTCTCGACGGACGCCGGACGCACGTTCCCGTCGTTCGGCTCGGCCGACAGCATCGTGACCACTGGCGCCACCCCCGAGAACATCGACAAGGAGTGGCTCGCCGTCGACACCAGCCGTGGCCCCTTCCGCGGCTCCGCGTACCTGGCATGGGTCCACTTCCGCGCCGACGGGTCCGAGGACCTGCTCCTCGCGGCATCGCGCGACGGCGGGGTCTCCTACGGGGTGCCCTACGTCCTGGAGCACTTCGCTCCGGGCCAGCTCGCCGGCGAGATCGAGGAGTACGTCCAGGTGGCCACCCGGCCCGACGGCACCGTCGACGCGGTCTGGAACAGCGTGCACGATGGCGGGGCGGTCGTCCTGCACTCCAGCTCCACCGACGGTGGGGCG
Source organism: bacterium (assembly GCA_046734535.1). GTDB lineage: Bacteria > Actinomycetota > Acidimicrobiia > Acidimicrobiales > Ilumatobacteraceae > DASTFY01. The sequence goes on along the minus strand of JBKPRL010000112.1, from coordinate 13,886 downwards.
AGCTTCTCCGCCCCGACCCCGATCGTCCGGCATGACCCAGCCGCCAGCGGGATCGGCATGGTGTTGAGCCTGGCGGTCGCTCCCAGTGGCCGGCTGGGGCTCTGCTGGCCGCAGTCGCGTCCCGGGCCCACCTACGACCCGCAGGTCTTCTGCCAAGCGACGGATGGGCAAGGGCGGTGGGGCGCACCCGAGGCCGTCCTGCCGGCCGACCCGGCGCGCCAGTACCTGCCGGCCGCGACCTTTCACGGCGAGACGCTGTGGGCGACGGCGTACGAATCGGACGCGTCCAGCACCCGGGTCGTCGCGGTGCCCCACACCTCGCACGGCTTCGGGGCGCCGGTCGCGCTGGCCGAATGGCCGATCCCGAGTGACCGCGTCTGCGCGCCTCACCCGCCCGACTGCGCGGAGGGTCAGACGTTCATCGGGGACTACATCGGCGCCATCGCCACCCCTCAGCAGCTTGTCGTGAGTGCCATCGAACCGGTGGTCGACGGCGGCCACAACCGAGCCGTCATCCTCCGCCTCCCGCTCACGGGCTGAGCTTTCCCGAATCGAGGGGCCGGTCTGCCTGCCGTTGTGCATGATGGACGGGTGACGACGCTGGACCACGTCGCGCTCGCCGTTCGAGATCCGGCGCGATCGCTCGCGTTCTACCGCGATCTCCTCGCCATCGACGGTCCGGTCCGCGACGAGTCGTATGGCTTCATCATCACCACGAAGAACGGGATCGCCTTCACCTTGTTCCGTGGAGAGCCGCCCCCGGCGATGGGCGACTTCCACATCGGCGTCGGACTGCCGAGCGCCGCGGCCGTGCGCGCGGCCCGCACGCGGTTCCGATCACTGCAGCTGATCGAGCACGAATGGTGCGACGAAGAGGGCTACGTCTCGGTGAAGATCCGCGACCCCGACGGCTACATCGTCGAGGTGTCGTGGGACGTCGAGGACCCGGCGACCTGACTGATCGGACGATCGACCCGCCCAGCCGGTCGGATGCTCGCCATCTGACCGTCAGGAGTGGTCGTGAGGCGGTGCAGAGAACCACGCTCCGCAGCCTCTCGGGTGCTGGCGCGTCTGTTCCGCCAGGAGCGCTTGCGCACCGTCGCGTTCCGGGTTAGCACTCTCGACAGGGCGCTTCCGGCGCAGAGCCGGTCCCGTGGCGGGACGCCCCGAATCGGGCGGGAACGGGGGCCGGGGATGGCTCGCGCCCCCACAGCGGAGAGGAGTCAGCATGAGGCGAGGCCTGGTGGCGGGGAGCTTCTCGCTCCTGGCGGCAGCGGTGATCGTCGCGGTACCCGCGGCGCTCACGAGCGCGCAGACGGCGGGCGGCGGCACACGCGCCATCCCGGCGGGTGGCACCACGACGATCCGTGGCAGCGCTCAGGGTCCTGACGGGCTGCAGCAGCCCGAGCTGCGCCCCGGCGGCGAAGAGGACGAGCCCGGCGCGTTCAACCGGCCCCGCCCGGGGTTCAAGAACGGGAAGTTCCCGAAGAAGCCGCTCGACGCGGCCAAGGTGGCGTCGAGCCTGATCGCGACCACCAACGCCGACCTCCTGACGACGGCCAACGGCCTGACCCACCGCGACCAGCGGCTGGCCAACGGCGGCAACCAGTTCTCGCTCGAGCCGCCCGACCAGGGTCTCTGCGTCGGTGGCGGCTTCGTGGTCGAGGCGGTGAACAGCGTCATCCAGGTGCGAAGCGCAGCGACCGGTGCGACCCTGACTGGCGTGGGCGACCTGAGCTCCTTCTTCGGTTACCCGGCGGCGATCAACCGCGCGACCGGTCAGTTCGGCCCGGATGTCATCGACCCGGTCTGCCACTACGACCCGGACAACAACCGCTTCGTGGTCGTCATCACGACGCTCTTCCGCGTTGGCACGACCGCCGCGTTCAACGGGAAGAACACCATCGACCTGGCGGTATCCAACACCGGCGATCCGAGGGGCTTCTGGACCGTCTACCACGTCCCAGCGCAGAACGACGGTACGGACGGCACGCCCAACCACGGCTGCACGACCGACGGCGCGACTCCCGGACCGTGCTTCCAGGACTACCCGCACATCGGCGGCGACAAGAACGGCGTCTACGTGACGACCAACGAGTACGACCTGTTCGGACCCAGCTTCAACGCCGCGCAGGTCTTCGCCTTCTCGAAGTCGCAGCTGGCGACGCATCCAGCCTCGATCAACCTGACGCTGGTCGAGAACCTGAGCGTCGACGGCTCGCCCGGCTTCACCGTATGGCCGGCGACGTCACCCGCGGGGCAGTACTCGAGCGAGGCCAATGGGACCGAGTACCTCCTCAGCACCATCGCGGGTGACGGCAGCGAGACCGGCAACCCGACGGGCACCGCTCGCCGGATCGGCATGTGGGCCATCACCAACACGGCCTCGCTCAACACGACCCCGGCCCTCGGCATCACCAGCCGACTGACCAACAGCGAGACCTACGTGTTCCCGCCGAAGTCGGACCAGAAGCCGGGCGACATCCCGTTGGGGCAGTGCATCAACGACACGACGACGCCGACACCGTTCGGCCCCGGCTGTTGGCAGATCCTGTTCTTCCCGCCTGAGCCGGCCCACAACGAGGTGGAGTCGACCCCGGACTCGAACGACACGCGCATGCAGCAGACGTGGTACGTCAACGGCGTCATCTGGGGCGCGGCGGACACCGCGGTGTGGGTCGACGGCCAGCTGAAGGCCGGCATCGCCTGGTTCGCCGTCACGCCGAAGATCAACGGCGCCGGGAAGATCGAGGGCAAGATCACGAAGCAGGGCTACCTGGCCTTGGCTCGGAACAACCTGACGTACCCGGCCATCGCCATGACGCCCTCGGGCAAGGGCGTGATCGCCTTCACCGTGATGGGCCAGGACTTCTACCCGAGCGCCGGCTACGCCCGCATCGACGCCGCCGGGAACGTGGGGGCGATCCACATCGCGGCGACCGGCCTCGGCCCGGACGACGGGTTCACGAGCTACAAGGCCTTCGTCGGCGACCCGCCTCGCACCCGGTGGGGTGACTACGGCGCCGCCCTGACGGACGGGGACTCGCTCTGGATCGCGTCGGAGTTCATCGGGCAGACCTGCACCTATGCGCAGTACTACCCGAACCCGCCGTCGCTCGCGAACTTCGGCTCCTGCGGCGGGACCCGCACGGCGCTGGCCAACTGGTACACACAGCTGACCAAGCTCGACGCCAACACCCCGGCGTAGCCGCACGCGGTCGCAGGGAGCCGGTCAGCCGCCGGCTCCCTGCGAGGTGCGGGTGGCGACGGACGGCCTTGTGCCTCGCGGCAATTCGGATCGCGCCGCGTGCAGTCACCTAACGTGCGGTCTCCGTCACCGAGCACGGAGGGGACGTCGATGGCATCCACGACCACCAGCGGCGCCGGCATGGACGAGCGGCGAGACGCCGGCCGTTCGGCACGGCTCCGGCGTCCCCGCCGGGCCCTCGGCGAGTGGGACGCGTCGCGGCGCACCCAGGACGCGCTGGAGGTCATCGTGGCCCAGAGCCACGACCGCGTGCCGGAGCTGGTCCCGATCCGCCACGGACGCATGGCCGCGACGCCGTGGACGCACTACCGCGGCGCCGCGGCGGTCATGGCCGCCGACCTGGCCACCGCCGAGCACTCCGGGCTCGAGGTCCAGCTGTGCGGCGACGCCCACATCCTGAACTTCGGCCTGTGGGCGACGCCCGAGCGAAACCTGTCCTACGACCTGCGCGACTTCGACGAGACCCTGCCCGGGCCCTTCGAGTGGGACGTGCAGCGGTTGGCGGCCAGCCTCGAGGTGCTCGCCCGCGAGGTCGGCCTGCCGGACGGCGCGGGAGCCGAGGCCGCGGTGGCCATGGGCAAGGCCTACCGCCTGGCGATGCGCCGCGCCGCCTCCATGGGGGAGCTCGAGATCTGGTACGACCAGGTTCCGCTCGACCGCTTCGTCGACTTCTTCGTCCCCGAGGAGCGTGAGGACATCGTCCGCGACATCAGCGTCGAGGCCCGCCGACGGACCAGCCGGGGCGCGGCCCGCAAGCTCGTCCGGGTGGTCGACGGGGCGGCTCGCATCGTGGAGGACCCTCCGTTCCGAGTCCGCGTCGACGACCCGGATGAGCGGGCCGGAGACGCCGCCATCGTGGAGGCCTACCGGGCCACCCTCCCGGAGTACCGGAGGCACCTGCTCGACCGCTTCACAGTGGCGGACGTGGCCCGGCAGGTGGTGGGCGTCGGCAGCGTGGGCATGCAGGTCTTCCTCGTCCTGTTCGAGGGCCGCAACGGCGACGACCCCCTCTTCCTGCAGTTCAAGCAGGCCGGGCCCTCGGTGTACGAGGCCCATCTCGGTCCGAGCGCACACACCAACCACGGTCAGCGCGTCGTCGTGGGCCGCCAGCTGATGCAGAGCGCCGGCGACATCTTCACCGGTTGGACCGCCGTCGAGGGCGGCGACGTCTACGTGCGCCAGTTCCGTGACATGAAGGTGATCCCCGATCCCGACACCATCGCGCCGCGGCTGCGGGAGTTCGCGGTGGCCAGCGGCACCGTGTTGGCCCGGGCTCACGCCCGGACGGGCGACGCCGTCGCCATCGCCGCGTACCTCGGGCGCGGCAAGGCCTTCGACCGGGCCATGGGCCGCTTCGCCGTGGCCTACGCCGACCAGAACCAGCGCGATCACGCCGCGCTTGTCGCCGCGGTCGAGGACGGCCGGGTGGAAGCCACCACCGGCTGGTGACCACGGCCGAGCCGAGCACTTTTGTGGTCCATTGGCGCCGCGGGCGGAGAAGGGCCCCCTACCGCGGCGAGGACGGCGACTAGCCCTGCTCGGTCCCGTTCGTCGGGGTAGGGGCCGGCGTCGTCGCGACTCCGAGTCGTCGGCGGACGACGTACCTCGCCATGTCGAGCGCGGCGAGGTCGTCGCGTAGGACGAAGTTCGCGTTGGCGGCGAGGATGATGCCGTTCAGCTCGAAGGCGAGCGCGTCGGGATCCTCCTCGGCAGGGAGCTCGTGGCGTTCGATCGCGGTGAGGGCGAACTGCCGGATCACACCGGTGAGCCCGGTCTGAAAGGCCGCGATCTGCTCCTTGACGGGTCCTGGGCGGGCGCCGACCTCCAGCGCGGCCCCGGCGAAGAAGCAACCGCCCGGGAAGGTACGCCGCCTCAGGTAGTCGAAGAAGGCGTCGCACACCGCCACGAGCTGGGCGACCCCTGGCGCGGCGGCCAAGGCCGGTTCGATGACCTCGGCGTAGAAGATCCGTGCCGCTTCGTCGACGGTGGCGAGCTGGAGATCCTGCTTGGAGCCGAAGTGGGCGTACACGCCGCTCTTGCTCATGCCGAGCGCCCCGGCGAGGTGACCGATCGAGAGGCCTTCGAGCCCGTCGAGGGTCGCGAGCGACACGGCCTCGCGCACGATCGCTTCCCGTGTGCGCTCCCCGTCGGCGCGCTGCTTCCGTGGACCAGGCATGTTGACAAGATAGCACGATCGGTCGTACTTTGCACTGATAGCACGAACGATCGTGCTAACTAGCGCCGCTGGTGCGACCCACACCGGCGTCCGATCCGAGGAGGAACCGTGTCCCTCGACCTGCTACAGGACCGAATCGCCACGTTCGGCGAGACGACCGAGACCACGACGATGCCGGCCTCCGAGGCCGCGGCCCGGGGTGTCCGCATCGATGTCAAGGGCCTGTCCCGGCGCGTCCGGGCCCGCAAGGGAGGCGAGCTGACGCTGCTCGACGGGGTGTCGTTCACGCTCTCGGCGGGGGAGCTCGTCGCCATCGTCGGGCCTAGCGGTGCCGGCAAGACGACCCTGCTGGAGGCGATCGCGGGGATCACCCCGGCCGGCGCGGGGTCGGTGCGCTTCGACGGCGTCGACCTCCACGCCAACGTGGGCGCGTTTCGCAGCGTGCTCGGCTACGTGCCGCAGGACGACATCATCCATGCCGACCTGCCGCTCGAACGCACGCTGCGCTACGCCGCGCAGCTGCGGCTCCCCTCGACAGCCGACGCGGCCGAGGTCGACCACGCGGTCCGTGACGCGCTCGACGCCGTGGACCTGACCGCGCAGGCCGATGTCCGAGTCGGCTCGTTGAGCGGCGGCCAGCGCAAGCGGGCCAGCATCGCCGTCGAGCTGCTCACCGATCCACGCGTCTTCTTCCTCGACGAGCCGACGTCGGGCCTCGACCCGGTCACGAGCGCGGAGCTGATCGCCCGCCTGCGCCAGCTCGCCGACCAGTCGGCGACGGTCGTCTTCACCACGCACGCGGTCGAGGACCTCGCGCAGTGCGATCGCGTCGTGTTCATGGCGCGAGGAGGCCGGGTGGGGTTCGTCGGGACGGTCGACGAGGCGCTCGAGCAGTTCGGGGTCACCTCGGTCCCCGCGCTCTACCGTCGCCTGGCTGAGCTCGGCGCCACGACCGCGGCCACTGGACCCGGTGACCCCGCCACGACAGCCGGCCCAACCGCCACCGCCAGACTCGCGCCGGTGCCCGCCGTCGACCCCCGAGGCGTCATCCGGCGGCCGGTGGCCAGCGGGCTCACCCAGTGGGGTGTCCTCACCCGGCGGACGCTCGAGATCCTCGTGCGCAACCGCTTGACGCTGGCGATCCTGATCGGGTCACCGGCGCTGGTCGTCGGCATGTTCGCCATCCTCTTCCGGCCCGGCGCGTTCGACCTCGAGGACCCCAGCCCGAGCTCGATGGTCATGATCGGCTTCTGGGTCGTCTTCGCCGCCTTCTTCTTCGGTCTCACCTACGGCCTGCTGCAGATCTGCACCGAGCGGACGATCCTGCGCCGCGAGCGCCTCGTCGGCCTGCGGCTCGGCTCGTACGTGGCGTCGAAGGTGACCATCCTCGTGCCCTTCCTCCTGCTCGTCGTCGTGGGCATGCTCGGTGTGCTGCGCCTGCTGGACCGGCTACCGAGCCGGCCGCTGTCCACGTACGCCTCGATGGGCTTCGGACTGCTGCTGTGCGCGGTCGCGGCCCTCGGTCTGGGTCTGCTCACCTCCGCCATGGTGGGCAACGTCGCCCAGGCGACGCTCGCCCTGCCGATGCTGTGCTTCCCCGCGGTGTTGTTCTCGGGTGCCATCCTCCCGGTCAACCTCATGGCCAGGGCCGGCGCGCTCATCAGCGTGGTGATCCCATCTCGTTGGGCCTTCGAGGCCATCGGTCACGACCTCGGGGCGCGACGGATCCTGGCCGAGGGCGGCTCGCCGCTCGGGCCGCCGCTGCTCGCCTCGTACGGCGATGCGGGCGCATGGTCCACCGGCACCTACTGGCTCGCTCTGGCCGGGTTCGCCGTCGTGTTCCTGGTCGCCACGTGGGCTGTGTTGGTGCGCAGCACACAGACCTCGATGCGCTGACGCGTCAGCCGCTGCGTTCGGCCTGCGCGATGGCCCAGGCGGCGTTGATCAGCCCGATGTGGCTGAACGCCTGCGGGAAGTTTCCCAGCAGCTCACCGGTACGGGGGTCGACCTCTTCCGAGAGGAGGCCGACGTCGTTGACGTACATCGCGGCCGTCTCGAAGGTGGCACGTGCCCGGTCGATGTCGCCGGCGAGCGCCAGTGCCTGCGCCAGCCAGAACGTGCACAGGAGGAAGGAGCCCTCGTCGCCTTCCAGCCCGTCGGCGGCGAGGTAGCGGTAGACCAGTCCGCGCTCGTCGGTGAGGTGTGTCGCGATGGCGTCGATCGTCGCTCGCATCTGCGGATGGTGGGCGGGGATGAACCCGACGATGGGCAGCATGAGGGTCGAGGCGTCGAGCTCGTCGCTGCCGAACGACTGGGTGAACGCCCCCACGCGCTCGTTCCAGCCTCGGGTCACGATCGCCTGGGCGATGGCATCCCGGGTCTGCCTCCACCGGTCGACGCGGTCGCGTGCGTCGAGGCGAGCGGCCAACGCGATGGCGCGGTCGAGTGCGACCCAGCACATCAGCTTGCTGTAGAGGAAGTGGCGGGGCTCGCCCCGGATCTCCCAGATGCCCTGGTCCGCCTCTTGCCAGCGGGCGCCGGCGATGTCCGCCAGGTCAGCGAGGAACCGGCGGCTGACGGGATGGAGCCTCGCGACCTGATCGGGGAGGCGGTAGGCGGCACCGAGCAGCTCGCCGTACACGTCGAGCTGGCGCTGGCGCCACGCACCGTTGCCGACGCGCACGGGCCGGCTGCTGCGCCAGCCGGACAGGTGACCGAGCTCGCGCTCGGTGAGGTCGTGCTCGCCCCCGATGCCGAACATGATCTGCAGGTCGCCGCCACCGGCGACGTGCCTGGACGCCGTGTCGGCCAGGTACTCGAAGAACACGTCGGCCTCGTGCGGGCAGGCGGCCACCCACAGCGCCTCGAGCGTGAACGAGGCGTCACGCACCCACGTGTAGCGGTAGTCCCAGTTGCGTGAGCCGCCCGGGGTCTCCGGGAGCGAGGTGGTCGGCGCGGCCACGATCGCACCGGTCGGGAAGTAGGTCAGCCCGTAGAGCACCCGGCCGCTCGTCATGACGAGGTCGGACCACGGGCCGTCGTAGCTCTGGTGCAGGCTCGACCACGTCCGCCAGGCCTCGGCGGTGTCATCGAGTCGCTCCCTGATCTTCGTCTGCGTCCAGGAGCGGGGCCGAGGCTCCGACGTCGTGCGGTGGTGCAGCGCGAAGGAGAGCTCGTCGCCGGCGCGCAGCGTGAAGCGAGCACCGGCGGTGGATCGGTCGAGCTCGACTGGCACGGCTGACGACAGTCGCAGCAGGCTCGCCCCGCCGCGAGCGGTGAGCCCGTCGGCTTCGGGGTAGAGCGCGGGTGCGACGAGGCCGTACTCGGGCCGCGGCGCGTACTCCATCTCGAGCTCCACCGCGCCTGCGACACCGACCAACCGGCGCAGTACGGTGCCGACCGCGCCAGCACCGAGCGTGTGCCCTCGTTCGTTGCGACCGACCGCCAATGCGTCCGTCAGCCTCACCGAGCCGCTGGCCGTGGTGAACGTCGTCTCCAGCAGCAGGGTGTCGTCGACGTAACGGCGGGTCGTCTGGAACGGCGCCCCGCCGGCAGGGGTGATCGACCAGTGCCCGGCGGCGTCGTCCAGGATCCGCCCGAACACGGAAGGGCTGTCGAAGCGGGGGAAGCACAGCCAGTCGATCGAGCCGTCACGGGATACGAGCGCGGCGGAGCGGCAGTCGGACAGGAGGGCGTAGTCCGCGATGGGGCGCCGGCTCATGAGCCCTCGATCGCGCGATCGGATCGCCAGCTGCTTCGGGAGGCCGGCGACGTGGGACGCGTCGTCATCCGACGAGGTAGGTCTCGTAGACCACGCCGGTGGCCTGGCGGCCGCCGACGCTGATGAACACGCCCTTGTTCAGCCAGTCCAGGTCGGCCACCGCCGTCTCGATCTGCGTGGACGTGCGGAACGTGTACTCGGCCGGGTCGACGTACTCGCCTCGCCCGAGACGGGCGAGGACCTCTGCGGGACCGTGGCGCACGCCGCGCGATTGGACCAGCAGGACGGCGCCGTCGTCGGTCTGCAAGGTGTAGCGGATGTCGCCGAGGGCGGTGCCGTCCGGGAGCACGGTCTGCCAGTCGGCGCTCCCGCCCGGGACCAACTTCCCCCGCAGCTCGGGGCCGGTGAAGGTCCCCGCGGTCAGCGGCACGACGCGTCGGTGACCGTGGACGGTGGGCCCGAGATCGAGCGGCTGTCCCAGCGTGGCCTCGAGGCGGTATACGGGTCTCAACCGCGGCTCGGGCAGCTGGAAGGGGCCGTCCTGCGAGCGCGCCGGGTCGTTCGGGTGTGGTTCGAGGGGCGTGACGGCGGTCGAGCGCATGCGGGGAGCCTTTCAGGTCGACTCGGGCGGGACGAACGCCGGCCGCCTCGCTGAGCTCGCGTATGGCGATGGTCTTCGGCGCGCCTGCTCCTCGGCCAAGGCCGGCACGATGTAGAGGTGGCCGACGCCATCTTCGAGGATCCACGGCTGGCACAGGTCTACGACCCGCTCGACCCGGACCGCAGCGACCTCGACGTCTACGTCGAGTTGGCCGGCGAGCTCGGAGTGCGCTCCGTGCTCGACATCGGCTGCGGCACGGGCACCTTCGCGTGCGCGCTCGCCCACCGGGGCATCGAGGTGACCGCCGTCGATCCGGCCCGAGCCAGCCTCGACGTGGCCCGCGCCAAGCCCGGCGCCGCGGCGGTGCGCTGGCTGCACGGCGACGCCACGACCCTGCCCCCACTGCGCGTCGACGCGGCCTTCATGACCGCCAACGTGGCCCAGGTCTTCCTCACCGAGGACGACTGGGATGCGGTGCTGCGGGGCACGTGGAACGCGTTGCGCCCGGGTGGCCACCTGGTCTTCGAGACCCGGAACCCGGCGCGCCGGGCCTGGGAGCAGTGGACGCCGGAGCTCACCCGCACGGTCGCGGACGTGCCGGACGTCGGCGTCGTCGAGTCCTGGGAGGAGGTCACCGACGTCGTGGGCGACCTGGTGACGTTCCGGTCGCTCACCCTCTTCCGGCGTGACGACCTCCTGCTCGAATCGACCTCCACCCTGCGCTTTCGAGCCCAATCCGAAGTCGAGACGTCCTTGCGGCGCCAGGGGTTCGAGCCGATCGAGGTCCGAGACGCCCCCGACCGCCCCGGACGGGAGCTCGTCTTCGTCGCGCAGCGTCCGGGCTGACCCAGGACTGCCGTTCCGGCGATCGGCGCGCGAGCGGGGACGTCGAGGGGCGTCGCGCGCGGCGCGCGGTGCGGGTTCGTCAGGCGGCGTACTCGACGATGGGAACCGCGCCGAGCGCGGCCAACGCATCGAGCTCGTCCTCGAAGATGTGGACGTTCGCCTCGTACAGCACGTGCGCCTTGGCCCGCAGGCGAGCCAGCTCATCGGCGTCGAGTCGCTCGCCCGTGATGTCGTTTGACCACATGGTGGGCGTCATGGCTCGTACCTCCGTAGAAGAGATCCTCACTCCTCTGCCCGTGATACGTGTCGTGTGCCGCGCGAGTTCCCGGACGGACGTCACGATGACGGACGTCACGCGCCCGCGCGTGGCCGCCCGGCCGCAGAGCGCGACCCCGTAGGGTGCGAACGATGGGAGACGAGGTCGCGTTACCGGCGGCGTCCGCATGGCGGCGCCGCCCGGGCTACCTGGACACGGCCACATACGGGCTGCCCCCGACGGCGACGGTCGCGCTCGGCCATCGTGTCCTCGAGGACTGGGCCGACGGCTCGGCCGACTGGCGAGAGTGGAACGACGCCGCCGACAAGGCCCGCCGGGCGTTCGCGGCGTTGGTGGGCGTGGAGGCCGACGCCGTCGCCGCCGGATCCGCCGGATCGGGCTTCTTCGGCGGCGTCGCGGCGTCCCTGCCCGACGACGCCGAGGTCGTCGTGCCGGAGTGTGACTTCACGTCGTTGCTCTACCCCTTCCTCGTCCAGGCCTCCCGCGGGGTGACGGTGCGCGCCGTCCCGCTGGAGGCACTGGCCGACGCAGTGTCCACCTCGACCAGTGTCGTGGCGTGGAGCGCGGTCCAGTCGGTCGACGGTCGCATCGCCGACATCGACGCGATCCTCGAAGCGGCGGGCCGGGTCGGCGCCCTGACCGTCGTCGACGCGACCCAGGCGCTGCCGTGGCTCCCGCTCCCGCTGGATCGGCTCGACGCCACCATCTGCTCGGCCTACAAGTGGCTGTGCTGTCCGCGCGGCACGGCGTTCATGGTCGCCTCGCCCGCGATGCTCCAGATGTGCGTGCCGCACGGCGCCGGCTGGTTCGCCGCGCCAGACATCTACGCCGCGTTCTACGGCCCGCCGTTGCGCCTCGCCACGACCGCCCGACGCCTGGACGCCTCGCCGGCCTGGCACGCGTGGATGGGCGCGGTGACGACGCTCGACGTGCTGCGGGGGATCGGTGTCGAGCCGATGCACGCCCATGACGTGGCCCTCGCTGACGAGCTGCGGGATGCCCTCCACCTGCCTTCCACGGGGTCGGCCATCGTCTCGATCGTGGGGGCGGAGCCGGGCCTGGAGCAGGCGCTCGCCGCGGCTGGGATCAAGGGTGCGACCCGGGCCAACGGCTGTCGCTTGTCGTTCCACGTCTACAACGACCGCGAGGATGTCGCCGCCGTTCGGGCCGCGCTGACCGGCCACGTGCGGGTCGCCGGCGGCTGAGCCGCCATGGAGGTCGGGGCGGGGAGAGGATGGTGTGTGCCCGAGCTCCACACGACCCGCCTCCGGCTCGTGCCGGGCACCATCGAGCTCTTCGACGCCGATCCGGACGAGCCGGACCGCCTGGCGGCGCTCCTCGCCGTCACCGACATCTCGGACTGGCCACCGACCGGCAGCGACTACGACCGCGACGCCATCGACGTGTTCCGCGCGCAGCTCCTCGCCGATCCCGCGCTGGTCGGTTGGAACAGCTACTACGCGTGCTGGGATGACGCCCTCGTCGGCTGCGGGGGCTACCTCGGCCCGCCGGCGGCTGGTGCGGTCGAGATCGGCTACGCCATCGGCCGGCCGTGGCGCCGACAGGGGTTGGCGCGCGAGCTCGTCGGAGCGCTGCTCGCCCGGGCGTCGTCGTGCGGCGTCGAGCGGGTCGTCGCCCACACCCGGCCGGACAACGCCGCCTCGACAGCGGTGCTGGCGGGCCACGGGTTCCTCGAGGTCGTGTCGGACCAGCCCGACCACCTGCGCTTCGAACGGGAGCTCACAGCAGCGCGGCGATGAGCTGCTCGCCGACCCATCGCCCGTAGCGGTCCGCGGTCCAACCCCGCTCGTGGACGAGCAGGTCCCACAGCTCGACGGAGTTGTGGACCCAGAGGATGTCGCGGGCGTCCTCGGCCGAGACGCCGGGACGCAGGTGGCCGCCGCGTTCGAGGTGGGTCGCGAACGCCGTCATCCCGGTCAGTCGCTCCTGTTGGAGCTGCGCCCAGACCGCAGCGGCCGCGGGGTCGGCGGCCGCGGCGGCACGCACGACGAGCTGGATCGGCCCGGCTCGGGGGAGGGCCTCCGCGAGGTGCTCGCCGTAGGCCTCGAGCTTCCGCCGTGGGTCGGGCTCGGCGATGTTCCGCTGCACGAACTCCCGATCCATGAACGGCACCGGTTCGTCGTCACCGACGATGTCCGTGTCGAACACCGCCTTCACGAGGCCGGCCTTGTTGCTGAACGCCTTGTACACGGTCTCGACCGACACGCCGGCTGACGCCGCGACGGCCGCCATCGTCGTCGCCGGGTATCCCTGCTCGAGGAACAGCCGCCGCGCCGCTGCGAGCACGGCGAGGCGGCTCTGGCGGGCCTGCGCCTGGCGGCCGCTGGCGTCGTACGACCGGCGGGGGTTGACCGGAGTGCTCATCGGATACATACTCCTGTATCGGTTACAAACAATTGTAACCGAATCGATCGAAGGAGCGAGCGATGTACGGGTTCATCCAGGACGTACCGGCCGACGAGGCGATGTACCGCCAGATCAAGAGCCGCCTCGGGGACCAGCCGCCGGAGGGACTGATCGCGCACGTCGCGCTGGTGCGAGACGGCGGCCTGCGCTATGTCGACGTCTGGGAGACCCAGGCCGACTGGGAGCGCTTCCGCGACGAGGAGGTCGAGCCGGCGGTCGACGCGGTCCTGAGCGCGGTCGGTCTCCCCCACGACCACTCGCTCGTCCACACCGAGGAGGTCACGATCGTCGACGCCTGGTTGGGCGATCGAGTCCGTACCTGACCGCCCGGTCCGGACCGCCCCACGGCGCCGTCGCGCCGCCGCATCCCCGCACCGAACGTTCACGGCCGACCGCACCGCAGCGGTTGCGGCCAGATCGGCCATGAACGTCGTGAGAGGGGTGTGCCGGGCGGGCGCGAGCGGTCGAGCGGGCTATCGCGCCGCGTACGCAGACACCGCCGCGGCGACCAGGGCGTCCGCGTAGGCCTGGTCGACGGGCAGGCCGAGGTTGACGGCCCGGTGGTAGAGC
>JBKPRL010000111.1:0-6636 GCA_046734535.1 bacterium | reverse complement strand
GTCCCGACAGGACGATGTTGATCTGTTCTTCGTTGTCATGCGTGTGTGCGTCGACGTGCAGACCCGGGGGCATGTCGACCGTCAGCACGACGGCGTGTCCGCTCGTGTCCGAGCCGGGCACGACCACTCGGAACGGTGTCCCGTGGATCTGGTTTCCGGCGCCCCAGGCGACTCCGATGCTCATCTCGCTCCACCCTTCGCTAGAACTCATCACTAGTGGTAGTCACTAGTGATGACCACTAGTAGCCTGCTGGCGTGGCGCGTGTCAAGGGGCAATCGCGACTGGAGAAGGCGGCGGCCACCCGCCGGCGCGTGCTCGACGCGGCGTACGAGCGGTTCTGCGAGGACGGCTACCGCGCTACGACGATGGAGGCGATCGCAGAGCGCGCCGGTGTCGCCGTGCAGACGCTGTACTTCACCTTCCACACCAAGGACGAGCTCTTCCAGCAGGTGCACGAGCGCACGGTTCTCGGCGACGAGAACCTCCCGCCGCCGATGCAACCGTGGTACCTCGCGGCCGTCGCAGCTGAGGACGTCGGGGAGGCGGTGCGTCACCTCTGCCGAGGTGTGCTGTCGATCTCGCGTCGCGTCGCGCCGATGATTCCCGCGTTCCACGCGGTAGCAGGCGACCCGGCCGGCGAGGTGTGGGAGCGCAGCAAGCGCCTGCGTCACGACGGCATGGTCGACCTTGTCGCCGTCCTCACCGCGAAGGCGCCACTGCGCAAGGGCGTCACGAGGGATCACGCCGCCGACGTGCTCTATGTGATGCTCGGTCCCGACATCTACTGGACGATGGCGCTTGGTCTCGGCTGGACCGAGCGGCAGCTCGCCCGCTGGACCGAGCGCGTCGTCCTCGGCGACCTGTTCGGCCTGGAGCCCGCCTAGAACCTCTTGAGCGTGCGGCGCGATCCGGACCGCACCCGACTTGCAACGCCGGGCGACATGCCGATCGCGGCAGACCAATCACGGCCTCAGACCCCGTGAAACTGTCTCCCGCTTACAGGCCCGCTCATCGTCACCCTCTAAGAGGGACGATGCGCCTCGGTGGGCGCCGGGTGGCCTCAGTTGCAGCGGACGCCGACGCACTCACGCCCGTCGCCGTTGCCGTGTGCCTTGTTGCCGCCGCCGTCGATGCTTGCGGCGGGGGCCTCGATGCCGAGGTCGCCGTTGCTGTTCGCCTTGTTGCCCTCGATCGTCACTCCGTCGGAGAGCACCTCGATCCCGTCGTCACCGTTGTTCACGGCCACGTTGTCCCCGACGGTGACGTCCTCTACTGCGGGGCCGATGCGGATGCCGTCGGACGCTGAGCGAATGACGTTGTTGCCCTGGATCGTGACGCCGGAGCTGTTGGGGGGAACCCCTCCACCCGGCGAGCTGATCGTGGTGACTCCGATTCCCGACGTCGCCGAGACGACGTGGTTGTTCTCGATCTGCGTTGCCACGCCGTTGAGGACGGAGATGCCGGTCAGGCCACTGTGGATCGTATTCTCCCCCACCACGGTGTTCTCGGACTCCACGACGCCGATCGCGCCTCCCCGGCTGCCCACGACCGTGACGTTCTCGACCGTCGTCCTCAGCGCCTGAGAGATCTGCACGCCGTTCGCGAAGTCACGAATGACCCCGTTCACGACCTCGACGTCCGCGGTGCCCAGAATCGAGATGCCGTCGCCGGAACCGGTGCCATCGACGGTGTGCCCGCCCAGGTCAAGCGTGATGTTGTTCCCGTCGATCAGAATGCCATTGCCCGGGCAGTTGAGCAGGTCGTTCTCGAGCGTGGTGTCCACGGTGATGAACTGGCCGCACTGAACCACGGCGGCCGACGCGCCCGACGCAGGTAGCAGCGAGGCCACGCCGAGCAGCCCGACGAAGACCAGAGACACTCGGGAGGGACGGGTCATGTTCTCTCCACGGCTCAGGACAGGCGACTGATCCTAGTGAGCCGCGGCAATCGTTGTTCTTACGCGGCGTTGAGTTGGGAGCCAGGTGCCAGGGTTGTCGGCGAGTTGGACGACATGGCCGGCGTCGATTTCGCGCTGGCCCGCGTGGAGGACTCCTCTCCGGCGGAGCGTGCGGCATCTACCGCGCCGGGCGTGTCGGACCTAAGCGGCCTTGCCGAGGCAGTCCAGGACACGGTTGGGCCAGCGGACCCAGCGCCAGCGGTCGTGGTCGGTCCACAGCAGCGCTACCGCCACCTTGGGCGGCTCGTCGGTCATCTCGATCCGATGGGGCTCGAAGCCGGCTCGGTCGCTCTCGACGACGACCAGCACTTGCGGCTCGCCCCAGACCACCGGCTCCGGCGTACGAGCCCAGGGCTCGAGCAGCAGCACCGACCGGCAGTCCGACAGCGGATAGCCGGAGCCATTGCGGACAGTGGAATCGATGCCCAGCCACTGCGCGCCCTCGCTGCCGCGGGGCGACCACACTGGATGCGTCTCCAACCAGACGCGCTCGGCGCGGTCGCGGTGGACCCGCTCGGCCTCGACCTCTCGATGACGTTCCGCTGCTCGATGCTCGACCATGAGCACCGCGAAGGCGATCACTGCACCACCAGTCAGTGCCGCGCCGAGCTGCTGAGCGGCGTTTCGGTTCCACGTCCACATGCACAGAACGAGACCTGCTGCAGCGATGACGATGAGGACCCCCCACTCCCACCGCCTCGAGCCGCCCTTCATGTTCGCGATGGTACGAGGCCGGCCCGCGCTGGCCAGGCCGAAGGACCTCCGCGTGTCCCTCTGCTCGTCGGCGCTCAGCGCGGACCACGGAAGGTGCATCTACCTGGTGCGGGCGGAGGGACTCGAACCCTCACTCCCTCTCGGGAACCGGGACCTAAACCCGGCGCGTCTGCCGTTCCGCCACGCCCGCGTGGGTGGCCAGGACAGCGTGGCACAGCGCCATCGCCAGTCGGCTCAGCGGACGTCGGCCGGGAATGGCCCGGGCGAGCCGGGGAAACGCGGTGCGCTCTTTGCGTTCTGGCGCGAGATCGTCGCACCGGTGAATCGAACTCGCGCCGGAAGCGTCGGCGACGGTGAGCCGGCGGGTCCGTCCGCAGGCTCGAAGCGTCTCCCAACCGGCCGCCATGAGACGGCGCAGCTCTGTACCCCTGGTCAGCCCGCTCGGCCTCAGGTGACGGGCACCCAGGCCAGCGCCAGCTGGGCGACCTGGACATCGGTCCGTTCCAGGCTCACGGGCACTGAGTCGATGGCGGCCGCCTTCTCGTCCCACGCGCCCGTGATGCGAAGGACGTCGTCGGACAGGTCGGCTTCCAGCTCGCTGAGCTGGGTCGAGATGCTCCCGGCCCTGCTCTCCGCGGCGTCGAGGCGCTCGTCGGCGGCGCGCGAGCGCGAGCGTCGCCCGGCCGCGCCCCGCAGCTGCGTGGCCAGGCTGCGGCTGCGCTTCCGGCCGCCGAGGAAGCTGTCGAGGAGGCTGCCGGCCGTCGAGAGCAGCTCCTCGTGCTGGCGTCCCGACGCCTCCGCGTGGAGCACCTCCGCCCGGTCCTGTGCGGCCTGAAGCCTGTCCCGGAGGGTCGTCGCCTTCGTCTCGTACTTGTCCCGCAGCGTGGCCGTCTCCTCATCCGCCTTGGCCGCGGCGGCTTCCTGGCACCGAGTGGCGAAGGCGTCCTTGGTCTCGCCGGCCCGCGAGAACAGCTTGAGCGGCCGGTTCGCGAAGATCTCGATGGTGCGGGCGCGGACCAGCTCGGCGACGAGGTCCTTCTCGAGCGTCGACCAGAACGTCTTGGCCTTGATGGGCGCGTCCGGCAGCACGAAGCTGGCCGGGCCGGGCGCCGCGGCGAGAAGATCCCGCTCGTCGTAGTCCACGGTGATGGCGGCTGCCGGGTCGGCGGCCTTGGTGAGCGGGTGGAGCACGGCTTCGTACTCCTCGTCGACGTCGAGGTCAGCCTTCTCCTCGTCGTAGCGGAGCCGAACCCGGGCGACCGCCGCCGGCGCGTAGCGGGTGCTGCCGGGCGTGCCGCCGACGCTGGCCAGCCAAGGTGCCGCCGGATCGACGAAGAACACCCCGACCCCCTGGGCCACCTCGGGCATCATCGGCGTGGCGTCGTCCCCGATGGGCGCGGCAGGCGGCGTGGGGGTCGCCGCGGGCGAGACGCGCGGGGCGGAGGAAACGGGAGCTGCCCCGGCCTCGGCCACCGCCGGCTCAGGAGTGGCCGCAGTGGCGGCCGGCGCGGTGCCCGCGACCGCCGCTGCTCGCGCCCCGGCCATGAGGGTGGAGATCTGTTCTCTCGTCAGTGGGCCGCGGAGGTAGCTCATCGCCCATCGGGTCGTGAAGACGTCGGGCGCGTCCTTGCCCGCCTTGCGTAGCACGAACTCCCGTTTGGCGAGCCCGCTGATGGTGTCGCCGACGGCGCCGACGTCGACCCCGCCCGCGGCCGCGCTCATGCCGTCGAGCAACCGGGCCTTGTCCCGCTCGGTCTGCAGCCGGCCGACCATCCACGTCCCGGCGTTGGAGATGGCCTTGTAGTCGATGTCGACGGGGTTCTGCGTCGCCAGCACGACCCCGACGCCGAAGGCCCGGGCCTGCTTCATGAGCGTCATGATCGGCTTCTTGGTCGGTGGCGCCGCAGTCGGCGGCACGTACCCCGCGACCTCGTCCATGTAGAGGAGGGTCCTCAGGTCGGTCGTGCCGCTCTGTTGCCGCATCCACGTCACCAGCTTCGAGAGGACCAGCGCGACGACGAACTGGCGCTCCTCGTCGGAGAGGTGGGCGATGGTCACGATGGCCGCGCAGGGCTTGCCGTCGGCGGTGCGCAGGAGGCTGTTGATGTCGAGCGGCGCGCCGTCGGCCCAGGCTGCGAAGGAGGGTGAGGCCAGCAGGCCGTTGAGCTTGATGGCCAGCGCGGTGCGGTCGGCGGGCGGGAAGAACTGGTCCAGCTCGAAGACACCGAGCTTGCGCATCGGTGGCTGCTGCACCTGGCCGACGAGCGTGCCCAGATCGAGCGACTGGCCCTGCGTCCACGCGGTCTCGATGAGGTTGCTCAGCAGGATGTGCTCGCGCGACGACAGCGGGTCCGCCGCGATGCCGAGCAGGCCGAGCAGGCCCGAGACGTAGCCCTCGATCTCGTCGCGCACGACCTCCATGTCGCTGACGTCGGCCGGGGCCTGGAGGGAGCCGACGATGTTGAGGGGAACGCCCGCCGTCGAGCCCGGCGTGTAGATGGTGAAGCCGACCGCGTCCCGGAGCGCCTTGATGCGGTCGGGCGCGATCCCCCAGCCAGCCAGGCCATCCCTCCACGTCGACGCCTGCTGCTCGGCGAACGCGTCCGGCGTCAGGCCGGCCTTCTGCGCGTCGCCGTCGTTGATCCAGGGGCGGAAGTCCGCCGCCGCGAGGTCGGGGAACGTCAGGCAGAGGTTGGTGAGGTCGCCCTTCGGGTCGATCAGCAGGCACGGGACGCCGGTCGTGAGTGCCTCCTCGATGAGCACCACCCCGAGGCCGGTCTTGCCGGAGCCCGTCATGCCCACGATCACTCCGTGGGTCGTGAGGTCGCCCGTGCCCAGGACGGCCGGCGTGCCGTTGCGCTGGTGCGTGGCCGGATCGACCAGCTCGCCGAGGTGGAGGTCAGCCATGCCGGCGACTGTAGGTCCGGCGGGCGCGACCGCTGAGGCCCGACCAGCCCGACAGCTGAGGGAGGGCAACACCGGCCCGAAGACCAGCCGGACGGCCCTCCGACGAGCCGGCGCTACCGTTCGCGCCGATGACGTTCCGGGGCTGGCCGGCCGATGCCTTCGACTTCTACCGGGGCCTGGAGGTCGACAACACGAAGGCGTACTGGCAGGCCAACAAGCACCGCTACGAGGAGTCGGTCAAGGCACCCTTCGACGCGCTCCTCGGCGAGCTGGACCAGGAGTACGGGCCCTTCCGGCTGTTCCGGCCCTATCGCGACACCCGCTTCTCGAAGGACAAGAGCCCGTACAAGACGGCCGCCGCGGCATCGAGCGAGGGCGAGCGGGGCACGGGCCTGTACGTGCAGGTGTCCGCGGCGGGCCTGATGGTCGGATCGGGCTACTACCACATGGCCGCCGACCAGCTGGCGAGGTTCCGGGAGGCGGTCGACGAGGAGAGCACAGGCGAGGCCATCGCCACCACCTGTGCCACGCTCGAGAAGAAGGGCCACGAGATCGCGGCGTTCGAGCAGCTCAAGACCGCACCACGCGGCTACGCCAAGGACCACCCGCGCGTCGACCTCCTGCGGCGCAAGGGCCTGGTCGCGATGCGGTTCTTCCCCGAGGCGGCCTGGATGCACACCGCGAAGGCGAAGGGCCGGGTGATCGACACGTGGCGCGAGGAGCGGCCGATGCACGACTGGCTCGACGCTCACGTCGGCCCGAGCGAGCTGCCGCCGCCCGACGCCGAGTGGTGATTACAGAAGGCGCGGCTTGACAAATTCGACGCGCGGGGCGAGGCTCGGCACATGACGCTGGAGCACGCGGTCCGAGCCGGTTCGTTGGACGATCTGCAGCGGGACGGCCGCCTGCTGACCAAGGTCGGCTCACTGCCCGTGCTCGTCGTGTGGAACGGCGGGCGAGCCTTCGCCATCGAGGACCGCTGCCCGCACCTCGGCTTCCCCCTCCACCAGGGCACGGTCGAGGCCGGCCTCGTGACCTGCCACTGGCACCACGCCCG
>JBKPRL010000110.1:0-3824 GCA_046734535.1 bacterium | reverse complement strand
ATCCGCCCCGGGCTGAGGTTGGACAGGTCGAAGGCGGAGGAGACGAAGTTCGCGACGATGTTCACGCCGATCGTCGCGAGGACGAACACCGCGCTGCCCGCGAGGACGATCCACTGGTTGTCGACGCCCTCGAGAAGGGCGGCGGGGTCCAGCACCGCCTTGCCGTAGACCTGCACGGAGGCGGCCGAGACGATCACCGACGTCAGCGCGAAGGCCGTCCAGTTGAACGGCAGGCCCAGGAGGTTGCCTCGCACCACGGCCCGGCGGCTCGGCGAGAAGCGGGCGAAGTCGGAGAAGTTGAGCATGAGCGTGGCGAGGACCCCGACGGTCAGCCCGACCGCGGCGAAGGTCTGGTACCACTGCTCGCCCGTGGACAGCGGGGTGTCACCGCCACCGCGCGTCCAGGAGATGTGCCAGCCGGCCTGCCACAGCATCCACACCGCCAAGGCGATCATGACGGCCCAGATCGCCGGGCCCGCGGCGCCCTGGAAGTGGCGCACCGCCTCCATCCCACGCCTGACGATGTAGAGCTGGATGGCCCAGAGCAGGAGGAAGGCGATCCAGCCCAACAGGTCCAGCCCCATGAAGCGCACGGAGACGAGCGACTCCAGGACCGGTACGAACCGCACCAGCAGCACCTTGAGCGCGATCGAGGCCAGGTAGGTCTGGATGCCGTACCAGGCGATGGCGACGATCCCGCGGACGAGGGCGGTGAACTTCGCGCCCCAGACGCCCCAACTCAGCCGGCTCACGACCGGGTACGGCGCCCCCGTGTCATGGCCCATGAAGCCGCTCAGGCAGCAGCCCCCGAAAATGATGAGGGCGCCGCCGAGGATGCCGAGGGTCACCTGGATCGGGCTCAGGCCCAGGAGGAAGAGCCCCGCGGCGAAGGTGTAGTTGCCGACGTTGTGCGCGTCGTTCATCCACAGGCAGAACAGGCTGTAGGCGTTCCAGCGGCGCTCCTGCGGCTGCGCCGGTCGCAGATCGTCGTTGTAGAGCCGGCCCTGCGGGTCCTGAGCTGCGAGTGCGGCCTGGTCGACGACGGGATGCTCGGACATGCGTCCTCCAGGAGAGGCGAAGGTGGTGCGGGTGAGCGGACGGGCCGCGTGGCGCGGCGGTGCGGGATCGTGAGGTCGGTGCCTCAGGGGGTGAGGGGCCAACCGGCCACACGCTTGGTGCGCGGCGGGGCGTAGGTGCGCACCTTGCTCGTCGACAGCCCGAGCTCGACGAGGCTCTCGGCGAGCTTCACCGCGGCCGTCACCCCGTCGACGACAGGAACACCGGTGGCCCGGAGGACGGCCTCGTCGAGCCCGGCCATCCCGCCGCACCCGAGGCAGATCACCTCGGCCCGGTCGTCCCGGACGGCGAGCTCGGCCTCCCGGACGATCGCCTTGACCGCAGCCTCCGGGTCCTCGTCGAGCTCCAGCACGGTCAGCCCGCTCGAGCGGACGGACGCGCACCGCTCGCGCAGCCCCGCCAGCCGGAGCCGGTCCTCGATGAGGGGGACGGTGCGATCGAGGGTGGTCACCACCGAGTAGCGGTGGCCGATCAGGCAGGCGACGTGCCCGGCCGCCTCGGTGATGTCGACGACGGGGCAGTCGAGCAGCTCCTGCAGGCCCTCGCGGCCGTGCTCGCCGAACCCGGCCTGGACCACGGCGTCGAAGGGGCCCTCGTAGGTCACGACGGCGCTCATCACCGCGACGGCAGCCAGGTAGCTCTCGAAATTGCCCTCCACGGACTCGGCGCCGACAGCCTGGGTGAGCCCGATGATCTCCGTGCCGGGAGCCGCGACCGCTCGCGCCGAGTCGGCGATGGCCGCAGTCATGGAGGCGGTGGTGTTGACGTTGACGATGAGCAGCTTCATCGATGCTCCCGATGGCGGAAGTGTGCGACGCAAGCTCTTCCGCTTTGCGGAACTAGATTTCTGGTGCGCGGTACTATGCCCCCCGGCCACCGCGGCGTCAAGGGGCGGACGCGCCGCTTCGCCCGCACAGCGGTACGATGGTTTCGCTTCGTGGAAACTCCAGCTCATGCGAGGGATTGATGGTCGAGCGAGCCCGGAACGGCAGCGTGCAGTCCGTCGGCCGCGTGCTGGACCTACTCGAGATCGTCGGGGACTCCGGTGGCGAGATCGGTCTCAGTGAGCTCGCAACGCGCTCCGGCCTACCGCTGCCGTCGATCCACCGGCTGGTGCGGACGCTGGTCCAGCGGGGCTACATGCGCCAGCTACCGAACCGGCGGTACGCGCTCGGCGCCCGCCTCGTCCCGCTCGGTCAGGTCGCCGGCACCATGCTCGGCGCATGGGCGCAGCCCGTGCTCACCGGGCTCGTCGACGCCCTGGGCGAGTCCGCGAACCTTGCCGTGCTCGACCACGACGCCGTCATGTACATCGGACAGGTCCCCTCCCGTCACACGATGCGGATGTTCACCGAGCCGGGCCGCCGCGTCCCTGCACATTGCACGGGTGTGGGCAAGGCCCTGCTCTCCCAGCTGCCGGACGACGCGGTGCGCGAGCTGCTCGCCCGCACCGGCATGGCCGCCCAGACGCCGAGCACGATCACGGACCCGGACGTGCTCCTGGCCGAGCTCGCGCGCATCCGCGCCGAGGGCTACGCCGTGGACGAGGGCGAGCAGGAGGTCGGCGTGCGCTGCGTCGCGGTGCCGGTGCAGGGCGCGCTGGGCACCCTCGGCATCTCCGTCTCCGGACCGGCGCCGCGGATGACGGCGGACGTCATCGAGCGTGCCGTTCCGCTGCTCCACCAGGCCGGTGACCGACTCTCGTCGGAGATCGGCGAGCGCTCGACGGCCTGATCGGCTCCCCTCAGCGCCGCCCGGCCCGCCAGCCCCCTCCCCGCGTTCGCACGAGTCGGCACGTTCGTCAGCGCGTGTCCGCAGTTGCGGCTGCGGATCCGCGAGGTGAACACCAGCGCCCTCGATCGGCCGCCTCGAGGGCGCTGCTGTTCACCTCGTGAAGACCGCGTTCCGCGCTCGGCACGAGCGTGCCCCGCAACTCCCGGTTGGGAGACCCTTGACGTGGCCGCCCCAGCGCCCTACGGTACCCAGCTATCCGTATGGCGGAAGTTTTATTCCACAAGCAACGACGAGGACCGATGAGCACGAGTCGGCTGGACGTGCTGAACCGGGCGCCCGACGAGCGGGCAGCGGAAGACCTGCGAGCCTGCAACGCGTCGCCGCGGTGGATCGAGCAGGTCCTCGCGCGTCGCCCCTATGCCGACGCGCCGTCGCTGCTCGACGCCGGCGAGCGGGTGGCGCGGGGGCTGCCATGGGACGAGGTGCGCCGCGCGCTCGACGCACACCCGCGGATCGGCGAGCGGGTGGCCGGCGGGAGCGCGGAGGCCGAGTGGTCGCGGCGGGAGCAGTCCGCCGTCGCGACCACCGACCCGCGCACCCGCGACACGCTGCGCGCCGGCAACGAGGCGTACGAGCGGCGGTTCGGGCACGTCTTCCTCATCCGCGCCGCCGCGCGCAGCCCGGAGGAGATGGCCGCCGAGCTGGACCGCCGCCTCGCCAACGACGACGCCCGCGAGCGCGACGAGGTCACCGAACAGCTCGCGCAGATCACCCGACTCCGGCTCGAGAAGCTGCTGACCGACCCCACTCACTAAGGGAGCTGACCCATGGCCGTCACGCTGGGCCACAACCAGTACGGCAAGGCGGAGACGCGCGTCGTGCGGGTGTTCCGCGACACCGAGCCGCACGAGATCGCCGACTACAACGTCAGCGTCGCGCTCTCCGGCGACTTCGCCGACGTGCACCTGACCGGCGACAACCGCAAGTGCCTCACCACGGACGCCACCAAGAAC
>JBKPRL010000109.1:0-8072 GCA_046734535.1 bacterium | reverse complement strand
ATCACGTGCGTCGACTGCGGCGGACGCGCCCACCTGCTCACCTACCCGCGGGAGGACGGGACCTGGCTCCCCGGCGACATCGTCGCCTACCGCTGCGAGGACTGCCTCGACCGCTGGGACCTCGTCCTCCCCGACGACTGGGGCGAGGACGACGACCGGCCCGGCCTCGAGGGGTAGTTCCACCGGCCGCAGGCTCAGGCCGCAGCGATGACCTCGACGTCGTAGCGAGCGAGCACGGGATCGGCCGTCACGAGGGGCACATGCAGATGCCGGGCCTGTGCGCTGCCTGGCCCGGGCCCGGACCCGGACCCCGACCGGCGCCCGCATCAGGACGCGCAACGATCCCCGAATCAGCCTGGCGTCGGGGATCCTTGCGGCGGCGAGGGCTCGAGCTCGGCGTCACCCGAATAGTCGCGCCCTTCGGACGTCACTTCGTGACGTCGATCGTCCAGGAGTTCTGGTACCTCACGCCAATGTCGAGGTCCAACCCGTCCCCGTAGTAGTCGGGCACGAACGTGATGATCTCGGACTCAAGGGTGAGCGTGTGGTCGCCTCTGCTCAACCTCGGCCAGAGCCTCGGCATCACCCTTTTAGGTGATTCGACCCTCGTGGACACGGGACTGGACGCGACATTCTCGCCGATCGATGCGACCAGCGGTTCGGCGGCGGGGTCAGGCCGGCTGGGCCGAGCCCTCGGTGAATGCTGGCAGCAGGCCTGTGATCTCGAGGAGTCGCCGCACCGGTTGCGACATGGCGACGATTCGGAGGGCCTCGCCTTGCCTGAGCTGGCGGCGGTGGTGGGCGACCAACACGCTCAGCCCGACCGAGTCCACGAAGGTCACCTCGGTCATGTCGATCCGCACCCCGCCCTCGGCCGCGCCCAGGCACGCGTCCAACTCCGGGGCGGTGGTTCTGTCGATCTCGCCGCCGACATACGTCACGCCATCGACTACCGCGACATTGATGGGGGTGTCCGGGCTTTCCATGCGCTTCTCCACCGTCGGAGGAAAGGAGCCCTGGGTCCGGAGGCCACCAGCCGTTAAGTCGGTGGTCTCTCTACCCCCAACCACCCGGGCTGAAACAACGACAGTCCTCCTGCTCGGCGACGTCTCGCGTTCGGAGAAGAGTGCGCGAACTCAGGTTTTCGGTCTCACCGTGTAGATCCGAGACTCCGCCTTCGGCGCTTCCAGCCTGTCGTCGAACCACCAGCCCGACGAAGCTCGGACGAGTTGATTGCCCCGGCCGCCCTCTCCACCCTGAGAACCGGCGCCCGCAAACCTGTTTCGTGACACGCGCCGTCCGCGCTCGGGCGGTGGCCGTCCTCCGTGAAGAGCTCGTAGAGGCCGACGATGCGGAGGACGCGTGCGGCTGGGGGCGAGCACTCTTCGATGAGGAACGTGCAACTGGGGTGTGGGCAACGCTCGTACAGTCGAACGAGCGCGCTGACGCCCGACGCGTCGATGAACGAGACGCCACGGAGGTTGAGCAGCAGCGGCCCGTGGACCTCGTCGAGTTCGTCGAGCTGGTGGGCAGTTGCCGGGTCGAGTTCGCCGCAGAGGGTGTAGCGGCCAGGAGCGCGCCGGTAGATCGTGAGAGTTCGAAGCGACAGATCCATCGTGGACCTCCTCCGGCTACTCCTGGGCTTTGCTGCACGAGCGTGCGGCGTACGGGTCGCCTTCGGCTTCGCTCCCAGGGATTCTGGGAGGGACGCCCCGAGTTCCGGACGATCGCAGGGTCTGGGCGAGTCGCGGACGTCACGGTAGACCTACTTCGAACGGGCTACAACAGCCTCTCTCGCTTCACGAGACATCGACGGCGGTCGAGTCGCCGCGGGAAGTGGCATAGCGAGCACCGCGCCACCATCCCGCCGGCTGCGCCACCGGCCCTGGGTGGGTCAGGCTCGGCCGTCGCTACCGTCGCCGCCTTCCCACCCGGACGTCCCACTCCTGCTCGGGCGGACAGCGAACCGGTCGACTCGCACTCGACCCACGCTCGCCTCCGATTCTCCAAAGGTCGGAGGTGCTGCGCGTTCAGGGCTCGAGCCGCCCCAGAGCGGGGCATGCTGGGCGCGCACCAACCAGCCTGGCTCTGAGCACCCTGGTTGCTCGCGTCGGATGGCAAACACGCGAGATGCGGAGAGCGAGCCTGCCGCCGTGACTGCTGTCGTCCTGGTCTGTGGCAGCGTGCGAAGATGGGTCGCTGCGCGCTCCAGCGGCAGCATGAGGGTGTTGCTCGAGACCCCGGCGACTCCGCTCACGAGCGGAAGCGAGGTAGGGAATGGCGAGCAAACGCACCGGTTTCAGTGACAGGTCTGCTCTCATCTTTGGCGACGACGCAACCGGAGGCTCCTGGCCGTTTGGCGATGTCCCCCGCCGGCAGCCCGTCCGGGATCTTGTCGGTGACCCAGCGGCGGCACTTGTGTCGGCCGGTGCGGCGATGGCCCGAGTTCAGCAAGAGGTCGATCAGTTGTGGCGTGACTCGCTGCAGGCCGACAACCGTGCGATGTCGGTGCGGCTCACGCAGTTGAGCTGTGGTCTGTGTTGAGGGCCTAGAAACCGGCCTCTACGTTTCCCAGGAGCGACGAGAAGGGCTCGGGTGGTACCAAGGGTGCCGCAGACCGTAGAGCGTCGTGTGGGCTCGGCGGCGGATGGCGTCACTGGCATCCGCCGCCGACGCAGTTTCGCTACGAGGAGTAGGGGCTGTAGTAGCTCGAGTACTTGTCGTAGTAGGCGTCGTCGTGCGCCGTCATGGCGTCGTCGAAGTCGGGCGCCTGCTTGATCTGGTCCTTGGTCATCGGCGTGTAGACCTTGCGGTTGGTGTGGTCCACGCGGTTGACCATGCCCGCCGGGATGAGGCGCTTCTTGCCGAAGATCCAGAACCCGGTGTCGACGACGAGGTAGTTCCGGCTGGTCTCGTTCGACAGTTCGTCGATCTTGCCGATGCTGCCGTCGGCGGCTTCGACGTCGTAGCCGACGAAGTTCGCCTGTTCGCTGGGACTGCCGGTGTCGACTCGGTAGGTCCACATGTTCGTGTTAGCCATAGTGGGTCCTTCCCGCTTGCGTGGCCCTGCCGCTGGCGATGCCCGGGGGGTCGGCGCGGCAAACGAATGCACGACGAATCGATCCCGACGGGTGACCGCGCGTGGATGGTGCTTGCGCATCCCTGACGACGCGTCCGGATTGACGCTGTCAGAGCCAACTAGACAGGACGGCGGCGACCGTGACGGTTTGACCGCAAGTCCCGTGGGTACCCGGTGCCGTGCGAGCCGCACAGCGTTCACACAGCGGCCGCCAACGACATCAGCGCAGAGCTTGCGCGGCGTGGAGGAGTCGACATGAACCAGCAGAAACGCGTCCTCGTCGTGCTGGGGGCCCTTGGAGCCGTGGCCGTCACCGCATGCGGCAGCAGCTTGGACACCTCGTCCACCTCGCCGACGGATGCCACTGTCGTGACCTCCGCAGCGTCAGGCACTTCCTCCACCTCCGGTGCCACCGACTCGACGTCCGCTTCCTCGGACGCCGGCGCATCGGCCACGTCGTCAGATGCGAGCGGCTCGAGCACGCCGGGTGACAGCCGGTTCGACCGAGCGAAGGACGCGTTGGCGGCTGGCGACTTCAGCACGATGCTCAAGCTTCTCGACCTGTCCGGTCTGGCGCGCGAGATCGAGGACCGGCAGGTGACGATCCTCGCTCCGACGGAGGACGCCTTCAAGAAGCTCACCAAGGCCCAGCTCGCCGACCTGGTGACCAATCCGACCAAGATCGACGACATCCTGAAGCGCCACATCGTCGATGAGGTGCTGAGCTTCGACGAGCTGGCCGCCAAGTCCAAGGTCACGACCTTGTCCGGCGAAGCCCTGACCGTGTCCAACGACGGAGGCACGGTAACCGTGAACGGTGCGGTGGTGAGCGAGCCGAAGAGCGACGACGTGTCTGGTGAGAACGGTCAGGAGCTCTCCGTCCTCGGCATCGACACGGTGCTGCTCGACGCGAAGTGAGCGGCCCTTCTCCGAGCACCGTCACCAGCCGCCCGCTCGACACGGCGGCGAGCGCTGCGCTCATCGACGTACGAGGTGTCACCAAGGACTTCGGCGAGCAGCGGGCCTTGGATGAGATCGACCTCACCATTCCGCCCGGTGTCATCGTCGGGCTGATCGGGCCCAGTGGCTGCGGTAAGTCGACCTTGATCAGGCTGCTGACAGGGATCTCGCGACCGACCACCGGTGTGGTCAGCGTCTTCGGTTCGGACCCGGCCAGCTTCGGCACCCGAGCGCGCAGGCGATTCGGCTACATGCCGCAGCTGCCGGTGCTCTTCCCGAACCTGACCGTGTGGGGGAACCTCAACTTCATCGCCTCGGTGTACGGCTTGTCGTTGCGGCGCCGCAGGCGGCATCTTCTCGGGCTGCTCGAGCTCGTTGACCTCTCGGAGCATCGGCACAAGCGGCTGTCGGAGTGCTCGGGCGGCATGCAGCGGCGCCTGACGCTCGCCGCCACCCTCGTGCACCGTCCCGAGCTGCTCTACCTCGACGAACCGACCGCGGGCGTCGACCCGATCCTCCGTGAGCGCTTCTGGGAGCACTTCCGCTCGCTGCGCGATCGAGGGCACACCGTCGTGGTGCCGACGCAGTACGTCGGCGAGGCGGTGTCCTGCGACGTGGTGGCCGTGATGGCCGCCGGACGGATCATCACCGTCCAGCGACCTGACGCGTTGGCCCGGTTCGCGTACGGCGGAGATCCGCTGAGCATCGACCTCGGCGACGCCTGGCTGTCCGGACCACAGCTGACTGCGCTGCGCCAGCAACCCTTCGTCCGCAGCGCGCGACGAACCGACGTCGGCCTCACGGTCGCGGTCGACGACTGCGCCACCGATCTCGGCCGCCTCCAACAGTTCTTCGCCGCCGCCGGCATCGACGCCAAGCAGGTCACGCCCCTCGAACCGACCTTCGACGAGATGTTCGTGCTCATCGTCGAGGCCAACACGAGCGCGTCGGAGCGGGCCGAGTCATGAGGCCGAGTCCGTTCCGGCCGGTCCTGCAGATCACGGCGTTCATCCGCAAGGAGTCGCTCGAGATCATCCGCCAGCCGCGGCTGCTGCTCACGCTGGTGTTCGGGCCATTCCTCATCATGGCCGTGTTCGGGCTGGGCTACCGAGACACGCCCGATCCGATGAGGACGGTGTTCGTGGGGCCGAAGGGAAGCCCACTCCTCGAACGGGCGAAGACCTACGCCAAGAACGCCGGGCCGTTCATCACCTTCGTGGGCGTCACCAACAACCCGACCGAGGCGCGGCAACGGCTGATAGGCGGTGACATCGACCTGATCGTCGCGTTCCCCGATGACCCGTTGGCGACCGTGTTGGACGGCGAGCAGGCATCGATCCGGGTCATCCACACCCGTCTCGACCCGATCCAACGCACCGCCATCAGCTTCGCATCACGCCTAGCGATCGATCAGCTCAACGGGCAGATCCTGGCCCAGATCGTCGAAGGCGGCCAGGGTCTGGCGCGCCCCGCCAGCGAGGCGTTCTCGCTGGCGACGGGAGCGATCTCGTCGCTGGACCACGCCGTGAGCAGCAAAGACCAGGCCGGCGCCGAGGCCGCGCTCGCTGATCTGGAGGACGCGACGGCCCAGCTCTCGCTCTCGGCCCGATCGATCACTGCAGCCTCCGACCGACTGATGGGCGATCGCGCGACGACGACCGGCGAGGACCTGACCAAAGTCGTAGACGAGCTGCGCCAGAACGTCACGGATCTGCGGGCCAACCTGCAGGCCCAGGACGTCGAGACTCGTCTCGATCGAATCCACCAGCTCCTCGACACCGTCAACCAGCGCTACGACCGGCTCACCGCCGTCGACCCCGGTGTCCTCGTCCGCCCGTTCCGCAGCGAGGTCGAGCTCGCCGTCCACGACGTCGGCAAGGTCACCGACTGGTACGCGCCGGCCGCTGTCATCCTCATGTTGCAGCAGTTCGGCGTCGCCTTCGGGGCCCTTACCTTCGTGCGCGAGCGTCAGCTCGGCATCACCGACATCTTCCGTGTGGCACCCATCAACGCGACGGAAACGCTGCTGGGCAAGTACGTCGCCTACCTGGTGGTCGGCGGTGCAATCGGCGCGGTCCTCACCGCACTCGTCGTCGTGGGCCTCGACGTGCCCATGTCGGCGACCGTCGGCGACGTCGCCATCGTGATGGGGCTCACGCTGTTCGCATCGATCGGTGTCGGCTTCGTGATCTCCCTCGCGTCCGTCAACGACGCCCAAGCCGTCCAGTACACGATGATCTTGCTCCTGGCCAGCCTCTTCTTCAGCGGGTTCTTCCTCTCCGTCGGTCAGATGGAAGGCGTCGCGGCCTACCTCGGCTGGTTGCTCCCCGTCACCTACGGCATGCAGCTGCTACGAGACGTCATGCTTCGCGGCGCGCCTCCCGATCGCTCCCTTCTCGCCGGCCTGGCCACCTACGGCGTCGTCATGTTCGTCCTCGCACTCTTCGGAGCCCGTCGACGTCTCGCCGTCGCATGATCCAGCGACACACCACTCTGGCCAAGGGCGGGTGACATCGTGAATCGCATCCCACGACGCTTCATCGGAATCGCGATGATCGCCATCGGGGTCACCGCCATCGTCATCAGCCTCACCGCGGTCATCGTGGGCACGCACGTGATCCGGCAGGTGGAGACGAGCGTCGACGACAGCCTGCAGCTGACCGGCGACGCGCTCGCCGCAGCATCCGATTCCATCACCGTGATCGATTCCTTGGTCACGACCACCCAGTCGGGGGTGACGTCGATCCGGAGCGCGATCGGGACAATGGAGACCTCCCTCGGCCAGGCCTCGACCGCATTGGCCGACTCGGCCGAGTTCCTCGGAGGCTCCTTGCCACAGTCGCTCGGAGCCGTGCACGCGGTCCTCCAGACGGTCGAGAACGTCGCAGGAACCGTCGACCGCACCCTGCGA
Organism: bacterium; assembly: GCA_046734535.1. Taxonomy (GTDB): domain Bacteria; phylum Actinomycetota; class Acidimicrobiia; order Acidimicrobiales; family Ilumatobacteraceae; genus DASTFY01. The sequence continues at coordinate 1,122 of JBKPRL010000109.1, read as the reverse complement.
GTGCTCCAGAGAGTGCCGTTCGCACCCACGTACAACCCGGAGCAACCGTTCGATCAGACGATCACCAACCTCTCGAAGGCGATCGAACCGCTCCCGAACCAGGTCCGCGCGCTGAGCAGCGATCTCGGACGTCTCGGTGCGTCGGCAGACACGCTCACCGGAACGATGACCGACCTCGCGAGGGACATCGACACCTTGGATGATCAGCTTCGCGACGTGGCCGCGCTCGTCGACCGCTACATGGCCACCGTCACACGGGCCGAGCACCTCGCCCAAGTATCTCGAGATCACCTGGCCGACAGCGGGCGGTGGGCGCAGATCCTGCTGGCCCTGTTCGGTGTGGTCTTCGCCTTCAGCCAGATCGTCCCCCTCTGGTTGGGAAGCGTCCTCATCAGCTCCGACCCCTCGCGGCGCCGGTTGTTGTCCCAGGATGGGTCAGCAGATTCCCCCTAGGGGTCGTCGCGCCGGTGCCGGGCACGATCTTCGTGGCCACCTCCGTCCCCGGCTAGTTGTTGCGGCCTGGGACGTTGTTGACATCCGCTGAGTAGTCGGCCCCCTGAGCGAGTGTGGAGCTGTCGAGGCATCACACAAACCCAGGAGGCCGCCTTGCACCGTAACGCCCCTCTTACGCCTGAAGGTCGGCTGCGGCTGTGTCAGCGGATCGCTGATGGCTGGACCATCGCTGCTGCGGCGGAGTCGATGAACATCTCCCGCCAGTGCGCTCACAACTGGTGGGGTCGGTACCAGGCTGAAGGTGTCGCTGGGCTCGTCGACCGCTCTAGCCGTCCCCGCAGTTGCCCGCATCGGACGCCAGCTCGGGTAGAGCGGCGGAACGTGGCGCTGCGCCAGTCTCGCAAGCTGGGGCCGGCCCGACTCGCTGGCATCGTCGGGGTGCCGGCCTCGACGGTGCACCGAGTCCTGGTGCGCCACGGGATCAACCGACTGCGGTGGATGGACCGACCCACTGGGCGAGTGATCCGCCGGATCGAGACGAAGCGTTGCGGCGAACTGGTCCACATCGATGTCAAGAAGCTGGCCCGAGTGCCCCGAGGCGGGGGGCATCGCAAGCTCGGCCGAGCCGTGACCAAGAACCGGCCCGGGCTCGGCTACACCCACATCCAC
>JBKPRL010000108.1:0-8346 GCA_046734535.1 bacterium | reverse complement strand
TCGGTGAGCGTCGACGGCAGGTCCTTGGCCGAGTGCACGGCGAGGTCGGCCCGACCGTCGAGGACCGCCTGCTGGACCTCCTTCACGAACACGCCCTGGCCCCCGATGACGTGGAGCGGGACGTCGGTCCGGCGATCGCCGGTGGTCTCGACGAACACGAGCTCGACGCCGAGTCCGGGGTGGGCGGCCCGTAGCTGCGCCGCGACCACCTCGGCCTGCGTCCGCGCCTGCGCGCTGCCCCGTGTGGCGATGCGCAGGTTGGTCACGACCGGCCGGTCACGTCAGGGGAGGTCGAACAGGTCGCGCAGCGCGCTGGCGTTGCGCTCGCCCCGAGGCGTGCCGGCGTCCTCCTTCAACCGCACCGTCGGCGGGCGGAGCAGCTTGGCGATGAGGCCGCGGGTCAGCGCCTCGACGGCCTCCCGCTCACCGGGTTCGAGCTCCGTCAGCTTGCGCTGGAAGCGGGCGAGCTCGGCCTGGCGCACGTGCTCGGCCCGGTCGTGCAGCGCGCCGAGGATCGGTGCCACCTCCCGTGCCGACGCGTCGTCGAGGTAGCGGTCGACCTCTTCGGCCACGATCGCTCGCACGAGCTCGGCCTCGCCCGCTCGGGCCTGGCGGCCGCGGTCGGCCCAGGCGGAGAGGTCCTCGATGTCGAGGACGGTCACGCCGGGAAGCCCAGCGGCGCGACGCTCGACGTCTCGCGGGACCGCGATGTCCAAGACCAACAGCGGACGCGCGGAGCGGCGAGCCACGACCGAGGACATCAGCTCGTGGTCGATGACCGGCAGCTCGGCACCTGTGCAGGTGACGACGACGTCGGCGGTGGCGAGCTCGTCCACGAGGACGCGGGAGGCCACTACCCGACCCCCGGTGCGCGCCGCCAGCGCGGCGCCCCGCTCGGCCGTGCGGTTGGCCACGACCAGCTCGGCGACGCCACGACCGGCCAGCGCGATGGCCGCCGACTCACCGACCTCGCCGGCGCCGACCACGACCACCTTGGATCGACTCAACGAACCCAGGCGCTCCTCGGCCATCTCGACCGCGGCCTGCGAGACCGACGCGGTGCCACGGCCGATCCCGGTCTCCGACCGAGCCCGCTTGCCGACCTCGAGCGCCCGCCGGAAGAGCAGGTTGAGCGATGCCCGGGGCGTGCCCTCCCTCTGCGCCAGCAGCCACGCGTCGCGGACCTGCCCCAGGATCTCGGACTCGCCCAGCACGGCCGAACGCAGGCCGGCCGCCACCTCGAAGAGGTGGGTGGCCGCCTCCTCGTCGTACTGGCTGACCAGGTGGAGGGCCAGCTCGTCGGGCGCCAGCCCGGCGAGTCCGCAGAAGAAGTCGCGGATGTCGGCGTACGCGCCGTGGAAGCGCTCGGTGGCCGCGTAGACCTCCGTGCGGTTGCAGGTCGACAGCAGGACCACCTCGGAGAGGTTCGGCCGCAGCCGCAGGTCGACGAGGGCCTTGGCCCGCGCGTCGCCGTTCAGGGTCACCCGCTCCAGCACGTCGAGCGGCGCCGTGCGGTGGTTGAGACCGATCACGACGATGGCCATGTCGGTCCCTCCTCTCCGCGCCGCTGCGCTCGCTCGTCCTGATCATGCTCCGCCGGGCCGAGCAGCCCGGGCCGGTCCTCGGGCCGGTGGCGACCCAGCACACCCATCCTCGCGGTGGACGTCCGGGTGCGCACCAGACCGTACGGTCCAAGACTACGCACCGGTTCCCTGATTCCTGACCCTCACGCGCTGGCCGGGTGGCCAGGGGTCGAGTCGTCGACGACAGCGCTCACCGGACCCAGCGATCGACGCCGCTGGTAGAAGCTGAGGATCTGCAGCTCGACGGCCAGATCGACCTTGCGGACGCTCACGCCCCGGGGCACGACCAGGATCTGTGGAGCGAAGTTCAAGATGGCGGTGACGCCGGCGCCGACGAGCCGGTCAGCCGCGTCCTGGGCCGCGCCGGCCGGCGTGGCGATCACGCCGATGGCCTGGCCCGCGACGACGAGCTCGGGCAGATCGTCGATGTGCCGGACCGACACGCGGCCGATGGTCGTGCCCACCTTGGCCGGGTCGATGTCGACGACGGCGGCGACCGGGAAGCCCCGCTCGTCGAACCCGGCGTAGTTGGCGAGCGCTTGGCCGAGGTTGCCGGCGCCGACGATGACGACGGGCCAGTCGTGGGTGAGTCCGAGCTCGCGGCTCATCTGGTACGTCAGGTAGTCGACCTCGTAGCCGACGCCTCGGGTGCCGTACGAGCCGAGGTAGGAGAGGTCCTTGCGGACCTTCGCCGCGTTGACCCCGGCCAGCTCGGCCAGCCGTTCCGACGACACGCTGGTCACCCGATCGGCGGCCAGGTCGTAGAGGATCCGCAGGTAGACCGGCAAGCGGGCCACGGTGGCCTCAGGGATCCGTCGGCGCCCGGGGTCGCTCACGGCCGCAGGCTAGGCACCACGTGCATTCGTTCACAAGGCAACCCCACGGAGCGAGGAGGACCGCAGGGCCGAGGAGCCCGAACGACACCGCGCTGTCCTGTGCGGCGCGTGGCGAGGGCGCCGACGGCCCCGCGAGGATGGCGGCGTGATCCTCGCGGAGCTCACACTCGACGCCGCGCTGGCCGCCACCGCGACCCTCGTCGCGACCGCGTTCGCGGCAGCCGTGCTCGAGCGCTGGCTGGTCCGCCGCCGCCCTCACGAGCTGGCCTGGACGATCTCCTTGCTGATGTTCGCCGCCGCCTCCGCGGCCCTGTGGTTGGCCGAGGCGGGCGGCTGGTCCGGTCCCACCTTCCGCGCCTTCTACCTGTTCGGCGCCATCCTCAACGTGCCGTGGCTGGCGCTCGGCACCGTGTACCTGCTGGCCGGGCGGCGCCTCGCCGACGGCGTCCGCTGGGGCCTCGTCATCGCGTCGGGCTTCGCGGCAGGCGTGATGGTGACCGCTCCCATCCACGGCACCATCCCGGCCGACCAGCTGCCGGAGGGACGGGACCTGTTCGCGCCGCTCCCCCGCGTCCTGGCTGCCGTCGGGTCGGGGGTGGCTGCCGTCGTCGTGATCGGCGGCGCGCTGTGGTCGGCGTGGCGCCTGTGGCGCCGTGGCACCCGCGCCGGCGGTCGGTCCGACGTCTCGCCATCGCGCCTCGCCATCGGCAACGTCATCATCGCGGTGGGGACCCTGGTGCTCTCGGCCAGTGGCACGCTCGCCGGGCGGCTGGGCAAGGACACCGCGTTCGCGCTGACGCTCGTGACGGGTGTCGTCATCCTCTTCTGCGGCTTCCTCGTCGCCACGCCCGGGCGCATCAGCCGCGCCGACGTCTACCGCGCTGACCTCACGCCGCCGCGGGCGCGGCCCGAGGCGCGCTCCGCGTAGCGCAGCTGCCGCGCTAGCGGAGAGCCCGTCTCAGCACCTTGCCCGAGAGGTTCCGGGGCAGCTCGTCGACGAACATCACCTTGGTCGGGCACTTGTAGCGGGCGAGGTGATCGTGGCAGTGGCTGATGACGGCCTCCTCGTCGAGGTGCACCCCCTGCTCGCAGACGACGTAGGCCTTGACCGCCTCGCCCGAGTGCGGGTGGTCGACGCCGACCACCGCCACCTCGGCCACGCCGGACAGCTCGCCGATCACCTCTTCGACCTCGGCCGGGAAGACGTTGAAGCCCGACACGATGATGAGGTCCTTGGCCCGGTCGACCAGCCACAGGTAGCCGTCCTCGTCGGCGACGGCGACATCGCCGGTGCGCAGCCAGCCGTCCTCGGTCAGGACGCGGGCCGTCGCCTCCGGGTTGTTCCAGTAGCCGAGGAAGACGTTGGCGCCACGCACCCAGATCTCGCCAGGGTCACCAGCCAGCGCGTCGGTCCCGTCGGGGTCGACCAGCCGCAGCTCCAGGTCGGCCACGACCTTGCCCACCGACCCCGCCCGGGGCTCGATGCCCGACGACGTGGTGACGACCGGCGATGCCTCGGTCAGCCCGTAGCCCTCTCGCAGCACGACCCCGCACCGCTCCTGCAGCACCGCGGCCACGTGCTCCGGCAGCTTCGCCGCGCCCGTTGTCGCGATGCGGACCGCCCGCAGCGGGGCCAGCACCTCGGCCGGCAGCTGGGCCCAGGTGACCCACATCGGCGGGGCGCCGGGTACGACGGTGACCGCGCGCTCCCGGATGGTGTCGAGCGCGGTGACCGGGTCGAAGCGCTGCACGAGGATGGCGCTGGCGCCCACCTGCAGCGTGAGGAGCACGACCACCGTCAGCCCCATGATGTGGTTGAGGGGGAGGACGCCGAAGACGACGTCGTCGGGACCGATCCGGTCCCTGTCGGTCGAGCGGATCTGGCCCAGGTTGGCCAGCAGGTTGCCGTGCGAGAGCATCGCCGCGGCCGACGAGCCGGCGGTCCCGCTCGTGAACATCAGCAGGGCCAGCGTGTCGCCCTCCACGTCGACGGGAGGGACGGGTGCCGTCGTGAGCAGCTCGTCGAAGGTGTGCGCACCGTCGAGGTCGTGGCCGGGTGTCGCGACGACCGAGGCGATGGCGCCCGTCACCGACGGGTGTACGGACTGCCACGCGGCTGCGGCCATGGGCCCGACCACTGCGGCGACGGGCGACACCTCTGACAGCTGGCGCTCGATCTCCGGGCCCGGGCTGGTCGGGTTGAGCGGTACGGCCACCGCGCCCATCCCCACTGTGGCCAGGAGCGCGATGACGAAGTACGGGTCGTTGCCGCACAGGATGGCGACGCGGTCGCCGGCGCCGACGCCGAGGTCCTCGAGCGCGCCGCGGAAGGCCGCCGTCCGGTCTCTGAGCGCGCCATAGGTCGTCGTGCGGGTCTGGCTGACGAGGGCGGGGGCGTCGTCAGGATGGTCGTCGAGGATGGATGCGAGGTTCACGTGACGTCCGTGGGGGCGCTCAGGGGAGGCCAGCGCCGCCCACCCGCCCCCCGGGGTGGCAGCGCCAGGATGTTACCGAGCTCGACGACCGGGCCATGAGGGTGTGGGCCCGTGAGGGCCTCAGCCCATGAGCACGAGGCTGGCCACCCCGGCGACGACGATCACCACCAGCAGCAGGGCGAGGGCGAGCGTGGTGGCAGGTCGCACGGGTCGTGACCCTATCCGGGCGCCCGGCCCGGGCCTCGGAGCGCCACCGGCACGGTGATGCCCACGTCGCGGCCCCCTGAGGCCGCGGACAGCGTCACCTCGTCGCCAGGGCCGAGCCCGAGCTCGGCCGCCGCGGAACGCCGCATGAGCGCCACGGCCAGGAGCCCGTAGGAGTCGAGCACGAGGCCGATGGCGCCGGCACCGATCTCGTCGTAGGTGGTGACGCGGCGGGCGGTGCGGACCTCTCCGCCCCACGAGAGGCGGACCACGTCATCCCAGCCGCCGACGTCGTCGGGGCCCACGTTGAGCTGCGCGTTGCCGAAGCGGTCGACCCACAGGACCTCGGCGACGAGGCCCTCCGGCTCGCTGCGAGGGACCGGGATGACGCCGGGCACGAGCTCGTCGGGTGCCACCGGGTCCCCGAGGCTGTCCCAGTCGACGCCGTTGCAGAGGTGGGCGGCGACCGGAGCGAACAGGTCCCTACCAGCGAACGTCGCGCCCGGAGCGGGGAGGTGGTACTCGCTGTTGGTCAACGAGATGGCCCGGCCGGGGCCCCCGGCCATGGCGACAGCCGGGGCGATGAGGCCGTTGTCGGGCCCGACGATCACGCCGGCTCCGCCCGCGACCTCGACCGCGACCGCCCGCCGTGCCGTGCCCACGCCTGGATCGACGACGGCCAGCACGACGCCGGCCGGGACGTACTGGATGCAGCGCGCCAGGGCCAGCGAACCGGCCCGAATGTCGTGGGGCGGGATGTCGTGGGTCAGGTCGATGACGGTGGCGTGCGGCGCGAGGTCCCGGATGACCGCCTTCACGACGCCCGCGAACTCGTCGCTCGTGCCGTAGTCCGACAGGAAGCTGACGGTGTCGAAGCGGGTACCCGCTGGCCTGGTCACCGGCCGCACCCTAACGACGGGATGCATCGGTGGAACGGCCGGGCCACCGTCGTACACTTCGACGTGCCAGACGGGGAGTAACCCAGCACAGCGCCACCGTCAGCACGGCCTTCGGGCCCGGTGGCCTGGTCCGAGAGGGCGGGTGAGACCAGAGGCTCCACGAAGGTTCGAAAGGAGCACCCCCGAGCATGCGCGGATTCCTCCGCATCGGAAGGGTCACCGGCATCCCGGTGTCCGTCCACTGGACGCTCGCGGTCATCGCCTGGTTCCTCGGTGTCGGTCTGGCCACCGGCGCGCTGCCCGCCAGCGTCCCCCACGCCTCGACGACCGCGTACTGGGCCACCGCCAGCGTCGGCGTCGTCGCCTTCTTCCTCTCCATCCTGCTCCACGAGCTGGCCCACGCCCTGGTGGCGCGCCGCTATGGCGTGCAGACCGACGGCATCGAGCTCTGGCTGCTCGGCGGCATGGCGCGTCTCAACCGCGACGCCCCCTCGCCCAGGGCCGACGGGCTGATCGCCGTGGCCGGGCCGCTGGCCAGCATCCTGGTCGGTGCCGCCTTCATCGGCGGGGCGATCGGACTGGACGCGCTGGGCGTGTGGCCGTTGGTGCCGGCCATGATCGCGTGGCTCGGCATCGTCAACATCATCATCGCCGTGTTCAACCTGCTGCCCGGCGCGCCGCTGGACGGCGGTCGCATCCTTCGCGCCGTGCGCTGGGCGCAGCACCACGACCGGGCCCGCGCGACGCGCGAGGCCGCGCAGGCGGGCCAGTTCGTGGGCTGGGCCGTCGTCATCCTCGGCGTGTGGATGATCTTCCATGGCTGGGGGGGCATCTTCGTGCCGCTCACGGGTGGCTTCCTCATCATCAACGCCAAGGCCGAGCAGATGGCCGTGGCCGCGGAGCAGCGCCTCGAGGGCATCACGGTCGACGACGTCACCTGGTACGGCGTGGCCGAGGCGGCGGCCGACACCGACGCCGAGACCATGCTCGGCCAGCGGGGCCGCTTGGGCGTTCCTCGGGTGGTCGCGGTGCAGGACGGTCATGGCCAGCTCAGCGGGCTGGTGGCCGAGGACCAGCTGTGGATGGTGCCCGAGCAGCAGCGGCCGTTCACCGTGCTGGCGCAGCTGATGGTGCCGTTCAACCGGATCGCCCGGGCCGAGCCGCACGAGGCGCTGGGACAGGTCCTGGCGCGCGCCACGCCCTCGACGTCCTACATCACCGTCTGGCGCGACGGCCGCCTCGTGGGCGTGGTGACGCGTGAGGCGCTGCAGCGGCGTCTGCAAGCCATCCCCGCCGCCTGACGACCTCGCTCGACGACGCGGCCTCGCCGCCACCCGGCGTGGTCCTCGCGCCCACCTTCGGTGCCGGCGGCACGGATGTCAGGGAGGCTGATGCTCGCCGGGCGCCGTCCGCGGGGCGATGCTCGACACGCCGGACGGACGGCGACGGTGGAGTCAGACGCATGCTGACCTCCCGGCGGCGGCTCGAGCATCGACGACGGCGACGTGGGCGAGGGCTCGCCGGGATGTCAGGCCGGCTGATGCTCCGGCAGCAACCGCCCCGAATCCCACACGACCGCGAGTCCGCGTCGTGCCTGCTCATGGCGCTCGCGAGGGCCTCTCCGGCCCGTTCGCATCCCGGGGACGAAACAGGGCTGGTGCCGACCCCCCGACGGCACCAGCCCTGTCGGCGCAGCCCGACGAGCGGGCGCGTCACCCGGCTGGTACACGAGGCACCATCCGGTCGACGGGAGCGGTGCCAGCCACAGAACCACCACCTCGGTGGTCCTCTCTGTGAACGGACCGCTACAGGAACGTTAGGACATTCCGCGGCTCGGTGAAAAGAGTCACGCGGGTGCAATTTCTGTTCCGAGGGCCCGCGAGCGCTCGGTCGCGGCGGTCACCGCGTCGATGAACGCGGCACGGACCGCGGCGCGCTCGAGCACCGCGAGACCAGCCGCCGTGGTCCCCCCCGGCGAGGTCACGTTCGCCCGCAACGCCTCGGCCGAGTCGTCGCCCTCGGCGAGGAGGCGCGCCGATCCGAGGAAGAGCTGCCGCACGAGCGCGGCGCTTGTGTCGCGGGCGAGGCCCGCGTGGACGCCGGCGTCGACCATGGCCTCGGCGACGAGGAAGAGGTACGCGGGCCCGGATCCCGACAGGCCGGTCACCGCGTCGAGCGCGCTCTCCGGTACCCGGACGACCGTACCCACCGCACGCAGGATCTCTTCGGCCCACGCCAGGTCCTCGTCGTCCGCGCCCTGACCGGGCGCGATCGCGGCGGCACCGGCGCCGATGAGCGCGGGCGTGTTGGGCATCGCGCGCACCACGCGTACGCCCTCGGCGACCGCCTTCTCGATCGCTTCGGTGTCGACCCCGGCGGCGATCGACAC
>JBKPRL010000107.1:0-10594 GCA_046734535.1 bacterium | reverse complement strand
GTCACCACGAACAGTGAGCCGAAGCCGGTGACGATCAGGAACCAGCTCGACACGACGACGTCGACCACGACCGCGCCACCGATGGCCCGCAGCAGGAACCCGGAGGCCACGATCACCAGGTCGACGATGGCCACGTGCTTGAGCCACGCGCTGTACGCGAGCGTCGTCACCACGTAGATGGCAAGGACGCCGACGAAGTCCCACTCGAGCGTCGCGATGGCCAGTACGAAGGCCAGGATCCCGAGCCCGACGGCGACGGCGCGCCCGGTCGAGACCGAGACCAGGCCCGCGGCGATGGGCCGGTGGCACTTGGACGGGTGACGTCGGTCGGACTCGATGTCGAGGAGGTCGTTGATGACGTAGATGGAGCTCGACGCAGCACAGAACGCGGCGAAGGCCAGGACGAGCCGCCACCATGTGGAGAACTCCGTGAGCACCTGGGCACCGGCGGGTGCCGCCACCACGAGCAGGTTCTTCGTCCACTGCCGCGGGCGCAGCTCGGTGAGGATCGGCCCCAGCCGGTTGGTCGGCGGGCTGGCGGTCACCGTCACGCCGGGGCCGCCAGGAGCGCATCCGAGCCGACCTCGACCGGGTGGGTGGCCCGGGCCAGCATGGGCCGGTCGTCAGCGCTGTCGCCGTAGGCCCAGTCGAGCGCCGGCGGATCGCCGTAGATGCGGGCCAGGCGTCGCACCTTCTCCTCGCCGCGGCAGTTCGGACCGGAGAGGCGTCCGGTCAACCGGCCCGATCCGTCCACCTCGAGCTCAGTGGACACGACGCGCGACGCGCCGAGCCGCCCGCCGAGCGGCCGCGCGTACGCCCCGAAGGAGGCGGTGACCAGGACGACCTCGTGGCCGGCGTCGACATGCCAGGCCAGGCGCCGGGCGACGTCGGCGCGCACCCACCGGGCCTCGATCTCGCCGGCGAACCGCGCGCCGACCTCGTCCACGGTCCCCGCCCTGCGGCCGCCGAGCAGGGAAGCAGACAGCGCGGCCTTGACGTCGTCCCGCCGGGCGCGGTTGCGGGAGGCGGCGAGGAGCAGCGGAACGTGACGGACCAGCGCCAGGGCGACGCGAGGACGCCCGGCGACGCGGACGAGGAAGGGCAGCACGCAGTCCCGGCGGGTGAGCGTGCCATCCAGGTCGAACGCTGCGATCTCCCTCACGGCCACGGAGAGGTGATGCTAACGGGAGCCCTTCCTCGGGAGCGGCCACCCGGGCGATGGTGACGGCGGGGACGGCGCTCGCCGGACCCCGCTCACCAGCTGGTGCCGAGCGGGCGGCCCTCCTCGTAGCCGGCGGCACTCTGGATGCCGATCACCGCTCGGTCCTGGAACTCGGGGATGCTCGCCGCGCCGGCGTAGGTGAACGAGCTGCGCACCCCGGCCACGATCTGGTCGATGATGTCCTCGACGCCGGGGCGGTCGGGGTCGATGTACATCCTGGAGGTGCTGATGCCCTCCTGGAACAGCTCCTTGCGGGCCCGGTCGAACTCGCTCTCCTGCCGGGTGCGGTTCTTGACGGCGCGATGGGAGGCCATGCCGAAGCTCTCCTTGTAGAGCTGGCCGTTGCTGTCACGCTGCGCGTCGGCCGCGCTCTCGTAGGTGCCGGACAGCCACGACCCGAACATCACGCTCGACGCCCCCGCGGCCAGCGCCAGCGCGACATCGCGAGGGTGGCGGACGCCACCGTCGGCCCACACGTGACGTCCGTGGCGGCGGGCCTCGCCCGAACACTCGAGCACCGCGGAGAACTGGGGCCGGCCGACCCCGGTCATCATCCGCGTCGTGCACATGGCGCCGGGCCCGACGCCCACCTTCACGATGTCCGCGCCGGCCTCGATCAGGTCGCGGGTGGCCCGCTCGGTGACGACGTTGCCGGCCACAATGTGCGCCCGCTGACCCTCACCGGAGACGGCCTGGTCGACGACCGCCCGCACCTCTTCGATGGCACGGAGCGTCCGCGTCTGGTGCCCGTGGGCGGTGTCGATGACCAGCAGCTCGACGCCGAGGTCGAGGACGGCCTTGGCCTTGACGGCCGGGTGCCCGTTGATGCCGATGGCGACGCCGACGCGCAGGTGACCGTCGCGGTCGCAGTTTGGCGTGTAGAGCGTCGAGCGCAACGCGCCCTTGCGGGTGATGGCGCCGACCAGGCGACCGCGGTCGACGACCGGCGCCGCGCTGATGCGATGGTCGGACAGGCGCTCGAAGATGTCCGGCAGCGGCGTCGCGGCGTCGACCACGACCAGGTCACGGGACATCACGTTGCGCAGCTGCGTGAAGCGATCGAACCCGGCGGCGTCGCCCTCGGTGAAGATGCCGACCGGCTCGTCTCCTTCGACCACGATCACCGCGCCGTGGGAGCGCTTGTGGATCAGCGAGAGCGCCTCCCCGACCGTCCCCGTCGGTGGCAGCGTGATCGGCGTGTCGTAGACGGTGTCGCGCGACTGCACGTACTGGACCACCTGGTCGACGATGTCGAGGGGGATGTCCTGGGGCAGGATCGCCACGCCGCCCCGGCGGGCGACGGTCTCGGCCATGCGCCGCCCGGCCACGGCCGTCATGTTCGCGACGACGATCGGCAGGCTGGTCCCGATGCCGTCCGGAGTGGTGAGGTCGACGTCCATGCGGGAGGGGACGGCCGAGAGGCTCGGCACCATGAAGACGTCGCTGTAGGTGAGGTCGTAGGGCGGTGGCGAGTCGTTGATGAAGCGCATGGGCGATCGTTTCCCTCTGGCCGATGAGCCGCACACGGGCGCGTTCGGGCCGCACAATGCTACGGCCGTCCGGTCCCGGGGAGACGCTGACCTCCGCGGCTACCGTCACCGCCCATGCCGGCTCCGGTCCTCCTCGTCCACGGTTGGGGCGCCTCGTTCGACCGGACGTGGGTGGCCACGGGGGTCAGCGCGCTGCTCGAGGACGCGGGGCGGACGGTGGTCGGCGTCGACCTGCTCGGACACGGCGGCGCGCCGAAGCCTCACGACCCTGGGGCGTACGCCGACCTCACGGTGCGCCTCGTCGACGCCCTGCCGCCCGAGGGGGCGGTGGACGCGGTCGGCTTCTCGCTCGGCGCGTACACCCTGCTCGAGCTGGCCAGCAGGCAGCCCGAACGCTTCGGCCGGCTCGTCCTCGCGGGCATCGGCGACCGCGCCTTCGAGCGTGATGAGGAGGAGCGGCGGCGCCTCGTCGCCGGCGTGAGGGGCGAAGCACCAGAGGACGATGTCCATGCCCAGGCCTTCCGCCACTACGCCGAGCAGCCGGGCAACGATCCCGAGGCGCTCGAGGCCGTGATGGAACGGCCGGCCGCGCCGTTCACGGAGTCCCAAGTGGGCGCGGTGGCCTGCCCGGTCCTCGTCGTGCTCGGCGATCGCGACTTCGCCCGGCCGGCTGATCGCCTCGTCGCCGCGCTGCCCGACGCGCGGCTGGTGACCCTCCGGAACGTCGACCACTTCGCCACCCCCGAGTCGTTCGCCTTCATCGACGCCATGCTCGGGTTCCTCGACGCCATCCCGCCGTGAGCGCAACCGACGTCGTCGCGGCGGTGGCGGTGCTGCGGGCCGGCGGACTCGTCGCCTTCCCCACCGAGACCGTCTATGGCCTGGGGGCGAACGCGGCCGACCCCGCGGCCGTCCGGCGCGTGTACCGCGTGAAGGGACGCCCGGCCGACCACCCGCTCATCGTCCACGTCGGTTCGGCCGAGGCAGTGCCCGACTGGGCGGATGCGGTGCCCCCTGCCGCCACGGCGCTCGCCGCCGCATGCTGGCCGGGTCCGCTCACGCTCCTGCTCCCCCGCCGGCCCGACGTGGATGCGACCGTGGCGGGGGGCCGCGACACCATCGGGCTCCGGGTGCCGGCGCATCCGCTCGCCCTCGCGCTGCTGCAGGCGTTCGGCGGCGGGGTCGCCGCACCATCTGCCAACCGCTTCGGCCGCGTGAGCCCCACCACGGCCGCCCACGTCCGCGCCGACCTCGGCGACGAGGTGGACCTCATCCTCGACGGCGGACCCTGCTCCGTCGGGGTCGAGTCGACGATCGTCGACGTGACGGTCGAGCCGCCGGCCGTCCTTCGCCCAGGCGGCGTCCCCATCGAGGCGATCGAGGCGATCGTCGGCGGACCGGTGCGGGCGGACGACGGCAGCGTGAGCCGGGCACCGGGCATGCTGGCGTCGCACTACGCCCCCCGGGCCCGGGTCGAGGTCGTCGAGGAGGCGGCCGAGGCTCGCCGGCGGGTCGAGCAGCTCCGGACCCTCGGTGATCGGGCCGAGCTGTTGGACCCAGGGCCCGACCCCGAGCACTACGCCCGCCACCTCTACGAATGGCTCCGGGACGCCGATCGGGCCGGCGTCGAGACGCTGGTGGTCGTGGCTCCGCCGGCCGCCGGCCTCGGCTGGGCGGTCCGAGACCGCCTTCGCAAGGCCGCCGCTCCCCGACCCTGACCTACGGCTGGCCGCTCACCGTTCGACGTTCGTGGCCGCTCCCGCCGCAACGCGTGCGGTGAGAGCGGCCCTGAACGTTCAGACGACGGTGATGGTGATGGTGTCGCCGAGCGGCTCAGCGGCTGGCGGCCGCCAGAGCGTTGACGAGGCCCTTGCCGTAGAAGTTGTTGCTGCCGACACCGCCCTTGCAGAACTGCACCGGCGCTCCGAAGAAGACGACACCAGGATCGAGCGCGGCCGGGCAGCCCTGGCCGGTCGCGGTGCTGCGCAGCAGCGCTGCCACCGCACCTTGCGACATGTTCGGATGGGCCGACCGGATGAGGGCCACCACGCCGGCGACGTGCGGCGCCGCCATCGAGGTCCCGTTCAACCAGGCGTAGTAGTTGCCGTGCTCGTCGATCACGAGCCGCCCGAGCGCCGCCTCGAGCGCGAGGTCGCTGGCGGTCGAGGAGTAGGTCGACAGCACCCGCCCCCGGTTCGGATCGAACGTCGGGGTCTGGAAGCGGGAGCCACCAGGAGCCGCGACGTCACCGATGTTGCCGTACGTCGAGTACCAGGACAGCAGGTTCTGCGCCCCAGTGGCGGTCACGACGACGACGCCGGGCAGCTCGGTCGGGAGCACGACGCAGTTGTTGTTGACCGGGCGGGTCACCGCCGCTCCGGGCGGGAAGTCCGGGCTGATCTCGTCCACGATCGGGTGGTTGAGGTCGATGCCTTCGTTCCCGGCCGCGGCGATCAGGACGACACCCCGCTGCTGTGCGTAGCGGGCGGCCTCCGAGATGGCCTTGATGATCGCCTTCTGGTCCTTGTCGTTGCGGCAGTTGAACAGCCACGGGTCGGCGAAGAAGCTCATGTTCACCGCGTCGAGGTGCTGGTCACCGGCGTAGTGCAAGGCATCGACCACCGACTGGGTGAAGAAGAAGCCCTGCTCCGTCCCGGCCTTGAGCACCACGACCTTGGCTTCGGGAGCGACGCCCGCGACACCGATGCCGTTGATCGGCGCGGCGATCGTGCCCGCCGTGTGGGTGCCGTGGCCGGCGAGGTCCTGGAGCGCGGCCTTGTTCGAGCAGTCGCCCCTGGTGACCTGCTCGGCCGGGTTGGCCGTCGGCGTGTCGCTGTAGAGGAACACGCAGGACGCCGCCACGTCGACATTGGGCATGATGTCGGTGTTGGTGAGGTCGATGCCCGTGTCGATGTCACCGATGCGGGCGCCGCTCCCCCGGTTGACCGCGTACGACTCCGTGGGCGAGGCATGGATGGCCCGCTGGTCCCAGCTGCAGGCGCTCAGCGGCTCCGGGCCGATGTTCACCGGCACGCTGTACAGGGCCGCACAGGCCGCCGCTTCGGCCGCCGCTGTCTTCGTCCCCGGCGGCGGCGCCGCCGCCGCACTGCCCACCTGGTACGACAACATCGCCAAGGTGACCCCTGCTCCGACGAGCAGGCGTCGCGTTGTGCACTTGGACATGGAACCCCCATTGGTGTGACCAGCCATCCCGCGAAGGCTGTGATTTCCCGCGTCGACGACCGTATCTGGATGTGAGCGCGGGAGCAAACGCTCACGCGATCGCGTCGGGATCCCGGCCGAGCGCGTTGAGGTTGCTCACCCAGACGTCGCGCACGTCCTCGACCGGGGGCGCCACGCCCTCGAGCCCGGCCACGGTCAGCATCACGGTGCTGGCGCCGGCCTCGGGCAGCAGCTCCAGCCGGCACCAGCACTCCCCGGGCTCGTACAGGTGGACGTCGAGCAGATACGGCGGCTCGTCGACGAGGACCTCGCCGATCCATGACGCCACGACGAGCAGCGCCTCGAACGCCTCGGCCGGCAGCGCCTCGATCACGAACGAGGGCTCGTCCCGCTCGACCCGCGGCCGGCCGCCGGGTCGGGGCTCGGACGGTGGCTCTGATGCGGGCGCCGGCTCGGGGGCCGGGCCCGCGGTGGCCACGTCCGCGGCGATCGGCCCGCCGAGCTCGCGGGCGACCACGAGCTCCATCGCCTCCTCGTAGGCGACGTTGATGGCCTGCATGCGGTCGGCGGACCCGCCGCGGTCGGGGTGCTCGGCGAGGGCCAGCCGGCGCCGAGCGAGGCGCAGCTCGTCCGCACCGGCGGTCGGTGGCAGCCCCAACACCGTGAACGGGTCGGTGGCGCCCGGGCGCCGGGCGACCACTCAAGCCTCCAGGTCGCGGCGGGCGCGGTAGGCGGCTCGCACCTCCTCGGCCGCGGTCTGGCCCGGGCCGGGCTCGACGATCTCGCCCTCGTGGAGCCCCCACGAGGTGGCGACCTCGGTCGGCTCCTGTTGCAGGAGCACGGCGGTGGCCTGGATGCACGCGCCGGTCGCCACCGCCTCGTCGAGCGCCGGCACCGTGACCACCCGACCGGTGAGGTCGGCCAGCACCTGCCGGTACGTGGTCGAGCGGGCCCCGCCACCCGTGAGCAGAAGGCGCCCGTCGGTCGGTGCCAGCGCGCTCAGCGCGTCGTACGCGTCCAGCAGCCCGCACGCCACGCCCTCGAACGCGGCCCGCGCCAGCTGCGGCCGGCTGACGTCGGACCGCAGCCCGGCCAAGACGCCCGAGGCCGCGGGCCGGTTCGGGGTGCGCTCGCCGTCGAGGTACGGGAGCAGGGTGAGGCCGCCCGCACCCGGCGGGGTGGGCGCGGCGAGGGCGTCGAGGCCGTCGTGGTCGACAGCGAGCAGGCCGGCCACGGCGTCGGTCACCTTCGTGGCGTTCAGCGTGCAGACGAGCGGCAGGTAGCGGCCGGTGGCGTCCGCGAAACCGGCCACCGCTCCGGCGGCGTCGGCGGTGGGCTGCTCGCTCACCGCGTACACGGTGCCCGACGTGCCGAGCGAGATCACCACGTCGCCCGGCCGCACCCCCAAGCCCAACGCCGCGGCCATGTTGTCGCCTGTCCCCGGGGCGACGACCGCGGCGTGCCACACCCCGGCGTCGTCGAGGGGACCGAGGACTTCCGGGACCACCGTGAACCAGTCCCGCTCGCCGTCCACGATGCGCAGCAGGTCCCAGCGGTAGGCGCCCTCGTCGGGCGACCAGTAGCCCGTCCCCGAGGCGTCGCCGCGGTCGGTCGTGCAACGTCCGGTGAGGCGCCACGTCAGCCAGTCGTGGGGCAGCAGCACCCGAGCCAACCGGGCCCAGTGGTCGGGCTCGCTGCGGTGCAGCCAGGACAGCTTGGTCACGGTGAATGCCGCCACTGGCACGCTCCCGCAGGCCTCCGCCCACGCGGCCGCGCCCCGGTCGAGCTGCGTGAGCAGCCAGCCCGCGTCGGGAGCGGACTCCGTGTCGTTCCAGAGCTTGGCCGGCCGGATGACCTGGCCCGCCACGTCCATGGCCACCATCCCGTGCTGCTGTCCGGCCACGGCGATGGCGGCCACCGCCGGCCGGCCGAGCTCGTCCCAGCAGCGCTCGAACGCCGCCCACCACGCTTCGGGATCCTGCTCCGAGCGGGGCGGGTGCGTCGGCGGGTGGGGCGCGGTCGCCAGACCCTGCCGCTCACCCGTGTGGGCGTCACGGAGCTCGACCTTGGTCGACTGGGTTGAGGAGTCGACCCCGGCGACGAGGGGCATCCCGGGCGGTCTCCGTCGGGCCGGGCCGGCTCAGCGCCCGCCGACGTCGTGGTGGTGCGCGTGCGTGTCGGCGGTCATCTGTGCCTCCCGGGGCCCGTGGGACGGCCCATCGTACGGTGGGCGACCAGGCGCCGCCTGATGGCGAGATCTGACCGATGGTGAACGGGTCCCGAGGGGTACGCTCGGCGCATGAGCGAACCGCACGGGGGTGAGGTCGCACCCCGCACCCGCGACCAGCTCTGGCGGTTGCTCTTCTTCGCCGCGGCGGCGCTGCTCCTCGTGGGCCTCGGGTTCGACCGCTGGGGCAACGGTGACGGTACGGGGAGCGAGCTGGCTCACAGCGTCGTCATCGTCGGTGGCACCGTCACGATCCTCGCCGCCGTCATCCTCCTGCTCGCCCCGGTCTTCGAGCGACGCGCCGCCCGCGGGCGTGGTTGGCGCGTGCTGCAGGTGGCCGTCCCCGTCCTTGCCGTTGGCGTGCTCGGGCCGGCGATGGTCGCCGCGGCCTCGGCCAGCACCAGCAGCGACGACGGCACCGCGACGGCGGACAGCTCCGCGGCATCGACGACGGGCGCCGGTGGCGCGGCTGCGGGCGTGATCGACGAGTCGCAGCCGCACAGCCACGACGCGACGGGTGCCGCCGTGCCCATCGGCAGCGTGCCGGTCACGGTGCCGACGGACGCCAACGGCAACGTCTCGCCCGGCGCCGCGCTGGGGGCGGAGATCGTCGGCAACTCGACCGCGGCCGGTGGTGCCCACGAACACGGCGTGGCCGTCCCCGAGCAGCCGGTGGACGAGCCGACCCGTCAGGTCCTCGGCCAGCAGTTGACCACCGCCCGCCAGGCCGCGGAGGCGTTCCCGACGGTGGCCGACGCGCTCAAGGCCGGCTACCAGAAGGTGACGCCGTTCGTGCCGCTCATCGGCGCGCACTACATCAACTTCGGCCTCGTGGACGGCACCTTCGACCCCGCACACCCCGAGATGCTGCTCTACAACGGCACGGACCCGACATCCCAGATCGTCGGGCTCTCGTACTTCCTGTCGTCGCCGAGCGGCGCGCCGGAGGGGTTCGCCGGCCCCAACGACCACTGGCACCAGCACATCGGGCTGTGCATCAAGAACTCCGTCGTCGTCGGGGGCGAGACGACCACGCCGGAGGAATGCGCCCGCCGCGGCGGCCAGAAGGTCGGCCTGAAGAACATGTGGATGGTCCACGCCTGGGTCGTGCCCGGGTGGGACAGCCCGCAGGGCGTCTTCTCGCCGGAGCACCCCGGCCTCGTCTGATTCTTCGTCGCCAGCCTCCGCTGCGCTTCGACTGGCTCCTACTCGCTTCGCTCGGCAATGCGTCAGGCCGCGCTGCGGTGCGCCGGCCAAGCCGGGCGCACCGAGTCAGGCCCGCGCTGCTCAGGCCGGGCGCATCGTCAGGCGGGCCTCGGCCACGGGGGCGTGGAGGGTCCAGCAGACCAGCCGCGTCTCCGGATCGAAGATCGCGTTGCCGGCCGACACCTCGACCACGACTCGATCCGGGTAGTGGACCGCGGGCACGGTGATCTCGGTCGGCGCGTCGGCCGGTGAGGAGCCGTCGAGCACCAGCTCGAACCGGGCACTGGACGGGTCGAAGCGCATCCTGGTCGGACGACCCTGGCTGTGCCGGGCGTAAGGACGGCTGAAGCCGGCCACGGCCCGGCCACCGCCGTCCTCGGCGCAGTACACGGACAGGTCCTCGTGGTTCCACTGGTCGCCGTGGGCGTGGGTGTTGTCGGGCGTGTAGTTCCACTGCGTGCCGCTCATGAACAGCTCGTCCAGCACGTCGTACATGGCGTGCAGCAGGCGCTCGTGGAGGGAGAAGTCCCCGTCGGCGAACGCGGCGCCGCGGTTCATCTCGTACGGGATGCCATATTCGCCGAGGAGCATGGGCAGGCCGCCCATCCGCTCCTCGTTGACCGTGGCCAGCGCGCGCAGCTCCTCGCCGTAGACCGCGGCCAGGCCCTCCCCGTCGACGGTGCCCCGGTCCTCGTGTTCGCCGACCGTGCGGGTGCCGAGGGCGACGATGTCGTACCAGTGGCGGGCGTTGACGACGAGCGGGTCCGGGTCGTCCCAGGGCGTGTCGACGTCCCAGGGCGAACCCTCGATGAAGAGCACGCAGCCGGGGTGCACCTCGCGCAGCCGCTCGCGGAAGCGGCGGATGAAGGGCACGTGGAAGCCGGCGAAGGGGTTGATCCGCCGGCCGTCCAGCTCGCGGAAGCGGTCGGGGTCGGCGAGCTCGGGCGTGCCGTCACGGGCGAGGGACCACACACCGGCGCGCTGCCACGGGCAGCCGTGACGCCAGATGGAGATGCCGGACGGGTTGAGCACCTCCCCGTCGTCGCGACGGAGCGTGACGCCGTCCGCGGCCGCGAGGTGCTCGAGCGGGCTCCAAGGCCCCGCGCCGGCCTGGTCGAAGAAGCGGCGGGCGGTGGACAGGTTGCGGGCGCTGCGCCCGATGTAGCCGTTGCCCGGCTCGTTGAGCGTGTCGTAGCCGAGGACGTTGTCGAGGTTCGCGATGCGCTCGGCCAGCGCGGCGACCGCGCCGATGTAGCGGTCCTGCAG
>JBKPRL010000106.1:0-9419 GCA_046734535.1 bacterium | reverse complement strand
ACTGCCGCGCTCGACGCCGGCGCCCGCTACGCCGACGCTCGGGTGATGCACCGGCGGTACGAGTCGATGGCCGCCCGCAATGGCGACGTCGATTCGGTCAACCAGCAGGCGGACTCGGGCATCGGCGTGCGAGCGCTCGTCGGCTCGGGTTGGGGCTTCTTCGCCACCGCCGACCTGGCCGACGCCGGCGTGCGCGCCGCGGGCGCCCGCGCCACCGAGATCGCGACGGCGAGCGCCGTCGTGTCCCGGTCGTCGGGCGGACTGATCCCGACCGAGCCGGTCATCGGCTCGTGGTCGAGCGGATGCGAGATCGACCCGTTCGCGGTGGCGCTGTCGACCAAGGGCGACCTGCTCGTGAGGGCGACGAGCACCATGCGCGAGCACGGCGCCGATCTGGCCGAGGGCCTCTACCAGCTGTGGGAGACGCGCAAGTGGTTCGTCTCCAGCGAAGGACATCGCATCGAGCAGCACCTCCGGGAGAGCGGCGCCGGGATCATCGCGACTGCCATCGGCGACGGGGAGACGCAGCGTCGCTCCTATCCGGCGGCCCGAGGGCACTACGGCACGCAGGGGTGGGAGCTGGTGGACGAGCTCGACCTGGAGGCCCACGCGGCGAGGGTCGCCTCCGAAGCGAGGGAGCTCCTCACCGCGCCGGCCTGCCCCAGCGGCGAGACGACGCTCATCCTCGGGGCCGAGCAGCTTGCGCTCCAGATCCACGAATCCGTCGGCCACGCCATCGAGCTCGACCGCATCCTCGGCTGGGAGGCGGCGTACGCCGGCACCTCCTGGCTCGACCTTGCCCAGCTGGGATCGATGACCTACGGCTCGGAGCTGATGAACATCACCATCGATCCGACGATCCCGGGTGCCCTCGGCTCGTTCGGCTTCGACGACGAGGGGACACCCGCCGTCGCCCGGGATGCGGTGCGCGAGGGCGTCTGGGTCGGGGTCCTGGCCGGCCGTGACTCGGCGGCGGTCGCCGGCCTGGACTACGCGGGCAGCGTGCGGGCCGACGGCTGGGCCCGCCTGCCGATGGTGCGGATGACCAACGTCGGCCTCGAACCGGGTCCCCACACCTTCGAGGAGATCGTCGCCGCGACCGACGACGGGGTCTACATGGAGACCAACCGCTCCTGGTCGATCGACGACCGGCGGCTGAACTTCCAGTTCGGCACCGAGGTCGGCTACGAGGTCAGGCACGGTCAGCTCGGCCGGCTCCTGCGCAACCCGACCTACACCGGGATCGGACCGCAGTTCTGGTCCTCGATGGACATGCTCTCGTCCGAGACCGTCGCGTGGGGCACGCCCAACTGCGGCAAGGGCCAGCCGGGCCAGGTCGGCCACACCGGCCATCCCTCCGCGCCGGCGCGGTTCCGCAACGTGAGAGTCGGGGTCAGGGCATGAGCGAGCGGAGCTCGCTGCATGTGACGGCGAGCTCGACCCCTGAGGAGCGCCTGGCGACGGTCGCGGTCGAGCTCGCAACGGCGGCGGCTCCCGACGCCGAGGTCGACGCCGCCGCCGACCGCAACCTCATGGCCTTGACCAGGTTCGCCAACTCCGTGATCCACCAGAACGTCGCCGAGGACGTCACGACCGTGCGTTTGCGGCTGCACCGGGACGGGCGGACGGCGACCGGGTCGGCGACGGTCATCGACGACACCGACGTGCGCCCCCTCGTCGAGCGCGTCCTCGACGCGGTCCGGGTCGCGCCGCTCGACCCCGGCTGGCCCGGCCTGGCGCCCAAGGCGGCACCGGGACCGGCCGCAGCCTTCGATCCGGCCACGGCGGCGGCCACACCGGCCGATCGGGCGCAGGTGGTGCGGGCGTTCGTCGACGCGGCCGGCGGGCTCGAGGTCGCGGGGTACGTCCGCACGAACCACTGGTCCGGCGCGTTGGTCAGCTCCGCCGGACAGGTCGTCACCGGCGAGGCGGCTGAGTGCGGGATGTCGGGCATCGCCCGCCACGACGGCGCTGACGGGGTTGCTCGCCACGCGCCGGCACGGTTGGCGGACCTCGATGGGACCACCCTGGGCGCCCGCGCTGGCGCCAAGGCGCGGGCCTCCGCCGATCCGGTCGAGCTGCCCGCCGGGCGCTACGAGGTGGTGCTGGAACCGTCGGCCGTCATGGACCTCTTGGAGGCGCTCTCGTACGCGGGCTTCAACGGCAAGGCGTGGAACGAGCGACGTTCGTTCGTACGACTGGGCGAGGACCAGCTCGACCCGGCCATCACGATCGTCGACGACCCGCTGTCGGCCGGCCAGGGCTACGACCGCGACGGCACCCCGCACCAGCGGCTCGTCCTCATCGATGGTGGTACCTGCGTCGCGGTGGCCCACGATCGCCGCTCGGCCGCCGAGGCCGGGACCGAGTCGACCGGCCACGCCATCGATGCCCCGTTCTCCTTCGGACCGATGGCCATCCACCTGGCCCTGCTGCCCGCGGGCTCCGGCGGCGACGCGGGGGCCGCCGGCGACGGGGCCACCGGTGCCAGCCCGGTCGATGGACCGTTCTCCGACGCCGCAGTGGCCGAGCTGGTGGGCGGCGTGGAGCGGGGCGTGTTGGTCTCCGACCTCTGGTACACGCGAGTGCTCGACCCGCGCACTCTCGCCCTCACCGGCCTCACCCGCAACGGCGTCTGGCTCATCGAGGACGGCCAGCTCGCAGGGCCCGCCCGCAACTTCCGCTTCACCCAGTCGTACGCGCAGGCACTGATGCCCGGCAACGTCAGGGGCGTCGGCCGGACGTCGACCCCGATCCCCGGCGACACCTACAGCGCGATGTCGCCCCGCTGGGGGTGCCCGGCCCTGCACCTCGCCTCGTGGAACTTCACCGGGGGCGCCTCCGGCTGATCGAACAGCGGCGTCTCGCCGCCCGAGCTGGGTGGCCTGATCGCCGGCCAATACGCTCGACGAACGTGGTCGTGCGACGCGAGCTGCTGTGCGGTCTCGAGCGGCTGAACGCGACGAGCACGGTCCTGCAGCGGGCTCGACTGGTTGATCCGCTCGGCGGCATGTGGGAGGCCGCCGACGTGCAGTGGTGGTGGCGCCGCCCCCGGGTCACCGACGAGCTGATGCTCCCGGTCTGGTTCGACGAGGTCGGTCCGGTGGCGGCTGCAGGGCTGACGGCCTGGGACGACACGTGGCAAGCCGACGTCTTCGCCGTGCCCTCGATCGTCGGCGAGGGTGAGGTCTGGGCGGCGACGTTGGAGGGCGCCGCCGGACATCGGCGCGGGGCCCTTCGGGTGCTCGTGCGCGAGGACGACGCACCACGGGCGGGCCTCGCCATCCAGAGTGGATTCACGATGACCGACGAGCTGTCGGGCACGTCATGGATGGACGCCGACCAGCGCCCGCCAGTGGCGGAGCTCGACGGGTTCGCGATCGTCGATCGAGTGACGCGCGCGGATCGTCCGCACCCGATGATCGCTCGCAACGGTGAGCTGGTCGAGCCGCGGCTACGACAGTGCTCCCTCTACGATCCGACGCTCGATCTCGCGGTCGAGGACGAGGATGGCAACGTCGCCGGCTACGCGTTGTTCTGGTTCGACCACACGACGCTGGTCGGACTCCTCGAACCGATGCGCGTCGAGGACGACTACCAGCGGCGCGGCCTCGCCCGCATGTTGCTGACCCACGGCCTCGAGCGGCTGGCACGCCACGGCGCACGCCGCTTGAAGGTCGGCTTCGAGTCCGACGCCGCCCGCAACCTCTACCTCGGCGCCGGCTTCGTCCAGACGTCCGTCGATCGGCTCCTCGTCCGACCCGCTCCGCACGAACCGTGCGGGGGATGAGGACCCAGTCCAGGCTCCGGTCGCGGGCCCCGCTCCGAGAGGCAGCTCCACGACCAGGAGCTCAGCCAGAGGTCCGGTCCAGGTGTTGCAGGAGGTCGTGGGCCGCCAGCTCGATGTCCTTGTGCCGCCACTCCGACGCCCGGTACACGCAGGCGATGAGCCCGGTGCGGTGCACCCTCCGGAAGTCGCCGTACACGAAGGCGTACCGGGCCTTGGTCTCGTCGTTGGCACCCTCGGTCAGGCCGAGGTGCCATGCGGCGTACTCGCCCCACGAGTGGGACTTCAAGAAGCGGTTCTCGTCCTCGGCGTTCGGTTGGGCGTCACCCCAGTCGCTGTCGAGCACGTACTGGTGGGCGTCGATGAGCTGCGTCGCCCGCGCCACCGCCTCGTCGTTGATCCGATAGGAGGCCACGACGCGATCGTACGATCCCGGCCGCCCGCGCCCTGCCCTGCGGCGAACCGGCGGCCTGCCGCGTCTCCGACGAGGGCGGCAGGCGCACCGCGGTTCAGCGGTCTGGCTCTGGCGTCTGCGTGTACAGGACGAGCCGCCACCGGTCGCCGTCCTTCGCGTACACGCTGGTCATGGCGGCCACGAACGGGGGCTCGCCCGCCGCCCGGGACGCCGTGGCCCGATACACCAGCGCCGCGCCATCCGCTCCGAGGACCACCACCCGGGCGTCGGCGAGCTCGAACGATTCCCACGGAGGCGCGCCGGCCAGTGCCTCGACCACCTCGTCGCGATCCATCACCTGGCCGTTGGCCAGCACCATGAGCGCGTCCGCGGTCATGAGGTCCCCGAAGTGCTCGGCGCCGCGCTGCTGGCAGAGCGCGTCCCACCCCTCACGCTCGAGCGCGAGGAGCTCCTCGCTCAGCGCGGTCGGCGCCATCTCAGATCAGATCCCACGGGTACGGTTGACGATGTAAGCGGACGCTGACAGTGGCCATCAGCGGGCCTCCTCCGATCGGTCTGCCCTCTCACCCTTGAAGGTAGCGACGCCGAGAACCTTGCGTCAGTCGGTCGACTGCGGCGCGGCCGCGGCGATGTGCCGCGGTCGTTCGGGACCGAAGCGTGCACTCGGAGCTCCGGATTCCGGAACCTGGGGTGCACAGTTCCGGGAGCAACAACGTCGGCGGCGATCAGCTGCTCGTCATCGCCCGGTGCTGTGCGACGATGAACGCCGCCAGCTCCTGCGGGCGGCTGAAGAACGGGGAGTGGTCAGCGTCCAGCTCGATCGACGCGCCCACCAGCGCCGCGCGCTCGCGTTGCGCGTCGGGCCGCACAGCCCGATCGTCGCCGCACACGACGTAGGAGCTCGGCACGGAGCGCCAGGCCGGGTCGGCGACCACCTCGTCCGGCACCGCGCTGCGCATCGGCCGCATCCGGTCCATGGCCAGCGCAGTCAGCGCAGGGCTGGTCCGGTTGAACATCAGCGGACCGGCAGCCGCGGAGAGGTGCACCAGGCCGGCCTCTCCTCGTTGCATACAGGCCTGGAACTCGGCGAACCCCCACTCGCCCGTCGCGGCGGCCGGGGACTCGCCGGCCCGCGGCAGCCGGCCGGCGACGAAGGTCAGGTGGGCGGCGGCGTGACCGGCCTCGGACACCGGCAGGCCGGCGTAGCTGTGGCAGACGACGTGGACAGCGCCCTCCGCCCGCGCGGACGCGAGCGCGCTCCGGACGCACCGGACGTCGTCGACATAGCCGGTGAACGGCAGGTCGACCGACCGGCAGGCGACGCCGTCGCGGGCGAGGCAGTCCATCACCATGAGCCAGCACCATCCGTGCAGGTGCGCCCCGTGCACGAAGAGCACCGTCGAAGCGCCGGGGCGAGTCATCGGACCTCGGGTCAGCCCCAGAGCCGGCCGGTGGCGATCTCCGCGCCCTGCGCCAGCACGCGCAGCTTGGCCCACGCCACATCGGGATCGATGCCCTGCATGCCGACGTGGACGCTGAAGCCGCAGTCGACGCCGGCCATCACCCGCTCGCGGCCGACCAGCCGGGCGTAGCGCTCGATCCGCTGGGCGACCAGCTCGGGGTGCTCGAGGTAGTTGGACTGCGGCTCGATCACCCCGGGACAGAGCACTTTGTCGTCCGGCACCTGCGTGTCCTCGAACAAGCACCACTCGTGCGCGTGACGGGGGTTGGCCGCCTCGAACAGGATCGTCTGCGGCACGGCCTTCCACACGAGGTCGAGAATCTCGGCGAGGTCGACATCGTGGTGGTGCGGCCCCGGGTAGTTGCCCCAGCAGAGGTGCATGCGGAGCCGGTCGACAGGGATGCCGCGCACCGCGTGGTTGAGGGCCTCGATGTTCATGGCGACCCGGCGACGGAACCCGTCCGTGTCCATCTCCGCGTAGGCCGAGTGCCGGCCCATGGCCAGGTCGGGGCAGTCCAGCTGGAGGGTGATGCCCGCAGCCGTGATCGCCGTGTACTCATGGTGCATCGCGTCGGCGATGGCGAACAGGTACTCCTCGTCGGAGGCGTAGAACTCGTTGCCGAAGAACAGGGAGATCACGCCCGGGGACGCCGCGCTCATGAACGTCTCGGTCTCCGACGCCGGGCCCAGCGCCAGGGCGAGGTTGGCGATGTCGATCTCCACCGCCCTCATGTCCTTCACCGAGACCTCGCTGTTGCACGCGGGCGCGGTGCGCTTCCGGCGGCCAGGGTTGGCGGCGACGATCTCGGCACTGCGGGGGAAGTCGACGAGGTCGGCGAAGAAGTACTGCTGAACGGACTCCCCGCCGAAGCCGTGCAGGCGGTCCTTCACATAGGTGGCGTAGCTCGGCTTCGACATCTCGCCGTCGTTGATGATCGTGATGCCGGCGTCCCGCTGCCGATCGACCACCTCCTGGACGGCCGTACCGACCCGGCGGGCGAGCGCGTCCTCGTCGACGGGGACCCCGTCGGACTTCGCCCACATGGCCTGGATGAGGTCGTCCGGCCGCGGCAGGCTGCCCGTGTGCGACGTCCGGATCCGATCGACATCCCTGCTCATCGTCCTTCTTCCGTTTCTCTGACCTCGCTGCTCGCGACCGACGTACGGTAGACTGTCCGTTCAGTGGGCACGGTTCGACACTGCCCAGAAGCAGCAGGAGGGAGTCGGCATGGCAACCACGGACAAGCTGCCGAGCAGGCTGCACCACAACGCGTACCTGACCAAGGACCAGGAGGCGACACGGGCCTTCTACGAGGACCTCATCGGCCTTCCCCTGGTGGCCACCTGGTCCGAGGCTGACGAGCTGTTCGGCGCCGAGCGCGTCTACTGCCACACCTTCTTCGGTCTCGGAGACGGGAGCGCCCTGGCCTTCTTCCAGTTCGCGAACCAGTCCGACCAGGACCTCTTCGACCCCGAGCTCACACCCTCGCCGTTCCGCCACGTCGCGCTGCGAGTGACGCCGGAGCTGCAGCAGGAGATCCACGACCGGCTGACGGCCGCGTCGTGGAAGCCCGAGGGCACGTACGTGCTCGAGCACGGCTACTGCCGCTCGCTCTACACCGAGGACCCGAACGGCCTGCTGCTCGAGTTCACCGCCGATGTCCCGGAAGCCGACGAGATCGCCGTCGAGCGACGGAGCGACGCTCACGAGACCCTGAAGCGCTGGCTCGCGGGCGATCACACCAGCAACAACGTCTACCGGTGAGCAGGGCTCGCTGGGCCTACGTCCGACCCAGCGGATCCGGGACCGGGAGTCGGGACAGCCGCGCCCACTCCTCCGTGATGGCCCGGGCCGTCTCGAGGAGGCGCGGCAGGTGCCGCCGCTTGAGCGCGCTCACGGACGTCTCCGCGGCGTGCACCGTGACGTTCACCGCGGCGACGGTGGATCCGGATGCGTCCCGGACCGGCGCGGCGACCGACCGGATGCCGAGCGCGAGGCGCTCGTCGGAAAGGGCCCACCCGCGGTCGCGGACCTCGGCGAGGTCCCGGGCCAGCTCCCGGCGGGACGGTGTCACCCGCGGGATGATCTCCGACCGTGACGGGAGCCGGAGCACCTCCTCCAGCTGCGCATGGCTGAGGTCGGCGAGCAGCACCTGCCCCATCGACGTCGCCACGGCGGGGAAGCGGGTTCCGATGTGGACCGCGATCGCGATGATCTTGGGGACCGAGACCCGGGCCACGTACACGATGTCGCTGCCGTCGAGCTGTGACATCGAGCTGGACTCGCTGGTCTGCGCGACGAGGGCCTCGAGGTGCGGACGGGCCAGCTCCCAGATGCCCAGCGCCGAGATGTACGTCGTCCCGAGCTCGAGCACCTTGGTCGTCAGCGTGTACTCGCCGCCGTTCGACCGGACGTACCCCAGCCGCTCCAGCGTCATCAGGAGGCGGCGGGCCGTCGGTCGCGGCAGCGACGTCCGGGCCGCGACGTCGCTCACCGACAACGCCATCGCCGTCGGGCTGAACGCGGTGATGATGTCGAGCCCGCGGGCGAGCGCCTCGACGAAGTCGGGGTGTGACTGCCGCACCGCTGCATCCTCGCGCGGCGACCACTCGTCACCGATGACCCTGCGGGGTCCACAACGATGACTGCGGACGCACCGTCGCGGGACGGGTCCACGGGGCGCCGCGGTCCGCTCGATGGCGTGGTCGTCGCCGACCTCTCGCGCGTCCTCGCCGGCCCCTACTGCTCGATGCTGCTCGGCGACCTCGGCGCGACCGTCATCAAGGTGGAGAGCCCCGCCGGCGACGACACGCGGACGTGGATGCCGCCGGTGAAGGACGGCGTCTCCACCTACTACCTGTCGATCGGACGCAACAAGCGCTCGATCACCCTGGACTTCCGCGACCCGGACGACCGTGAGCTCGCCGCCGAGCTGCTGCGACGAGCCGACATCGCGATCGAGAACTTCCGGCCGGGTGCGCTGAGCAAGTTCTCGCTCGATTACGAGTCGGCCGCCCGGCAGAACCCTGGCCTCATCTACCTGTCCATCAGCGGCTTCGGGACCGCCGAGGGGGCGTGGCTCCCGGGTTACGACCTGATCGTCCAAGCGGTCTCCGGCCTGATGAGCCTGACCGGTGACCCCGAAGGACCGCCGTTCCGCGCCGGGATCTCTGTCTTCGACGTCATGGCCGGGTTGCACGGCCTCATCGGCGTGCTCGCCGCGCTCCACCAGCGCAGTGAGACCGGGCTCGGGCAGCACGTCGAGGTGAACCTGCTGTCGTCCGCGATGTCCGGGCTCGTCAACCAGACCGCGGCCTACACGGCCGGCGACGTGGTCCCGACTCGGATGGGGAACGCGCACCCGAGCCTCTTTCCCTACGAGACGATGCCCACGGCCGACAGGGACATGATCATCACCGCGGGCAACAACCGGCAGTTCCAGTCGTTGTGCGAGGTGCTCGGCATCCCGGAGGTGGTCGACGACGAGCGGTTCGCGACCAACGCGGACCGCACCCGCAACCGCGAGGAGCTGCGTCCCCTCCTGCTCGCGCAGCTGGCCAAGTGGTCGGCCGACGACCTGTTCATCGCGCTGAACAAGGCGGGCGTGCCGTGCGGGCCGATCAACGACATCGGCGAGGGCGTCGAGCTGGCCGAGTCGCTCGGCCTCGCTCCTCGCGTCGAGGTGGGCGAAGGCGATCGCGCCGTGACCGTGGTGCGGAACCCGATCACGTTCAGCGATGCCGACGTCCGCTAC
>JBKPRL010000105.1:0-12303 GCA_046734535.1 bacterium | reverse complement strand
GCAGAGCACGGGCTCGGTGACGGCCGGGCGGGCGAGGCCTTCCTCGTCGTGGACACGGGGTAGCGCGATGCACGCCCCCCGGCGGTGGGCCCGGTGACAGCGGTCGCGGTCACGATCCCCGCGCCGATCGATCGGCGACGGCGGCAACGGCGGGCCGGCTTCACGTGGCTGGCGCTCGCCGTCTACCTGGCCATCGTCCTCTACGTCCTCGCCCGCCCTGAGCTGACGACCGGAGAGCAGGTCGCGCTCGACGTGGCCCGCATGGCCCTGATGGGCCTCGGCGTGGTGTGGTGCTACCGCGCCGCGGCCCGGCTGAAGCAGCCGCAGTGGCGGTTCCTCGGCGCGGTCGCGGCGGTGTGGACCGTGACGATGCTGGACGGCCTCATCGACGACCTCGGCGACGGTCGCACCGCCGGCTTCCCGAGCACGGCGCAGCTGGCCTTCCTGATCATCGGGCCGTTGCTCATCGTCGCCCTCCTCACCGTGGGGTTGCCGACGGTGCGGTGGGTGGGCCGGCTCCGGGTGCTGGCCGAGGCCTGCACGGTGTCGCCGGCCGTGCTGTTCATGGGCTACACACTGGCCGCCAACGTGCTGCCCCGCCAGGCCGAGGCCGCCCGCGCCAACCTGGCCGTGGTCCTCGCCATCGGCCTGATCGACCTGGTGGCGCTGACGGTCTGCGCCCTGGTGCTGGTCGAGAGCCGGACCACGCCGCGGCTCATGATGATGCTGTCGTTCCTGTTCCTCCTGGTCGGGGACATCCTCCTCGGCCTCGACTACTGGACGACCGTCAGCATCTCGCAGCGGCTGTTCCTGCTGCCGTGGCTCGGCTCCGCGCTGTTCTTCGCGCTCGCCGCGCTCCACGCCCGCCCGGCCACCGTGCGCAACCGCACGGTGCGTCCGCTCGTGCGGTCGATGGTCGTCTACACGCCGGTGCTCGTCGCCTACCTGATCGGCTTCTACCAGCTGGTGTGGGGGACGCTCTCGGTGCTCGAGATGACGGCGCTCGTCGTCACCGGCATCCTGGCCAGCGGCAACCACGTCGCGATCTTCGTGGAGAACGCCCGCCTGACCCAGTCCCTCCGCACCAACCTGCGGACCCTCGCCGAGAGCGAGCGAAGGTTCCGCCTCGTGCTCGACGAGCTCGCCGAGGGCGTGGCCGTGGCGGGGGCCGACGGAACCGTCCGCAGCATTAGCGCCCGCATCACCGACCTCCTCGGCTGGCGGCCGGCGCAGCTCGTCGGCCGTTCCATCTTCGAGTTCGCCCACCCGGACGACCTCGCCGGTGTGCGCGCCGGCTTCGACGCCGCCATCGGCGGTGGCATCGGCAACCCGATCATGCTGCGGGTCCTCAAGACCGACGGCACCTACGCGCCCGTCGAGGCCGAGGCCGGCAGCTACATCGAGGAGACGGCGATGAGCGGCCTGGTCATCTCGGTTCGCGACCTCACGCTCCGGCTACGCCAGGAAGCCCTGCTCAGGGAGGCCGAGCAGCGGTTCCGCGTCGCCTTTGAGGAGGCGCCGATCGGGATGCTGCTGGCCACCACCGGCGGGCACCTCATCCAGGTCAACGCGGCGTTCGGCTCGATGCTCGGCCTGCCCACGGACCAGGTCGAGGGCCGCCACCTGAGCGAGCTCGGGCCGATCAGCGAGCTGGCCGCCCACGACGAGGTGCTGGGGCTCCTCGCCGACGCACCGGCGGAGACGACGCGGCGGCACCGCTTCCGCTACCAGCACGCCAACGGGGCCGTCGTGGTCGGCGACACCAGCATCTCGGTCATCGAGCAGCCGGACGGTCGCCGTTACCTGATCGGCCAGGTGCAGGACGTGACCCGGGAGAACGCCATCGCCGAGCGCCTCGCGTACTCGGCCCACCACGACGAGCTCACCGGGCTCCTCAACCGGGCCGCGTTCATGGAGCGGCTGTCGTCGGCCCTCATGCGCCGGTCGGTCGGGGAGAAGATCGGCGTGATCTTCCTCGACGTCGATCGCTTCAAGATGATCAACGACTCCCTTGGTCACGCCGCCGGCGACCGGGTGGTCAAGGCCGTGGGCCAGCGCCTCCGGGTGGCCGCGGGCGAGGACGCCACCGTGGCCCGCTTCGGCGGCGACGAGTTCGTCGTGTACCTCACCGACGGCGCCGGCGGCGGGCGCGTCGACGAGCTGGCCAACATCCTGGCCGAGGTCGTGACCGAGCCGATGTCGCTGATCGACGGCGAGACGTTCGTGACCGTGAGCGTCGGCGTGGCGACCGCGGACCGCGCCTGGGTCACGGCCGACAGCCTCGTGCGCGACGCCGACGCCGCCATGTACCAGGCCAAGGACCGGGGCCGGAACCGGGTCGAGCACTTCGAGCCCGCGACGCGGGACTCGGTCGTACGCCTCCACCACCTGGGCAACGAGCTGCACCGGGCCATCGAACGCGACGACTTCGCCCTGCTCTTCCAGCCCATCGTCGAGCTGCGGTCGGGCCGGCTGGCCGGGTTCGAGGCCCTCGTCCGCTGGGATCACCCGGAACGGGGGATCATCGCGCCCGTCGACTTCATCGAGCTGGCCGAAGACACCGGGCTCATCGTCCAGATCGGGCAGCTGGTCATGGACCGGGCGATGAACCAGCTGGCCCGCTGGCAGCGACAGCTCGGCCACGACGCGGACCGGCTGACCATCTCGATCAACCTCTCGGCCCGGCAGCTGGGCGAGCCGGAGCTGGTGGACCGGGTGAGCGATGCACTCGGCCGCTCGGGCCTCGACCCGTCGTCGGTCTGGTTCGAGATCACCGAGAGCGCGCTGGTGGCCGACCTCGACCGCTCGGCCGACATCCTCGAGGCCATGCGGCGGCTGGGCGTGCGCTTCGCCATCGACGACTTCGGCACGGGCTACTCGTCGCTCAACTACCTGCACCGCTTCCCGGCCGAGTCCCTGAAGATCGACCGCAGCTTCGTGCACGGGCTGCGACCGGGCAGCGACGACGAGACGATCATCTCGGCCGTCACCCAGCTCGGCCACTCCCTCAACCTGCTCGTCACCGCGGAGGGCGTCGAGCACCCCGCCCAGCTCGTCCGGCTGCGGGAGCTCGGCTGCGACCACGTCCAGGGCCTCCTCATCGGCCCGCCCCAGCCGGCGTCCGACGTCGACGCCGCGCTGCCGGTCTGGCTCGACGCCGGCCTCATCACCAAGTCCGTGCCCGTCCCCTAGTGCCGCCGGTGCTGGCCGTGCCCGACGTCGGGTCGCGGCAGTAGCCTCGCCGTGCCTGCACCGCTCTCGTCCCTGGAGACGTCCCATGCCCGAAGCCGTCATCGTCGCCACCGCCCGCAGCCCGATCGGCCGGGCCATGAAGGGTTCGCTCGTCGACCTCCGTCCGGACGACATGGCCACGCAGATGGTCACCGCCGTGCTGGACCAGGTCCCGCAGATCCCGCGGGAGAAGATCGACGACCTGATGATGGGCTGCGGCCAGCCCGCGGGGGAGCAGGGCTTCAACGTCGCCCGCGTCGTCGCGGTGCTGGCCGGGCTCGACGACGTCCCCGGCGTCACCATCAACCGCTACTGCTCGTCGAGCCTGCAGACGATCCGCATGGCCGCGCACGCCATCAAGGCCGGCGAGGGCGACATCTTCATCGCCGCGGGGGTCGAGTGCGTGTCGCGCTACGGCGCCGGCGCGTCCGACACCGCCCCGAACCCGGTCTTCGCGGGCGCCGGCTCGCGCACGAAGGAGCGCGCCGGCGGCGGTCAGGAGTCGTGGACGCCGCCGCAGGGCCTCCCGGACATCTACATCGCGATGGGTCAGACGGCCGAGAACGTGCGCGAGCTCGAGGGCGTCAGCCGCCGGGAGATGGACGAGTTCGGCGCGCTCTCCCAGCAGCGGGCCGTGGCCAGCGTGGAGAACGGCTTCTTCGAGCGGGAGATCGTCCCGCTGACGCTGCCCGACGGCACGGTGGTGCGCACCGACGACGGTCCCCGCCCCGGCACCACGGTCGAGAAGCTGGCGGAGCTCAAGCCGGTCTTCCGACCCGACGGCGAGATCACCGCCGGCAACGCGTGCCCCCTGAACGACGGTGCCGCCGCGGTCATCGTCATGAGCGACACCAAGGCCAAGGAGCTGGGCGTGCGTCCGCTGGCCCGCATCATCGCCAGCGGGGTGACCGGCCTGAACCCGGAGATCATGGGCCTCGGCCCGATCGAGGCCTGCCGGCAGGCGCTCGGCCGGGCGGGCATGAAGATCGGTGACGTCGACCTCGTCGAGATCAACGAAGCCTTCGCGGCGCAGGTCATCCCCTCGGCCAAGCACCTCGGCATCGAGTGGGACAAGCTCAACGTGCACGGCGGCGCCATCGCCCTCGGCCATCCGTTCGGCATGACTGGCGCCCGCATCATGGCGACGCTGATCAACGGCCTCCAGTCCGAGGACAAGACGATCGGCCTCGAGTCGATGTGCGTCGGTGGCGGCCAAGGCATGGCCATGCTCATCGAGCGGCTGAGCTGACCTTCCCCGCCCGGGCGTCGGCCCGGTTGGCCCCGAGGTGGAGGAGCAGCGCGGTCGCGGCGATGAGCGCCATGACCGCGGCCGTCGTCGCGAACAGCGGAGCCGGCCCGAACTGCTCGTAGGCCGGTGCGGCCAGCAGGGCGGCGATGCCGGCGCCGGCCAGCTGGGTGGCCACCGCGAGGCCCTGGCCGGCTGCGGCACGCCCCGGTGGGCAGGCTGCGGCCATCGCGGCCTGCGACGCCGGCACCGTCGCGGCCTGGGCGAGGGACTCGGCCATGGGCAGCACCACGAGGACAGGGATCGAGCGGATGACCCCGTAGACCGCGGTGCACGGGACGAGCAGGGCCAGGCCGCACAGCGCGATTCGCACGTGGCCGATGCGGTCGGCCAGTCGGCCCAGCCGTGCCGTGAAGAGCACGAACGGGATGGCGAAGAGGAAGAACGTGAGACCGACGACCATGTTGTTGCCGCCCAGGTCGGTCAGGTAGCGGTCCCACAGCGAGTCGAACAGCCCGACAGGCAGGAAGAGGGCCAGCGCGAGCAGCGTGGCCACGACGACTCGGCGGTGACGCAGGAGGCTGACGCTCGGCCGGGAGGACTCGCTGCTGGTCGCGAGGGTCGGCAGCCGCCGGGGGGCAAGGACGGCGAGGGCCACGGCGGCGACCACCGCGAAGAAGACGAAGGTCCCGCGCAGACCGACGATCGTGAACAGGACGCCACCGATGATCGGCCCCGAGGAGAAGCCGGCCAGATCGACGCGCGCCAGCCGCCCGAGGTTCTCGCCGGCGCGAGGCGGGTCGAAGCCGGCCACGATGGCCCGCGCCGCGGGGAGGAAGCAGCCCGCCGCGGCGCCGATGAGCGCCCGGGAGACGAGCAGAGCGGTCAGCGACTGGGCGATCGCGAAGCCGATGCCCCCGATGGCCGACAGGGCCAGGCCACCGAGCAGCAGACGTTTCGCCCACCCCCGGTCGGCCCACGGCGCGACGACGAGGCCGGCGGCCAGGCCGACGATGAACCCCGTCGCCGCGATGAGGCCGAGGCTGGCCGTGGACAGCCCGACGGCGTCCTGCAGGTCGGAGATCAGGGCGAAGATGACGCTGGTCGAGCCGTTCAGCACGAACGTCGCGACGAAGATCAGCCGCAGGCTCGAACCCCCGGCTCCGCTCGGCGCGACGCTGGTCGCATCGGGACGGGCCACCGCGGAGCCGGCCCCATCCATCGGGCCGACGCTACTGGTGATGGTCAGGCGACGTTCAGGGTTTGGCCCGGAGCTCGGCCAGCAGCGCGTCGTTGAAGGGGATCCACGCCGCCAGGGCCCACTCGTCGAACTCCCGATCGGCCAGCGCGACCACGCCGCGCTCGAGGTCCGGATCGACCCACAGGAAGGTGCCGCTCCCGCCGAAGTGGCCGAAGCTCGAGGGGTTGGCGGTCTCGCCCATCCACGAGGGCTCCTTGGTGCTGCGCAGGTCGAAGCCGAGCCCCCAGTCCATGGGGTTCTGGCGGCCGAGGCCGGGGTGGACGCCGGCCAGCCCGGGGAACTGGACGGTGACCGCCTCGGCCAGCAGCGCCGGCTCGACCAGCGTGGGCCGGAGCAGCTCGCGTGCGAAGCGGCCCAGGTCCGCGGCCGAGCCGTAGGCGCCGTGGGCGGGTGAGCGCTTGAGCTGGGTGTCCGCCATGCCGAGTGGCTGGAAGACGCCCTCCCGCAGGTACTCGGCCACCGGCATGCCGGTCGCGGCGGCCAGGGCCTCGCCGAGGCGCTCGAAACCGGGGTTGGAGTAGGCGCGGCGGCGGCCGACCGGGCTGGCCGGCACCGAGTCGTCGAAGCCCAGTCCCGAGGCGTGGGAGAGCAGGTGGCGGACCGTCGCACGCTCGGGCCCGGCCGGCGCGTCCAGATCGAGCACGCCCTCCTGCACGGCGATCAGGCAGCCGTAGGCCACGAGCAGCTTCGTCACCGAGGCCAGACGGAAGGTCCTCTCGACGTCTCCCCGCTCCGCCAGCGGTCCGTCCGGGCCCACGACGACCACGGCCGCGTGCTCGACCGGCCAGGCATCGACCAGCGCGAGCGCCGCGAGCTGCCTGGTCACGCGTGGATGAGCTCGGCCACGCGAAAGGCGAGGTCGACGGACTGGCGCCCGTTCAGGCGGGGATCGCACACCGTCTCGTAGCGGTCGTCCAGCATGCTGGCGACGATGTCGTCGGCCCCGCCGAGGCACTCGGTGACGTCGTGGCCGGTCAGCTCCACGTGCACCCCACCCGGCCACGTCCCCTCGGCCTGGTGGGCCCGGACGAAGCCGCCCACCTCCGTCAGGATGTCCTCGAAGTGGCGGGTCTTGCGCCCGCCGTCCGACGTGAACGTGTTCCCGTGCATGGGGTCGCAGGCCCAGACCACCGAGTGGCCGGCGTCCCGCACCGCCCGGAGGAGCGGCCGGACGGCGTCCTCCACCCGGTCGGCTCCCATCCGGGTGATGAAGGTGAGGCGCCCGGGGATGTGGGACGGGTTGAGGGCATGGCAGAGCTCGAGCACCTGCTCCGCCGTCGCGCTCGGACCGAGCTTGACGCCGATCGGGTTGTGCACCCCGCGCAGGAACTCGACATGGGCACCGTCGAGCTGGCGGGTGCGGTCGCCGATCCACAGCATGTGCGCCGAGCAGTCGTACCAGGTGCCGGTCAGCGAGTCCTGCCGGGTCAGCGCCTCCTCGTAGCCGATGAGCAGCGCCTCGTGGCTGGTGTAGACGTCGACCTCGTGGAGCGCGGCGGTCGACTCCGTGTCCATCCCGCAGGCCCGCATGAACCGCAGGGCTCGATCGATCTCGTTGGCGAGCGCCTCGAAGCGCTGCCCCGCGGGGCTGCTGGCCACGAACTCCTGTGTCCACGCATGGACGCGGGACAGGTCGGCGAAGCCGCCCTTGGTGAAGGCCCGCAGCAGGTTCAACGTCGACGCCGACTGATGGTAGGCCTGCACGAGCCGGTCCGGGTCGGGCACCCGCGCCGCGGCGGTCGGGGCCTCGGCGTTGACGATGTGGCCGCGGAAGCTGGGGAGCTCGGTGCCGTCGACGAGCTCGGTGGCGGACGATCGGGGCTTGGCGAATTGGCCCGCGATCCGTCCGACCTTCACCACCGGCACGCCGATCGAGTAGGTGAGCACGACCGCCATCTGCAGGATCACCCGCAGCTTCTCCCGGATGCTGACGGCGGAGAAGTCGTCGAAGCTCTCGGCGCAGTCCCCGGCCTGCAGGAGGAACGCGTTGCCCGCCGCCACGCGAGCGAGGGACGCTTGCAGGGCGCGCGCCTCGCCCGCGAAGACGAGTGGCGGGTAGGTGCCGATCTGCTTGATGGCCCGATCGAGGTCGGACTCGTCCGGCCACACGGGCTGCTGGGCCGCGGGAAAGCCCCGCCATGACGACGGGGACCACGAACGTGCCATCGCACCAGCGTGCCCGGCCGGACGCCCCACCCGCAACGCGGTTCCGCGGCTGCCTGCCGTCGATCTCTGACCGCGGAAGGTTGTCAGGCCAGATTTCGGAAATCGTGACGAGGGCTGACTGCTTCGGAGGTGGGCATCCCGAATCGCGTCGCGCGGCACGCGAAACGGCCGCCGCAGCTCCGGGGGGAGGGCTGCGGCGGCCGGATCGGGGCGGCGGGTGGGGGGCCCGCTGCCCTGGGGGGACTCAGGCGACCAGGATCCGGGCGGCGTCGTCGCGGAGGTCGTCCACGGCCCGCTTGACGAGCCGGCGGGCGGCCTCGGCCGTGACACCCAGGTCCTCGCCGACCTCCCGGAAGCTCTTCGTCTCGCCGTCGATCAGCCCGAAGCGGGCCTGGACCGCGTAACGAGCCCGGCCGTCGAGCGTGTCGAGCAGCTCGTCGAGCAGGTCCCGGTCGACGCCGGCCAGCATGGCCGCCTCCGGGGAGACGACGTCAGCGGCGATGAGGTCGCCGAGGGTGGCATCCCCGTCGTCGCCCACGGGCCGGTCGAGGGAGACCGGGGTGGTCAGCCGGTGCAGTTGGGCGTTCTCGGCGTCCAGCTCCTCGCCCTCCGAGCCGGTCTGGCGCAGTGCGGCGCGCAGGCTGGCCGCCCGGTCACCCGGGATGCGGACGAGGCTGGCCTTCTGGTCGAGCGCCCGGCCGATGGCCTGGCGGATCCAGAAGGTGGCGTAGGTGGAGAACTTGAAGCCGCGGCGCCAGTCGAACTTGTCGACGGCGTGCTCGAGGCCCAGGTTGCCCTCCTGCACCAGGTCCAGGAGGTCCATGCCGGCGGGCAGCGGGTAGCGGCGGGCGATGCTGACGACGAGGCGGAGGTTCGCCCGGATGAAGCGGTCCTTGGCGACCGCGGCAGCAGCCACGGCCTTGCGCAGCTCGGCGCGCTTCTCGCCGGACTCCAGCCGGCGCTCGGCCTCGCGGCCGGCTTCGATCACGCGGGACAGCTCCTTCTCCTCATCAGCCGTGAGGAGAGGGACCTTGCCGATCTCATTGAGGTACAGACCAATCGAATCGTTCATGGCAGGGGGTAGAACGTGCGGAATACCCGCCCGATTCCGCAAATCAACAGTGACATCCGCCACAGTGCGACCATCGGCCGCCGCCGGCCCGCCTCGGCTGCCGTCGGACCACGGAGCGTGGGGAAGACCTGCACGGGGGGCCGCGCTCGGGCACCGTACACTGCTCGGCCGTGTCGCGACCGACCATTTGGCCAGTCCGGCTCGGGCTGTTCGGAGGGACGTTCGACCCTCCGCACGTGGGTCACCTCGTCACTGCCGTCAACGTGCGCCACGAGCTCCGGCTCGACCAGGTGCTGCTCGAGGTCGCCAACCGGCCCTGGCAGAAGGAGGGCGCCCGCGCCATCTCCGCGGCCGAGGACCGCTACGCCATGGTCGCTGCCGCGGTCGCCGGCGTGACCGGGCTGGAAGCAAGCCGGCTGGAGATCGAGCGGGGCGGCGTGAGCTACACCGCGGACACGCTGGCCGAGCTGGGCCGCCGCCATCCCGGTGCTGAGCTGTTCACGATCGTCGGCTCGGACGCCGCGGCCGGCCTGCTGACCTGGGAGCGCTACGACGAGGTGGTCAGCCGGTCGCGCCTGGTCGTGGTCGAGCGGCCGGGCGCCCGCGTGGAGCTCCCCGGCGAGGTGTCCTGGATCCGGGTCGTCGTGCCCCACCTCGAGGTGTCGAGCACCGATCTGCGGGCCCGTGTCGTCGACGGCCGGCCGCTCGACTACCTGGTCCCCGAGGACGTCCTGGCCGAGATCCGCCGCCGCGGCCTCTACGAGCTGGTCGCCGCGCCGGCCGGGCAGGCCTCGGGTCCGGTGTCGTGATGCACGGGATCGGGCGGGGCTGGACGTGGGCCGCCGGCATCGTCGGCGTCTCGGCCGCCGTCGCCATCCCCATCCTCGGGGTGGTCGCAGCGAGGACGCTCGGCGACAGCACGAGCGGCACGCTCGACTCGACCGGCGCGGCGAGCGTCGCGCCGACCGCCGAGACCCTGGGCGCGCTCCTCGTCGCCACCGACGGCCCGGACGTCGTCGGGTTGACGGTGTTCGCGCTGTCACCGTCCGGAGCCGGCGGCACCGTCGTCGTGGTCCCGGCCGGCAGCGTGGCCTCGGTCGACGGCATCGATCACCCGACCAGACTCGCTGCGGCGTTCGGCCAGGGCGGCATGGACGCGCAGGTGACAGCCACCGAGGGCATGTTGGGCGTCACGTTCTCGGCCAGCCAGCAGGTCGACGAGGCCGCGCTGCGGGCGCTGTTCGAGCCGCTGGCGCCCATCCCTGTCGACCTGCCCGAGGCCGTTGATCGCCCGGCCACGGCGACGGCTCCCGCGGTTCAGCTCCCCGCCGGACCACAGGAGCTGACGGCCGAGCAAGCCGCCGCCGCCCTGTTCGCCCGCCCGCCCAACGAGAGCGAGATCGTGCGGGTGCCCACGCACGTGGCGGTGTGGAACGGCGTCGCCTCGGCGTCGCGCCGAGTGGCCAAGGCCGCATCCGACGGCGTCCCGCAGGACGTTGCCGGCTTCCTCGCCGCCATCGGTGCCGGACCGCACACCGCCGTGAGCCCGCCGGTGTCGCCGCTCCTCGACACCGTGTCCAACCCCGACGGCGTCGACCTCCTGCAGCTCGACCGGGTCGAGCTGCGGATCCTGATGGCGCGCATCCTGCCGACCGCGGCCTCGCCGACCGGCTCGGGGTTACGGGTCCGGCTGAGCAACCACTCCGGCGATCCGAACGCCCTCCATGACGCAGCTGCCCGGCTCCAGTTCGTCGGGGCGACGGTCGTGGCGATCGACGACAGCCCGGCTCCGCCGGCCAAGGAGACCGCCGTGCGCTACGACCCGTCGCTCAACGCCGACCAGCTGACGGTCCTGAACCCGGCCGTGGGGGAGGTGGCGGCGGCGCCGGCGTCGCAGCGCATCGACGGCGTCGATGTGACCGTGGACCTGGGGGAGGACTTCGTGACCTTCCTCGGAACAGCGGCCGACGATGCCTCCGGGGCGGCGCCGACCACGAACGGCGTGGCATCGAGCACCACTGGCGGGTAGAACGGGTGCTGCGATGAGCGACGATCTGGACGGTTCGGTGGAGGCCGCAGGCGCGGCGGCCACCAGCCAGGACCGGGCCCGACTGGCGGCAGCAGTGGCCGACGACAAGCGCGGCCTCGACACCATCATCCTCGACGTCGGCGACGTGCTCGCCATCTGCGACCTGTTCGTCGTCACGAGCGCGCCGAACACGAGGTTGGTCCGCACCATCGCCGAAGAGATCGAGACCCGGCTCCGCGAAGCGGGCGGTGGCTCACCCCTCAGGGTCGAGGGGTTGCGCGACCTCCAGTGGGTGCTGGTGGACTACGGCGACATCGTCATCCACGTCTTCCTGGAGGAGACGCGCCGCTTCTACGACATCGAGCGGCTGTACCGCGACGTGCCGCGGGTGGAGTGGGAGCCGCTGGCCCGCGCCGGTCGCCCCGACGACCGCGCCGGGTGAGCGGGCCGCTGCACTGAGGCGGCGAACGCCGCGCAACCAGCCGGCCGCGCTCCCTCAGCGCCGCGGCGAGACGTCGGTGTGACATCGACCTCGATGGGACCGGGCCGGCTCGCCGGTAGCGTCGATCGGTCGATGTCCCTTGCCCTGACGGCCCCCTTCGCGACGAGTGAGCTTCCCCGGCTCGGGGTCGACCCCGTGACCGTGACGGTCTCGCGCGACATCGCTCCCGGACGGCAGGCGGACTTCGAGGCCTGGGCCGGGAACGTCGAGCGCACGCTCGTCGCGTTCCCCGGCTGCCTGGGCGTCGGCCTGCTGAAGGCGGGGGAGGGCGGCTCGTGCTACCACGTCGTCTTCCGGTTCACCGACCTGGTCGCGCTTCGACGCTGGGAGCGCTCGCCCGAGCGGCTGGACCTGCTGGCGCAGCTCGACGAGCTTGTCCTCGCCACCCGCGTCCAGCGGACTGTCGGGGTCGACCACTGGTTCGACGCACCCGCGCTCGTCGAGCGCCACCGGCCCTGGTGGCGGCGGTGGCTCGGTGACGCGGTCTGGATCACGCCGATGGCGCTGGTCGTCACGTTCGTGGTCAGCCCGCACCTGGTCTTCATCCCCGTCGTCGCCCGTGTGGTGGTGACCACGCTGGCGACCACCGCCTTCGTCGGCTTCGCCCTCATGCCCGCCCGCCGCCGCCTCCGGGCTCGCCTCCACCCGGTCTGAGCGGCGAGGGCGTTGGTTATGGCTGCAGCGCCGCTGTATCGTCGACGGTTCGTCCGGGGCTGTAGCTCAGTTGGCAGAGCACTTCCATGGCATGGAAGGGGTCAGGGGTTCGATTCCCCTCAGCTCCACACGGGTCGTGCCT
>JBKPRL010000104.1:0-11804 GCA_046734535.1 bacterium | reverse complement strand
CATCCTCGGTCCACAGGTGATGCAGGTGCCCGACACGGCTCTCGATCCACGCTTCGCCGACAACCCCGTCGTGACGAGCGGTCCTCGCGTGCGCTTCTACGCCGGCGCCCCGCTCACCGTCGGCGACGGGTACCGGATCGGTACGCTCTGCATCGCCGATCACCGCCCGCGCCTGTTCGGCGCAGCAGAGCTGGACGAGCTGCAGGAGCTCGCCGACCGCCTCGCTGAGGTGCTGCAACGTTGACGACCGCAGATACCGAGCTGACGCAGTCTGTGCAACGGGTGCTCGAGGCGGTCGTCACGCGAGCAGCTCGCGAAGCTCGCCCACGCCGGCGACGGCCGTCTCCACATCACTGGCGCAGGGGATCACGTTGAAGGTCGAGCAGCCGGCTTCGACGTAGGGACGGAGGAACTCGGCGACGTCCTCGGGTGTGCCGTACGGCGAGTAACGCTCGAACGGCTCGAACGGCATCTGGTAGAAGGCCTGCATCTGGGCGGCCAGCGGCTCGCGCGCGGCCCCCCGGCGCGTGCGCGCGAAGCCGCACCAGACGTTGAGCGCGTGCTCGAACCGGCTCGGGTCTCTCCCCGCCTCGGTCGCCTCCTGCGTGATGTGATCCCGCACCGCCGCGTACCGACGGGGGGAGACCCAGATCCCGAGCCAGCCGTCACCGAGCCTCGCGGCGCGGCTGACGGCTGCGTCTGATCGTCCGCCGACGATCAGCGGTATCGCCGGAGACGGGGGAGGCACGATCAGCGCGTCTCGG
Source organism: bacterium (assembly GCA_046734535.1). Classification (GTDB taxonomy): domain Bacteria; phylum Actinomycetota; class Acidimicrobiia; order Acidimicrobiales; family Ilumatobacteraceae; genus DASTFY01. The sequence continues at coordinate 11,040 of JBKPRL010000104.1, read as the reverse complement.
ACAGAGAAGAACTCGCCGTCGAAGGTGAGTGGCGTACCGTCGCTCAGGCCGCGCAGGATCTGCAGACATTCGTCCATGCGCCGTCCGCGGGTCTTCGGGTCGACGCCACAGATCTCGATCTCGTGAGGGTCCTCGCCACCGATCCCGACCCCGAGCGTGAGCCGACCAGGTGCGAGCTCCGCGACCGTGGCGAGCTGACGCGCGACCGGAACCGGATGGCGCAACGGGAGGAGGTAGAGGCCGACGTACACCGGTAGCTCGGCCTGTGCGGTGAGCAGCGAGGTGGCGGCGATCAGTCCGTCCGAGCCGGCTCCGATGAAGAAGCTGACGTGATCGCCGACGCAGAGGTGATCGACGCCAGCCGCAGCGATGTCGGCGATCATCGCGAGCAGGCGTTCCGGACCGACTCCGAACGATGCGGCGATGTGCGGGAAGAGCCCGACGCGGACGGTCGACATCGCTCAGCCCGCGCTCGCGGCGGCGGGGATGAGGCCGTCGAGGCGGAAGGTGACGATTCGTGCATACATCGGTGATCCTTCGGGTTCCGGTCAGACGGGCTCGACGACGGGCGGGTGCTCGATGATGGTGGCGGCGATGGCTCGAGCCTCGCGAAGGTCCTTCGCCATGAGCGTGATGTCGGCGACGACGCTGACGAACAGGTCCTCGGGCCCGGTCACCTCCGAGCCGACGGGCAACGCACCATCGACCGCGAACGACAGGCACCCCTTGGGTGGCTCGGTGGGCAGCGGCACCGCCGTGAGACGGCCGGTGCGGGGCGATGCCAGCATGATGTTGAGCGCCGTGCACCGTGGCTTCCGGCTCGGCTTCACGTTCGGAGCCAGGCCGAGGGCGGCGCGAGCCGTGGCCTCGACGAGATCGACGCCCCACACCTCACGCACGATCTCGGCGACGCGCCCACCGCCCATGCGGGCGTTGACCTCGATCACGCGGGGGCCGCGAGACGTGCACTTGCCCTCGATGTGCAGCACCCCCCGGTGCAAGCCGAAGCGCTGGGCGGTGTCGATGCTGAGATCGACGAGCCGGTTGACCTCGCGGCGGTTGTGGTCAGGAGGACAATGCAGTCCGGTCTCCTGGAACGACGGCTCGACCGTCGGCCAGTTCTGCGAGACGCTCGAGAACACGCACTTGCCCTCGTGCATGACCAGGTCCACGTCGAACTCGACACCGTCGAGGTACTGCTCGAGCAGCAGGTCGTTGCCGGCTCGGAAGAACAACAGGTCGTCGGCGGTCACCACGTCGCGCACCTTCGAGTACACGTTCGGCAGGGACTCCACGTCGTCGACGCGGATGCACCCGACGGCCGAGGCGCCGAACTCGGGCTTCACCACCGCCGGGAAACCCACGTAGCCCGACGCCGCGAAGAGCTCGTCCAGCGACCGCACGCGACGAGCCTTGGGCGTGGGGAGGCCGACCGAGGTGGACAGCTCGCGAGTCCTCACCTTGCTGCGCGCCGCGTCGACCGAGTCCGGCGGGTTGCCGGGCAGGCCCAGCAAGGCCGCCACCCGCGCCGCGACCGCGATGCTGATCTCCCAGAACGTCACGATGCCGTCGGGGCGGATCCGCGCCTGTGCCAGCGCATCGACGATCGCGGCGGCATCCACGTCCGGGTCGCCGGTCACGGCGGCCGGTAGCCACGCCACGGCGATGCCATCGTCCACGAGCGACGTCGACCAATGACCGGGCTCGTCGATGACGACGAGCCGAGCCCCGAGCTCGGCGAGGCGAACGTACGAGCGGCGCTTCCCCCAGTAGCCGGCGCTGATGACGGCGAGCGTCCTGCCCTCGATGCTCACGGCTGCATCCACGCCGCGTCGTCGACGAGCGCCGTCGGCACGGTCGAGCGGTCGCCCGGCGGGCGGTCGATGGCCGAGCGGATCGTCGGTGCCGCGCTGAGCGCATCCAGGAGGACGCTGCCTTCGAGCCGCAGCACTGTGCTCGGCTCCGCGGTCGTGACCGACGCGTTGCGGGGGGCGTTGTCGAGCAGCCCGCGCTCTCCGAAGTAGTCACCCGGCCCGAGTCGAGCGACCTCGTCTCCGTCGTGGTGCACGACGACACCACCGTCGAGGACGGCGTAGAAGGCGTGAGCCGGCGCACCCTCCACCACGACGTCCACCCCTTCCGGCAGCGGGCACAGCTGTGCCGCCGACGCGAGCTGCTCGAGGACGAACGGCGGCGCGCCCTGAGTGATCGGCAGGCGCTCGATGACCGCCAGGCGCGATGCCAGCACCTCGGCCCGGCGCTCGCTCAGCACGTCGAGGCCCCGCAGCGCGCCGAAGCAGCCGAGGGTCACGACCACGGCCGCGGCCCCCATGACGATCAGGCTCGTGCGTAGTGACGTGGCCGTCACGAGCAGGGCTGCGACCGCCGCGCCGCCCACCATCGACCCGACGGCGAACGCGTCGAAGACGCCCATGACACGACCGAGGACGTCGGGGGCGACGATGCGCGCCATCGCGGTCTCCGCGACGACCTCGCACGCGACGAACCCGGCGCCACCGACCAGCGTCGCGAGGAAAGCGATCACCACGAGGTCGACCCCGGCGTACACGAACTGGGTGACGCAGTACGCCAGGCCGGTCGCCACGACGATCAGCGACACCTTCGTGCTCGCCGCCAGCCGCCCGTTGAAGATCGCGCTCAGCAGGCCGCCGAGTCCGAGCGCGGCCAGGAGGTAGCCGTACCCGTCGGCCCCGACGTCGAGGCGCTGCTCCGCGTAGAGCACGAGCTGGACGGTCTGCGCCCCATACGTCAGCTCGGCCATGGCAACGACGAGGATCAGCGGCATGACGTGTGGCGTCCTACGCGCCGTACCGACGCCGTGGCGAAGCTGCACCGCGACCGTTTCGCCGTGCTGGACTGCCGACGGCGAATGGCGCGTCCGCATCGTCGAGACGAGCGTCGCCGACGCCGCGAAGGTCAGCGCGTTGGCCACGAACGCGACCCAGGGCGACGCAACGGTGAGCAGGACCGCGCCGGCCGCGGGGCCGGTGACCACGCCGAGGTCCTGCACCGTGTGCAGCAACGCGTTCGCCGGTCCGAGTCGGGACTCACCCACCAGACGAGGCAGGAGCGCGAGGGCAGCCGGTCGCTCGGCCGTCCCCGCGGCCGAGGCCACGGCGGTCAGCACGATCACGACGGCGATCGGGCCCTGGGCTGCGACCACGGCCGCCAGGCCGAGCATCGTGGCGCACCGCACAACGTCGCCGACGATGAGGACGGTGCGGCGGTCGTACCGGTCGGCGATCATCCCGCCGACCGGACCGAGCAGTACGTACGGCAGCAGCCGGCAGATGGTCGCCGCGCCCACCCACCCGGCGGAGTGCGTCGCGGAGTACACGTAGCCGAGCAGCGCCGCGTTGTAGAGCCAGTTGCCGAACTGCGACGCGGCGCTCGCACCGATCAGAGCACGGGCGTCGTGGATTGCGAGAATGCCCCGATATGACACCCGCGTCCGCACGGCTGACGAAAATACAACGTCGGCCGAGAACGGTGCGCGCCGCCGGGTCCGACGCTCGCCAGGAGCCGGATTGGAGCGTCATGTCGACTGGCGGCAAGCCCGCAGTCGGGGCGAGATCTCGTGGACAAAATGGGGAGTCCGGCCGCCAAACATGGGGTGTCCCTACCGATTCCCTGACCACGCTGCACGGCGTACAACTGAGGGGGTCCACACCCCTGATCCCAAAGGGGAACCGCAATCTCGATGTACACGGACGTGGACTTCGTGGGCGACACGCGCTCACCATCGACGGACGTGGCCAAGGCACACCAGGCGAGAACCTCCGGGCCCGCGAAGGCGGGTGACGTATCCGTGTCCGCTGACTCAACCTGAGCGCGTTCGAGCCTGTCCTCACGGCCCGGTCACCACGACCCGGCTCAAGGGGTCTCTGACCGCCGGCATCGTGAAGGAGGCGAGTGATGAGCTGGACAGGCTTCAACTGGACCAACCAGCACCCACGCCTCGTCGCCGATCTCACCGGCGACGGGCGCGGCGACCTCGTCGGGTTCGGTGACGACGGGGTGTGGGTGTCATTGAACGTACGTGGCGACGGCATCTTGCAGATCCCCCGCCGCACCTATGACGGTTTCGGTGCCCTCGCAGGCAGCTGGCATGTCGACCGGCACCTGCGCCTGCTGGCCGACCTGACCGGCGACGGCCGGGCTGACATCGTCGGTTTCGGTGATGACGGTGTCTACGTCGCGCTCGGCAACGGCGACGGCGGGTTCCGCTGGGCGGCGGGCGCGAGCAACTTCGGTTACAACGAAGGCTGGCGCATCGACCAGCACCCCCGGTTCGTCACCGACATCACCGGAGACGGCCGGCCGGACCTCGTCGGGTTCGGCAACGACGGGGTCTTCGTGGCGCTGAGCAACGGCGATGGCACGTTCCAGCCGATGCAGTTCGTCCTCGACGACTTCGCCCCGAACGCGCACAGCTGGCACGCCGATCGGCACGTGCGCGTGCTGGCCGACCTGACCGGTGACGGCCGCGCCGACATCGTCGCATTCGGCGACGACGACGTCTACGTCGCGCTGAGCAACGGTGACGGCACCTTCCAGCAACCGGTGTGGGGTTACGGCGACCTGACCTACAACTTCGGCTGGCGGATCGATCAGCACCCTCGGTTCGTCATCGACCTGACCGGTGACGGCCGAGCCGATCTCGTCGGCTTCGGGGGGGACCGGGTCTATGTCGCGCTCGGCAATGGTGACGGCACGTTCGGCTGGGCGGCCGGCAGCGGCGAGTTCGGTGCTGACCAGGGCTGGCGGGTGGACCGGCACCCTCGGTTCCTCGCCGATGTCACCGGTGACGGCCGGCCTGACATCGTCGGGTTCGGTGACGCCGGCGTCTACGTCGCGTTGAGCAACGGCGACGGCACCTTCCAGCCGATGGTGGGGAGGGTGGGGGAGTTCGGCTACGACCAGGGTTGGCGCGTCGACCGCCATCCCCGGTTCCTCGCCGACGTGACCGGTGACGGGCGGGCCGACATCGTCGGGATCGGCGACGACGGCGTGTACGTCGCGCTGAGCAACGGTGACGGCACCTTCCAGCCCGTCCAGTTCGTCCTCGCCGACTACTCGGCGACCTCGACCGTGTCGGCGCTGCGGCACATCTTCGTGCTCATGCTCGAGAACCGCTCGTTCGACCACATGCTCGGGCACTCCGGCGTCACCGGGACCGACGCCGAGACCGGACAGCCCACGGCGATCGACGGGCTCACCGGGACCGAGTCGAACTCCTTCCACGGGGTGACCTATCCGGTGTCGACGGATGCCCAGTACAGGATGGCGTACGACCCCGGGCACAGCTTCGACGCCCAGCTGATCCAGCTGTGCGGCTATGACGCCAGGTACCCGCCGGGCGGCCCCTACCCCCCGATCGACAGCTCAGGGTTCGCGACCAGCTACGGGCTCGGCGAGCACCGCGACCCCGCGAACGTGATGCGCGGTTTCACCGAGCAGCACCTCCCGTTCCTGCACCAGCTGGCCCGCGAGTTCGTGGTCTGTGACCGCTGGTTCGCCTCCCACCCCGGCCACACCTGGCCGAACCGTGTCTTCGTCCACGCCGCCACCAGCGGCGGCATGGACATGCAGCCCTCGTACGCGCAGATCGTCAACTGGTCGCTCAACCACTGGGCTGGCCTCGAGCTGGCCCACGGAACCATCTACGACCGGCTGGAGGATGCCGGCCTCGGCAAGCAGTTCTACGCCGGTGACGGGTTCCCGATGGTGGCAACGCTCAAAGGTGTCAGCCACACCTTCAACGTCCGCCCCTTCCATGACTTCGAGACCGACCTCAACCAGGAAGGGCAGCTGGCGGGAACGGGGGTCATCCACATCGAGCCGAACTACGACTCGATCTGGGGGCACTTCGAGCACGGCGACTCCCAACACCCCTGCTCCGACGTCCGCTGGGGCGACGTGCTGATCAAGCGCACCTACGAGGCGATCCGCAACTCGCCGCTGTGGGAGCAGAGCATGCTCATCATCACCTGGGATGAGTGCGGCGGCTTCTACGACCACGTCGCTCCTCCGGCCACGGTGCCACCAGGCGACCCGCAGGCCGACGACGTGGAGAACAAGCATCGGTTCGCCTTCGACCAGCTCGGACCCCGCGTTCCGGCAGTGGTCATCTCCCCCCTGATCCCCAAGAACCTCGTCGACCACCGCGTCTACGACCACGCGTCGGTGCTCGCAACCATCGAGCGCGCATTCGGGTTGGCACCGCTCACCGGGCGTGACCAGCACGCCAACTCGCTCACCACGCTGGTCAGCCTGGCCCAGCCGCGCCAGGACACTCCTGCCCAGCTGGAGGTGCCGGCCGACTACGAACTCCCTCCGGAGCTACACGTCGACCACGACCCGGCGGCACTCGCCGGACCCGTCGACGACGAAGCCCTGCCCGGGTTCCTGTTCTCGGCCGTGGTCCAAGACTTCGAGCTGCGAGACCCGAGCGAGTACCCCGCCATCCAGGCGCAGCTGGCGGCCATCCAGACCCGCCGCGAGGCGGCGATCTACATGGACGACGTTGCCGCCCGTATGGTGGCCACGCGTGCGGCGACGTCCTGACCCGCTGGGCGCACGAGCCGGCCATCCAACCGGGCCAGCTCAGGCGCTACCGGCTAGAAGGTACGCATCGGGCAGCGCGGTGCGGAGCTGCCGGCGGGACCTGATCCCGAGCTTCGTGAACACCTTGCCCAGATGCCACTCGACCGTCTTCGCGCTGATGAACAGCTGCGCCGCGATCTCGGGGTTCGAGAGTCCCTCACGGGCGAGCCGGGCGATCTGTTCCTCCTGCGGGGTGAGCTCGTCGCGCGAGTCGGGGGTGCGCTTGCGGACCTTCTCCCCGGTCGCCATCAGCTCCCCGCGGGCGCGTGCGGCGAACGCCTCCATGGACATCGCGCTCAGCAGCTCGTAGGCGGTGCGGAGCTGCTCGCGGGCATCCACCCGATGCCCCTCCCGGCGAAGCCACTCCCCGTAGAGCAGATGTGCACGGGCAAGCTCCGCGCGCACTCGTGTTCGGCTCAGATGATCGATCGCGTCGCGAAACAGGCCGCCGGCAACCTCGCCGTGGCTCAGGAGGGCTCGAGAACGGGCTTCGATGCCGAGCGCCCACGCGGTGCCGGCCGCGCGCGCCTTCGTGGCGAGCCGGTCCAGGGCGTCGGCCGCCAGGTCGGTGCTCCCGGTTCGTGTCGCCGCCTCGATCAGCTCACTCAACCCCCAGTTCTCGACGACGAACTCTTGATGTTCGCTGGCCGAGCGGGCGGCGACGCGTGCCTCCTCGTACTGGCCGAGGCCGTTGCACAGGACGGCGCGCGCGTACTCGCTGACCGCGACCGCGATGCCCTCGCCCCGAGCGCCCGCCTCGCCAACCGTGGTCTCGATCAGCTGACGCGCTTTGTGTGCCTGTCCTTGCCATGCGGTGCAGATCAACGCGCCGTACGGCGCCGCCCTGATCCCCGTCGCGTCTTCTACCCACTGTGTCTCCGCAACCGCCGACACGGCGGCGGCGACGTCGCCGCAGAACACCAACACTGGCGTTCGCGCGCTGAGCGCCAGCGCCAGCTCGCTCAGCGTGCCGGTATCCCGGGCGATCTGCACGCTGCGGTGTGACAACGATGACGCGCACTCGTCGTCCCACACCTCCAAGGCGACGATGCAGCCCTGCCACAACCACCGCAGCCGTTCCGCCGGCGAGACCTGGTCGCCTGAGAGCTTCTGCAACGCCGCCCCACACGGCGCCATGGCGGTGGCGTAGTCGTCGTCGAGCGCAACGAGGGCGTTCAACAGCAGATCGGCAGCGACGGCCTCGCCGTCGGCTGGACGCGACGCGGCGCGAGCGGCCGCTGCGACCTCGGCCACACCGACACCCTCGTTGAGCCGTCCGCCGAACAGTGCCGCGGAGAAGGCGTCCAGGTACGTCTCGCGCGCCAGCTTGCCATTCACGGGCTCTAGCCGTCGCGCGGCGGCCAGCAAGAGCGGTGTCGCCTCGTTGCCTCGGCTCGAAGCGAACGCCAGCTGAGCACGCACGAGGTCGACGAACGCGCGCCCGAACTCATCCTGGGATCCCGCGTCAGCCACGGCCAACAGGGTGCGAGTCGCATCGAACGCGCCCGCCTGGACGCTGACCTGCGCCGCGGCCAGCGCGCGCTGAGCGCGTCGTGCGGGATCCACCGTCAGCTCGACCGAGCGTTGCAGGAATGCGGCCGCGGCGGCGACGCCACCGCGGGCCTGTGCCCGGCCGGCCGATCGCTCGAGGTCGACGGCGACCTCCTCATCAGGCCCAGGGGAGGCGCAGGCGCGGTGCCACGCGCGTCGATCCGGATCGACGTCCCCGTCAGTGGCCTCGGCGAGGGCACGGTGCACCTGGTGCCGATCGTGCGCGGTCGCCGAGCGGTAGGCACACGAGCGAACGAGTGGATGGGCGAACTCCGCTCGCGCTCGGATGGTCAGGAGTCCGGCGTCGGCCGCGGCCTCGGCCGCAGCCATGTCGATCTCCAGGCGCTCCGCGGCGCGATGGAGCAGGAGTGGGTCGCCGACCGGTTCCGCCGCCGCGGCCAGCACGAGGAGCTGCGTGTCGGAAGGAAGCTCGTGGAGGCGGCGCACGTAGATGTGTTCGATCCTCCCGGTGACGGCAAGGCCGTCGGGCAACCCGAAGCCACCGGCCAGCTCGGTGACGCTCCAGCTGCGAGGAAGCTCGAGCAGGGCGAGCGGGTTGCCGTGGCTCTCGGCGACGATCCGTTGGCTGACTGCGGCGTCCAACGGACCGTGCAAGCTGTCGAGCAGTAGCGCCAGCGCATCGCCGTCGGCCAGTCCCGCGATGGACAGCTCTGGGAGCCCGGACAGCATCCCATCGCCGATCCCGGTACGGGTTGCGCACACGATCGCAATGCGTTCGGCGAGGAGCCTCCGGCCGATGAAGGCCAGGATCTGCGCGGAGCCTTGATCGAGCCACTGCCCGTCCTCGACGATGCACACGAGCGGCTGCTCCTCGGCGACGTCGGCGAAGAGCGTCAACGCCGCCAGCCCGACGAGGAACCGGTCTGGCGCCGGACCCTCGCTCAGCCCGAAGACCGTCGCGAGTGCGCTGCGCTGGGGCGGCGGCAGCCGTCCGAGGTGATCGAGGATGGGCGCACACAGCTGGTGCAACCCGCTGTAGGCCAGCTCCATCTCCGATTCGACGCCTACGGCTCGGGCGAGGCGCGTCCCCTGAGCCTCCGCGCGGTCGGTGACGTAGCCGAGGAGGGCGCTCTTGCCGATGCCGGCGTCGCCGCGCAGCACCAAGACGCCGCTGCGACCGGCGGCGGCATCCGTCAAGAGCCGGTCAAGTACCTGGCACTCGGCCTGGCGCCCGAGGAGCGACATCGACCACAGCCTCGCGCGGCGTGCGGCCCCCGTCGGACGAGTCGCCGGCGCCTTCGGGTGTGACGAGCACAGGCACCCCCGACCGGGGACTTCCCCCGGTGCGACGCCACTGCGGACGGCGCACGGTGACCTTGTGTCCACCAGAGCCGGACCGCCGAGGTCACGCGACCCGACCAGGCTCGATGTGAGGCTCCTCGCCCTCACGTCCGATGCGCCCGGTGCCCAGGCGGAGGCGGGGTGATGGCCCGTGGCCCGCAGCTCGCCGGTCACACGCTCCTCGTGATCGGCGGGAGCTCCGGCATCGGCCTGGAAACCGCGCGGCTGGCGCACGGCGAGGGCGCCAAGGTCATCATCACGGCCCGCGAGCCCGAGCGCGTCCAGCGTGCCGGGCTCGAGATCGACGGCAGCATCGCCGCCTTCGACGCCACCGATTTCGTCCGGCTGAGCCGGTTCTTCGACCAGCTGCGATTTCCGATCGACCACGTGCTCGTCACCGGTCCCGGTCCGCACGACGTGACGCTCGCCGACTTCGACGTCGACGAGGCCCGTCGCGACCTGGAGGCGCATCTGTTGCTCCCGCTGCAGGTCGCTCGCGAAGCCGCGAAGAAGGTCCGCCCGGGCGGAGCGGTGCTGTTCACGGGGTGCACCGATGGTCGCCGCGCGAGCGCGGGTCCAGCATTCATCTCGGCGATCACGGCTGCGCTCTCCGCCATGACCAGGAGTCTGGCGTCAGAGCTCGCGCCGATCCGGGTGAACGTCATCGCTGCTGGATTCGTCGACACACCCGGGTCGGCGGCCGCGCTCGGCGATCAGCTGGGCGCACGACGCAACCAGCTGGAGACGACGCTGCCGATACGACGAGTTGTCAGCCCGGCCGACATCGCCGCGCTGGCCGTCCACCTCATGACGAACACGGCCGTCACCGGCGCAACGTTCGAGGTCGACGGCGGCCAGCAGGTCGTCGAGCGCTGAGACCGGGAGAGAAGCGTTGGGCCTCGCTGACCCCCACCAGGACACACGGCGAGCGAGCTGCGTGCGTGAGCTGACCCTCTGCCGCCTAGCCTCGGAGGCTACGACCACCGCCCGCCGACCCGGTGCCCTCATCGCCTTTCACGGCCATGCGGTCGTCGTTGAGCGGCGCCGCACGGAGCGTCCATATCATCCATCGTCGATCCGAACGAGAAGGAGACGACCATGAGCCAAGCCACCGAGCGAGCCGTCCTGGCCGGAGGCTGCTTCTGGGGTGTGCAAGATCTGATCCGCAAGCGGCCCGGGGTGATCTCGACCCGGGTCGGCTACACCGGCGGTGACGTCGACAACGCGACCTACCGGAACCACGGCTCCCACGCTGAGGCGGTCGAGATCATCTTCGACCCCGAGCAGGAGTCCTTCCGGGACCTGCTCGAGTTCTTCTTCCAGATCCACGACCCCACGACCAGGAACCGCCAGGGCAACGACATCGGCGCCAGCTACCGCTCGGCGATCTTCTACACCGACGAGGAACAGCGCCGGATCGCGGAAGACACGATCGCCGACGTGGACGCCTCGGGGTTGTGGCCCGGGAAGGTGGTCACCGAAGTCGTCCCCGCCGGCCCGTTCTGGGAGGCCGAACCTGAGCACCAGGACTACCTCCAGCACTACCCGAACGGCTACACG
>JBKPRL010000103.1:0-6156 GCA_046734535.1 bacterium | reverse complement strand
GCCACGGCCAGCACCGCCACGACCAGCGCCGCCCGCACCGCCGCCGGGCGACGGCGGGCGGCGCGGCTGCGATCTCGGGCGGGGCGTCCGGGCCATGGCGGGACGGTACTGGACGGCCCCGACCAGAGCGCCCGCCTGGGGCCGGGCTCACCCCTCGGTGATGACGGCGACGGCCCAGCAGGCGACGCCTTCGCGGCGGCCCAGCGCGCCCAGGCCTTCGGCCCGGCGACCCTTCACGGTGACCGGCGCGCCGGCCGCCCGCGACAGGTTGTGCTCCATCGCGGTCCGGTTCGGCGCGAGGCGCGGGACCTCACAGACCACGCTGACGTCGACGTTGCCGATCTCCCAGCCCGCCGCCCTCACCATGCCGGCGACGGTCGCCAGCAGGCTGAGGGAGTCGATGCCGGCGAACGCAGGGTCGGTGTCGGGAAAGTGCTGGCCCAGGTCGCCGAGCCCTGCGGCGCCGAGGAGGGCGTCGGCGGCGGCGTGGGCGATCGCGTCGGCGTCGCTGTGGCCCTCCAGGCCCCGCTCGTTCGGGTAGAGCACGCCGCCGAGGATCAGGGGGCGGCCGGGCTCCTCGGTGAAGCGGTGGATGTCGAACCCCTGCCCGACGCGGATGCGCATCAGCCCTCCCCGGCGACACGCGCCCGGGCCCAGTCGAGATCCTCGGGCACGGTCAGCTTCCGGTTGTCGGCCTCGCCGGGGACCACCACGACCCGCCCCCCCAGGCCCTCGACCAGCGCGGCGTCGTCGGTGCCTTGCGGCGCGCCCGCGTGAGCCGCACGCAGTCGCGCCGCGGCGAAGGCCTGGGGCGTCTGGACCGCCACCAGCTGCGCCCTCTCCGGGGTCGTGACGACCGAGCCGTCGTCGTCCACCACCTTGATCGTGTCGGTCACCGGCAGCCCGGGCACGGCCCCGTCCGCGCCGGCCCGGACCGCGTCGATCACCGCGTGGTACAAGTGGGCCGACGCGAACGGTCGAGCGCCGTCGTGGACGACGATCACCTCGGCCTCGGCGGGCACGGCGGCCAGTCCACAGCGCACCGAGTCGCTCCTCGTTGCCCCCCCGCCGACCTCTCCGCGGCCAGGCACCCGGCCCGGCGGCACCACGACCACGACCCCGTCCACCACCTCGCGCGCGACCGCCAACGACCGGTCCAGGACGGTCCCGGGACCGAGCGGCTCGAACTGCTTGGGGCCGCCGAAGCGCTGTCCGGCGCCGGCGGCGACGACGATCGCCCACACAGCCCCAGGCACGCCGGGCGAGGGTAGTACCCTCGCCCGCGCCATGGCCTACGAAGACGTCCTCGCGGCCACCGAGCTCTTCCAGGGGGTGCACCAGGAGGAGCTGGCCGAGCTGGCCCGCCACGCCGCCACGCGGCGGCTGGTCCGCGGCGACGTCCTCTTCAACGAGGGCGACCCGCCGGATGCGCTGTACGTCGTCTTGCGAGGACGGGTGGCCATCGCCAACAAGTCCTTCGACGGCCGCGAGAGCGTCGTCGCCCTGATGGAGAACGGCGATCTGTTCGGCGAGATGGGGATGCTCGACGGGCTGCCCCGGTCGGCCGAGGGTCGGGCGTTGGAGCCCTCTGAGGTGCTCGAGCTCGGCTATGGCCCGGCGCGCGCCCTGCTCGAGCGGCGCCCGGAGCTGTTGTGGGGCGTCGTGCGGATGCTGGCCGACCGCCTGCGGGGCATGGACGAGGCACTCGCCGACTCGGTCTTCCTCGACGTCACCGGGCGTACGGCCAAGCGTCTGCTGGAGCTGGCCAACGGAGCCAACGAGTTCCTGCTCCCCGTCACGCAGGAGGAGCTGGCGGGCATGGTCGGAGCGTCTCGCGAGCGGGTCAACAAGGCCATCGCCAGCTTCATCCGCCTGGGATGGCTGGAGCAGTCGGACCGGCGCTACCGCATCCTGCAACGAGACCGGCTGGAGCTGCGGGCCCGTTAGGAGCACCCGTCACCCAGTGGACGGGATGATCAGGCGTCGCGCCGGCTGACCAGCGCGGTCCCGACCGCCAGCAGCACGAGGGCGAAAATCAGGAAGACGAGGCCGCCCGCCCGAGGGGTGAGCGCTTCGCTGCGGTTGATGGTGGTGTCGGTGTTCGTCAGCTGGGAGCCCGCGTTGAAGGGCAGCCACTTGCCGAACTTGGGCAGGACGCCCTTGATGATCGACTCGACGATGACCGGCCACACGACGACGAGGGTGATCGCACCGGCTGTGGCACGGATGATCGCGCCCACGCCCAGCCCGACGAGGGCGTACAGCGCGTAGAGCACGACCGATCCGAAGATCGCCCGAGCCTGTGTGCTCCCAGCCAGCGTCACGTCCTGGCTCCGCGATGTCATGATCGCGTTGCCGATCGCGTACGAGAAGACGGTGGCGATGACGCCGACGACCAGGCCGGTGACGATGACGACGAAGGCCTTGGCCACCATCACCCGTCCACGGTGCGGCTCGGCGGTGAACGTCACGCGGATGGTCGTGTGCCGGAACTCCTGTCCGATGACCAGGACGCCGAGCACACCGATCAGGAGGTAGCCGACCGTCGCGCCGGCGAGCAGCAGGCTGAAGCGGTCCCGCTCCTCGACATCGCTGGTGCGCACGGTGGCCGTGATGAGGATGGTGAACGCGACGGGGACGGCGGCAGCGAGCACGAGCAGCACGAGGTTCGAGCGAGCGGTGCGCAGCTTGATCCACTCGGAGCGGATGGCGTTCCTCACGCGGGTGACCCCGGGGATGCCGGCGTTGGCGGGTCCAGCCCCTCAGGCGAGGCCGCCGTCGGCGGTCCGGCCCGGAACTGCTGGGCCGCCCTGGTGCCCTCGAGGAAGGCCTCCTCGAGCGACGACGACCGCGGCGCCAGCTCGTGCAGCGGGATGCCCAGGCGCGCCGCGAGCTCGCCGACGGCCGGCGCGGTGACGCCGTAGACGTCGGCTGTGTCCGGCCCATCGAAGGTGACCGTGGCTCCCTGGCGCTGGAGCGCGGGGACGAGCGCAGCCATGCGGGGGCTGCGGACCCTGACCCAGGTGCGGGCGTAGCGGGCCACGAAGTCGCTCACCGAGGAGTCCGCGATGAGCCGGCCCTGGCCGATGACGACGAGGTGGTCGGCCATCTGCGCCATCTCGGACAGCAGGTGGCTCGACACGAACACGCACCGTCCCTGACCGGCCAGGTAGGTCAGGAGCTGGCGGATCCACTGGATGCCCTCAGGGTCGAGGCCGTTGGCCGGCTCGTCGAGGATCAGGGTGTGGGGGTCGCCGAGGAGGGCGGTGGCCAGGCCGAGCCGTTGCCGCATTCCCAGTGAGAACCCGGCCACCGGCCGGCGGGCCACCTCGGTGAGCCCGACCATGGCCAGCACCTCCTCGACCCGGCGGCGGCGGATGCCGCTCGCCGCGGCGACGGCCCAGAGGTGGTTGCGAGCGGACCGCGACGGGTGGGCGTACGCCGCGTCGAGCAGGGCCCCGATCTCCGTGGCCGGGTGGGGGATGGTGCGGTAGGGCTGGCCGTTGAAGGTGGCCGTGCCCGCATTCGGCCGGTCGAGCTGGAGGAGCAGCCGCATCGTCGTGCTCTTGCCGGACCCGTTGGGGCCGAGGAAGCCCGTCACCCGGCCGGGCGGCACGGTGAAGCTCAAGTCGTCGACCGCGAGGGTCGCGCCATAGCGCTTGGTGAGCCCCCTGGCCTCGATCACGGCGGCCGACAGTAAACGGCGGCGAGGTGGTGCAGGTGGACAGCGACCAGCAACGGTCAGCGAGCCAGACCGTTGTCGTGCAGCCACTGCTTGACGACCGCGGCGAGGTCCTCGCCGTCCAGCTCGACCTTCGCCAGCAGCTCGCGGAGTGCGGCGGTGTCCAGCGTGCTGCTCACTCGGTCGAGCACCGCCTGCACCGCCGGCGTGGCCTTCGCCGTGCCGATGAGTGGCACCACGACCTGGCTGGGCACGAGGAGCTGATCGTCGTCCAGCGGGACCAGGTGGTCGCGGGCGATGTGAGGGTTGCTGGTGCGCATGGTGGCGCAGTCGACCGCCCCCTCGTCCAGCGCGTCGGCCACGGCTTCTGCGTCGGGAAGCGGCGTGACAGCACGGAGCGCGGCGCCGAACACGCCGCGCTGGTCGGGCGTCGCGCCGACGCGGATCCGAGCCGCCGAGTGCTCGAGGTCCGAGATCGTGCGCAGCTCGTGATCGGTGGCGACGTCCGCCCGGCAGGCGATGCCGTCCTTGTCGTCGGCCGCCGAGGGCGAGAGAACCGTCAGCCCGGCCGGCAGCGCGGTCGCCAGGGCGTCGAGCTGCTCGGTGGCCGAACGGGCACTCGGCCTCGCGGACGAGGTGAGCCACGTCAGCAGGAGATCCGAGCGCTCCGGCACCAGGTCGAGGGTCCCGTCGACGAGGAGGGGGAAGTAGTCCGGGCGGGTGGCGAGCGTCTCGCGGCGGGTCACCGTCGCCCCCTTGGCCTCCAACGCCTGGGCGTAGAGCTCGGCCAGGAGGACGCTGTCGTCCATCCGGGTGGACCCGACCGTGAGGTGGACGCCGGCGAGATCGGGGCTCCCGGTCGCGTCGGGGCCACCCCGGGAGCAGGCGGCGAGCAGGAAGGCGAGCGCTGCGGCGCCTCCGATGCGCACCATCGCCTGCCGTCGGCACCGGGTGCCTCCGTCCAGCCGTCGTCCCACCCGCCCATCTTCCCCTACTCCCGTGGCCCACCGCCCTCCGCGGCGGGTACCATGCCCGCCCGGCCGAGCCGAGCGGCGTCGATCCCGAGGGCAGGAGTCGCGATGCCACGTTTCCCCGTGCAACCGGACGAGGTGACGAGCGAGTGGCTGACCGCCGCGCTCCAGCGGGCGGGCGCGCTCTCGGGGGATCGCTCCGTCACCGGCTTCGCGGTCTCGCCCATCGGGGACGGCCTGGGGCTTCTCGGCCTCGTGGTCCGGATGGAGCTCACCTACGACGAGGGACCGGGGGAGCCCGGCCCGTCGTCGGTGGTCGTGAAGTTCGCCCACCCGGTCGAAGCCAACAGGGCCATCGCCATGAACACCCGCATGTACGAGCGGGAGGTGACGTTCTTCAACGACATCGCGCACGAGGTCGACGTGCCGATGCCCCGCTGCTACGCCGCGGAGATCGATCGGACGACGGGACAGAACATCGTGGTCCTCGAGGACATGCGGCACTACGCCGCCGCCGACCAGGTCAAGGGGTGCAGCGCGGACGAGGCCAGGCTGATCATCGACGCCTTCGCCCCGCTGCACGCGAAGTTCTGGGGCGACACGGATCAGCCGCTGCTGCGCACGGCGATGAGGGTCAACACCGAGTACGTCCACGGGTTCAGCCCCGGCGCCGAGGGCACGTGGGAGCGTTGCCGGGAGCAGTTCGGGTACTGCATGACGCCGGACGTCCGGGCGGCGCTCGAGCGGTACATCGCCTACCTCCGTCCCTTGCACGCGGTCATGGGGGCCCGGACGCAGACGCTCGTGCACGGGGACGTGCGGCTCGACAACGTGATGTTCGGTGACGAGGACCAGCATCCGGTGGTCCTGATCGACTGGCAGGCCGTCATGGTGTCCAACCCGCTCCAGGACCTGGCCTACCTGCTCAGCCAGAACCTGACCATCGACGATCGTCGCCGCCATGAGGACGAGCTGGTGCGCTACTACCACGACAAGGTGTGCTCGCTCGGCGTGACGGACTACGGGCTCGACCAGTGCTGGGACGACTACGACGTCGGCGTGCTCTACCTGCTGTCGTACCCGCTGATCATCGGCGGCGCGTTCGACCCTGCCAACGAGCGCGGCAAGCAGCTCGCCGAAGAGGTGTTGCGCCGCTCGTCGCAGACCGTGACCGACCGCCACCTCCTCGCCCGCGTGCCGTAGCGCTCCGGTCGCTGGGTCGGCGCGTCGACTCGCTACCGTCTCGCCGCATGCGCACCCTCGACCGCTACCCCCTCTTCCAGACCGCCTACCTGGTCAACGACCTGGAAGCCTCGGTCGCGGAGTGGTATCGGCTGTTCGGCGCAGGGCCGTTCATGTTCCGCTGGCACCACCAGACCGAGAGCTTCACCTATCGCGGCACCTCACAGGAGGCCGACGTGTCGTACGCCTTCGGCTATCTCGGCGACCTCCAGATCCAGTTCATCCAGCAGCACGACGACACACCGTCCATCTACCGTGAGA
>JBKPRL010000102.1:0-22896 GCA_046734535.1 bacterium | reverse complement strand
GCCGCGATACCGCTCGTACGCGTCGGTGACGATCTGCCGGATCTCCGCGTGCATGGGGAGATCGCCTGTCGACACTCGCGGTGGCGTCGTCGTCTCGTCGAACGGGAGGTCCTCGTGCATGGAGAGCTTGGTCATCGAGTCTCCGATCGACGCGTGTTTCGGCAGCGTACGACAAGCAGGAAGTGTTCTCGACCCGGGTTCGCGGCTCCCGGGAGATGCCGGTCTGCGTCGCACTGTTCACGCGCAGGCAGCGTGATCGCGCTCCACACGGCCGATGAACCGTTGCGGCCCACGAGCGCCAACTGCCATGGGATGGCTCGTCCGGGGGCGGACTAGGGTCGCGACCGTGGCGACTACCTCCTCAGTGGGCTTCGCAGCCTCCATCGGAGGGATTGCGGGAGCATCGCTGGCTGCGCACAGAGGGCCCAGGACCGCGGTCCGCGCCGCGCTCGTCGGGGCCATCGGTCTGGGTGCGTCGGAGGCGGTGGCGCGGGCCCGTCAGCAGGAGGGCGAGATCCCGGCGCTGTGGCAGCGGATCGCGGTGAGCGCCGCCCTGGCCGCCCCGCTGGGATGGATCGCGGAGCGGATGACCGGCGCGGGACCTCGGACGGTCGCGGTGGCGACCGGCGCCGTCGTCGGGGCGATGGGGCTACGACCGCAGAAGGTCGCCACCGGCCCAGTCGTCGGCCTCGTTGCCGGACAGGTGCTCGCCCGAGGGCGAGCCCCGGCGGCCGTGGCTGCCAGCGGCACCGTGCTCGCGTACCGCAGCCTGTCCGCGCTGATGTTCCGCGACGCCCAGGTCAGCCTGCTCGCCGAACGGGTCCGCGCCGCCGACCTGCCGTTCGTGGTGCCCCGACCCGCGCGGTCACGGTACGTCGGCACCACCTACGTCCGAGAACTCGCCGGGGAACTCGGTGCGCACTACACCGCCGACGCCCCGGACGCCGGCATCGTCGCCTCCCTCGACGCCCTGGCCGGACCGGAGCTCGATCCCGGCCAGGTCGACCCGTTGGTGCGGGAGTTCTACGAGCACACCACCCGGTTCGCCCTCGATATCGTGCCGCAGTGGCGGTTGTGGGTCCGGCCCGGATACCTGCTCTACCGCACCCTCGTCGCGCGCCCACTCGGCCAGGCCAGCATGCCGATGAACCAGCGCGAGGCGCAGCGTGGGATCCGCAGCCGGATCGACACCGTCTCCGGAGTCGACGGCGTGGTATCCGTGCGCGGCTGGGTGCGGTCTTTCGCCGACGACGACGAGCCGATCATGCTCGGGATCTACACCACCTACACCCACGGCGACTACGGCTACGTCAGCGTCGGGTTCCCCGTCCCGGAAGGAAGCTTCACCGCCACGCTGCTCCCGCGGGCACGACCCGACCGCGGCCTGAGACTGACCAGCCGGGTGCACGACGGCCAAGCCGGGCACTACCTCACCTACATCGACACCTCGGCAGACGAACTGACCGCCCTGGCCGTGCACGGATTCGAGGAGCAGCTCGACGTGTTCGTCGACAACGGCACGCTCCGCGCCGAGCACGCGTTCTGGGTCTTCGGGTTCCCGTTCCTCACCCTGCACTACGGGATCGAACGCAAGCCCGCGCCCTGACGCCGCGGCCGCGGTTCATCAGCCGGCCGGGCACAGATCCGAGGGCTCTCCCGGCTCCGACTGTCAGCGGGATGGAAGGCCCGATGGGGGACGCCGCCGGTCCTGGCCGGCTGAAACGCGCGGCGGCCCCCTGCGGGGGAAAACCTGGGGGATCCTCCGCGGGGCCGCGTGTTCAGCGCCACCTTCCACTTACACCGACGTCTGACAGACCCCGATCCTAGGTTCGTTGCCGCGCGAGACGGTTGCGACGCTCCTCCTCGCGCTTCGAGTACGCGGCTGCGCGGATCGCCTCGTCCGACTCCAGGCCGCTGCCGAGGCCCCCGCCAACAGTCGCCGCCGACGCCACGAACCAGGCCAGCACGAAGAGGTCGCCATACCCGAGGGAGGCCTGGAGGTAGCCGCCCATCACGGAGGGGTCGAGGACAAACAGCGCCCAGACCAGGTTCACGACGTAGAGCGCCAGGTAGCAGATGAGAACCCCTGCGGTGAGGGTCATCACGGTCGAGATGTTGTAGAGGCGCGACCTCTCCCGAGCCTCGGTGGAGTTGTCGTCCGGGTGGTCCCACAGTCTGCCGTCAATGACAAGCCAGGCGACGACGAGCGCGACGGAGGCGATCGTCGCGACCATGAGACGCCACCAGGACAAGGATCCTGCGAGTAGCCAGACCGTGGAGTTGATCGTGGCGACGGCTCCGGTTGCCAGTGCCGCAACGAGCGCGGACTTGAGTCCGGGCACGAGGAGCCATGGCCGGTTCGCGAGCACCATCCCCGCGAGCAGTCGCCAGCGGCCTCCGAGGCGGGGGAGCGGGACGCGGTGCTCGTCCTCGGAGGTGGGGTCCGTCATGCCGCCGACGAGGGTGCGAACTGCGCGGCGAGTGCGTGCGTGCATGCGCAGTCCGCCAAGCGCAGGCAGTGACAGCACGGCTGTCCGCTGTTGCGGGTCGGCTTCGATGAGGAGATAGCGGCCGTCGTCGTCGCGAAGGGGAAGTTCGGTCAGCCCCACGACGAGGTCCCACTCATGTTGGTGAGCGTGGTCCCCCAGACGCGCCAACGCGGTGTCGACATCCTCGAAACCGGTAGTGAATGGCTCGCTGACGACCTCGATGTCCCAGGCGCCCTGCTGCTCGCCCTTCGGTGAGTCGAGGTCCTTGATCCGATGCGCCATCTGGGTGGGCGAGGCTGGGTCAGCCACGAGACCGACGTGGATGGGCTTCATGGTGCACATGTACCCCCGGCGCCACCACAGACGCGTGAGCCCCCTACTCGAAGGTCGGCTCATAGGGCTGAAGCGACGACCGGGACCTCCGGCCGCCTCTTCGCACAAATGCAGTCCATGGAGAATCGGGACAAGGGGTCGCAGAGTCAACCTGACATGTGCCGTCAGGCTGAAGTCGAGTCAGCGACGGATCGAAGTCGTTGCACCAACCCAAGCCGGGCCCCTCGTGTTGGAGCCCTGAGTTCGAGCTCTACGTGAGAAGTGATTGCAGGTCGTCATTGTGGAGCACGGGTCGCCTGATCTGCACAAACGCTGAGATTCAGGGGCTTGGGGCCGCACTGGGGCCACCCGCAGGCTGCTCCTCCCCAGGGCCTTGGGCGACGTTCCGGTGGTCGTACGGGTCGGTCGATCGCGTGGTTTCAGCGTCGGAGGCGCGGCCAGCGAGCCGCGCCGGTGAAGTCGCCGGGTTCGTCGCTTGGGCTCGCTGGCGGAGGTCAGGCGGGGACCCGATGGACCGGGTGGTGCGCGGTCGCGTGGGTGTCGTGCTGGGCTGCGATGGCCCGAGCGATCCAGGCGGCGTCCTCTCCGACGAACCCGAGCAGCGCGGAGCCCCGGGTGTGCTGCCAGGGCAGACCGATGAACCACAGGCCGGGCCTGCGTGTGCGGCCGCGGGTGTGGTGCACCTGGCTGCCGCTCCACACGTCCGGGATGTCCAGCCAGGAGAAGTCGGACCGGAATCCGGTAGCCCAGACCACGGCCGCAACGTCGTTGAGGACGGTCCCGTCCTGGAAGTCAGCGGTGCAGGACTCAGCGGCGGTCAGGCGGCCGTGGACGTGGACACCGGCTGCGTCGAGGTCGTCCCAGGTAGTGCCGATGACCAGTTCGCCGCGTCGGCGGAACAGCGCCGCGATCGGGGAGGTGACGGGACGACCAATGAGCCCGGTCTTGGTGAGCCACCAGAACAGGTCGCGACCCAGCGGCCGCTGCGGGACGGTCTTCTGCCTTGTGCCGACCGCGAGATGGACCTCGTGGGTCCGGGCGAGCTCGAGGGCGATTTGTAGCCCGGAGTTGCCGGCACCGACGACCAGGACCTTGCCCGCGGGGATGGAGGCCGGGTTCCGGTACGCCGCGCTGTGCACCTGGGTGACCGAAGCGTCGAACTCGCTCCCGGTGGATGGCAGGTTGGGGAGCTGGAACGGTCCTGTCGCGACGACGACCTGACGTGCCCACAGCGTGCCTTGGCTGGTCACGACCCGGTACAGCGACGACCCGGGTCGGGCGTCGGTCTGGTCGACGTTCTCGACCCGGGTGTTGAGCATGACCGGGAGGTCGAAGTGGGCGGCGTAGGCGTTCAGGTAATCGGCGACCTGGTCCTTGCCAGGGTAGGTCCCGGCCGCGGCGGGGAACGCCATGCCGGGGAGTGCGGAGTACTCGGCCGGGGTGAACAGGCGGAGGGAGTCCCAGCGGGTGCGCCAGCTGTGGCCGATCTCGGGGGCGCCGTCGACCAGAAGGAATCGGAGCTGCTGCTCGGCCAGGTGGTGCCCGACGGCGAGACCGGCCTGGCCGGCGCCGATCACGAGTACGTCGAGAGGCGTGCGGGACGGCTCGGCCGACAGCCTCGGTCGAGCGGGCGCGGATCTGGGTTCGAGGGGCGGTGCGGGCATCGGGGGTCTCCATCTGAGTGAGTCGGCTGGATGTCTCCGCCGACGTTAGGAACCGGCGGTACCGGGTCGCGCCGGTGAAATCACCGGGAAGCGACGGCAATCGCCTGACTCGTGGCCGCCGCCGAGGGCGTTGGCAGCCTCTGGGCTGTGCCTGTCTGGCGCCTGTCTCACGCCTGTCTGACCTGAGCCCGGGTCGTCGTTCGTCGCGGAACCCGGCGAATGAGCCGGCGCGAGGACCGACCCCCGAGCGAGAGCGTCGAGCCAGCGGCCATCCGGGCCCTACTCGACTCAAAGGAGATCGATCATGTCGCACGACACGGCCACCGCGGCGCCTCACCACGGTGCCCACGGGCATTCCGCACACTACGCAGCTCATGACGCCGAGCCCGATGCGCGCCGGCCCTGGACCGTGCTCGCGCTGATGCTGATGGCCCAGTTCATGGTCATCCTCGACGTCAGCGTCGTGAACGTCGCCCTGCCCACCATTGGGAGGTCGCTGTCGTTCTCGAGCGGCGACTACCAGTGGGTGGTCAGCGCCTACGTCCTTCTTTCCGGGGGCCTGCTGCTGTTCGGTGGCCGGCTCGCGGACCTGTTCGACCGCCGCACCATGTTCTTGACCGGGCTGGGTCTCTTCACGGTCGCGTCCCTGGCGTCCGCGACCGCGTCCTCGGCCGCGACCATGATCATCTCCAGGGGTGCTCAAGGCGCCGGCGCTGCCATGCTGACGCCAGCGGCGCTGTCGATCATCGTGACCAGCTACGCCGGGAAGCAGCGTGCGACCGCGCTGGCGATCTGGGGCACCATCGGCAGCATGGGCATCGCTGCCGGTGTCCTGGTCGGCGGCCTGCTCACCTCGGCTCTCGGTTGGCGGTCCATCTTCTTCGTCAACGTTCCCATCGGCGTCGTCGCCGCGGTCCTGAGCATGCGGTTCGTGGCACGCAGCCGAGGCACCGGCAACGCCCGCGAGCTCGATATCCCCGGCGCCGCGTCCCTCGTGACCGGTCTACTCGCCCTGGTCTACGCCATCGAGAACGCCGGCACCCACGGCTGGATCTCCACCCAGAGCATGGTCGGGGCGACGCTTTCCGCGGTCCTGCTCGGCGCCTTCTGGCTGATCGAGCGCCGGGTTCCGGCGCCCCTGGTGCCGCCGGCCACCTGGCGCATCCGCTCACTGATGTCGGCCTCGACGGTGATGGCCGTCATCACCGGCGGCATCGTCGGAGCCATCTTCATCAGCTCTCTGTTCCTCCAGCAGGTCCTCGGCTCCTCCGCGGTCGTCGCCGGCCTGCAGTTCCTCCCACTCGCCGCAGCCATTACCGTGGGTGCCGCCATCGCATCGAAGGTCATCGGCCACCTCGGCCCGAAGCACCTGATGGTCGCGGGGCTGCTGATTGTCGCCGCCGGGGCGCTGCTCCTGGCCACGATGGACTCCGACCCGTCCTACTGGACCGACGTACTGCCCGGGTTCATCGTCATCGGCTTCGGTACCGGCCCGATGTTCGTGGCCATCTCGATCGCCGCGATGGCTGGCATCAGCCACGAGCGGTCAGGGCTCGCGTCCGGCGTGATGATGACCGGCCACGAGGTCGGTGCCGCCCTCGGCGTTGCCACGTTGAGTGCGATCGCTGGCGACCTGACCACCCGAGCGGGCCTGATCGACGCCTACCCGCACGTGTTCACCGCTATCGCGGTTGCCATGGTCGCGCTGGCCGCGTTCGCCGCCGTTGCTGTACCTCGCCAGCCCGCCTCCGGCGGTCACGGTGGCCACGGGCACGGCGGCCACGGGCACGGCATGCACTGAGCCAGCCCCGCCATCCCAGCCGGCTGCATCGACTGGCCGGGACGACGACGCCACGGCGTCGACCTCCCGGCCCGTCGCTGCCGCGCCGGAAACCCGGCGATCTTGCCGGCGCGACCTGGACGTCACCGGCGAGACGGTGAAGCCACAGCACCCGCTGACCCACGATCCAGGCAGGCCACCATGACTATCACCCTCGACCCCCAGCCAACAGTGCAGCCCAGCACCCAAGCGGCCACCGACCGGCGGCCCAACAGGCGCCGTGCCATCGCCCTCGGGCTGCTCGTCTCCGCGCAGTTCATGGTCATGCTCGACACCTCGATCGTGAACGTCGCGCTGCCGTCGATCCAGTCCGACCTGGGGCTCGGACCGGCCGGCGTTGCCTGGGTGGTCAACGCCTACGTCCTGGCCTTTGGCGGCCTGCTGGTGTTGTCCGGCCGGGTCGCGGACCTGTTCGGTCGGCGCCGCATGTTTATCGGCGGATCGGCGCTGTTCACCGTGGGGACGCTGCTGGCTGCAGCCGCCTCCAACCAGTGGATGCTGGTGGGCAGCCGGGTCATCCAGGGCGCCGGCGCCGCAGCGCTGAGCCCGGCCGCGATGTCGCTGCTCCTCCTCACCTTCCCTGGGCCTGCGCGGGCCCGGGCGATGAGCCTGTGGGGTGCCGCCTCCGCGGTCGGCGGCGCGACCGGGGTGTTCGCGGGCGGCCTGCTCACCGGAGCGTTCGGCTGGCAGGCCGTCTTCCTGGTCACCGTCCCTGTGTCCGTGACCGCCGCCGTCGTGGCGCGGCGGGTGTTTGAGGAAGACGTCCGTGGAGCTCAGCACCGGTTCGACGCTCTGGGTGCCGCTGCGATCACGGGCGCAGTCGTCGCGCTTGTCCACGGTGCCCTCGGCCTCGCCGAGAGCGGGTGGACTCTCTCGGCGGTGGTAAGTCTGGCCGCCGCAGTGTCCCTCACGATGGCGTTCGTCGCCATCGAGCGCCGGGCCAGCGAACCGCTGGTGCCCCTCGACCTCTTCGCGAACCGGGTCGTGAGCACGGGTGTCGGGCTGGCGGTCCTGGGTGGCGCGGCTCGCGCATCGACGTTCGTGCTGATTGCTCTCTACTTGCAGCAGGCGCTTCACTTCGACCCGCGGCACGCCGGGCTCGCGATGGTCCCGACGTCCGTGACCGGGTTCGTGGTCTCACTGACGCTCCTGCCCCGGACGCTTCGTGTCCTGGGGCCGCGGCGCAGCCTCGTGACCGGGCTCGTGGTGCTGGCGGCCGGGCATCTGTGGCTGGCGTACGCACCGGAAGGCGCGGGCTACTCCGTCGGCGTGCTCCCAGGTCTGTTGCTGGCTGCCACGGGTGTCGCGTTGAGCTTCACCCCGACCACGATGGTCATCGCCTCTGCCGTTCCCGACGTGCACGCGGGGCTGGCCTCCGGGCTCGCGGGCTCCGCGACGCAGGTCGGCTCTGCGCTCGGCACCTCGGTGTTCACCGCCATCGGCATTGCGGTCGGCGGAACAGCGACGGGCACGCTGGGTTCGGCTGGTTTCACCGCCGCCTTCTCCGCCGCCGCGGTGGTCTCGCTCGCGACCGCCGCGCTGGGCTGCACCATCGCCAGCAGCCGGGGCTGACGAGGTACGTACCGGTCAGTCGAGGTCGAGCCCGACGAGCTCGCCACGCGAGGAGACCCCTGTCTTGGCGAACACGTTGCGCAGGTGGAAGTCCACGGTGCGCGGGCTGACGAACAGCTGGGCGGCGACGTCCTTGTTCGACAGCCCCTTCCTCACCAGCTGAGCCACCTGCCGTTCCTGTGGCGTCAAGGTCGCCTCCGCGCCGGCATCACGCTTGCGGACGGTCTCCCCGGAAGCGCGCAGCTCTTGGGCGGCGCGCTCGGTCCACGCGGCAGCCCGAAGCCCCTCGAACACCTCGAGCGCCGCCCTCAGATGAGCGCGCGCGTCCACTCGGCGACGGCGCCGGCGTAGGAACTCGCCATACGCCAGCTCGGTGCGGGCCCGGTTGAACGGCCGGCCCGGCCGGTCGTCGCGCGCGGTCTCGTCGTGGAGCTTCAAGGCCCGCAGGAAGTGCGCTTCCGCGTCGGACGGATCAGCCAGGAGCGCTTCCCCGTGCTCGACGATGGCGCCCGCCCAGGGGAGGCCGGTCGCGGCGTGGAACATGACGAAGTGGTCGACCCACAGCCGCGCTGCCTCGGGCTGGTCGGCGCGGACCGCGGCCTCGACGCGGTACAGGCCCGCCATCCGCCTCGGGACGTCGTGCGACATCTGGGCGTATCGATGGAACGCCGCAGCCGGGCTGCTGACCTGGTGGACGCCGTGCGCCCAGTGGACGAAGTCGCGCATCGCCACGTCCAGGATCCCCGCCGAGCCGCGCGACATGGCCGCATCCAGGCGGGGCGCCAGCTCCTGGAACATGTCCTCGTCACCCCGTAGGGCTGCGAGCAGGAGGAGGAGGGCGCGAGGTGTGTCAGCGAGGATGTGGTGGCCGGTCGCCTCGCCGAGCGTGACGGCCTCGGTGGCCTCGCTGACGGCGTCGGACCAGCGGCCGGAGACCAGGTGGATCATTGCAAGCCGGGTCAGCGCGTACAGCACCATCACGACCCCGCCGTCGTTGCGGGCCCGGCTCAGGAGCCGGTTCATGTAGACCTCGGACCGGTCGAACTCACCGACATGCATGGCACCGATGCTCAAGCCGGGGAGGAGGTCGTAGTCCTCGGGCAGCCCCTCGTGTGCCGCGAAGGCCCGGCGCATGAGTTCGACGGCTCCCGCATAGTCGCGGGTGACCACCCGGTCCAGGCCCAGCAGCATGTGGTGGTAGGTCCGTTCGCGGGCCGGAGCGGCCTCAGCCGGTGCCGGGACGAGCCCGGTGGCGTCTATGTCGAAGCCCGGATCACCGCCCCAGACCGCGATCGAGACCCCCTCTGTAGCCAGCTCTCGAGCCAGGACCGGGTGGGAACCGGCGGCGTCGACGGCCGCCTCGAGGAGCATGCGTTGCGCGAGCTTCACCGAGCCGGTGTTCCACTCGACCCGCGCTCGCAGCCGCCTTGCTTCCGCGAGCAGGAGCGGGTCGGTGGTCTCCGAGATGGACTTGTCGACCAGGTCGCGGGCCCGGTCCGGGCTCGCCGAGATCCACGCTTCCATCGACGCCGCGAACAGGTACCGGGACCGGTGCGTCGAGTCGGCGCTCAGCTCGGCGGCACGCTCCCACGCCGCCGCCGCCGCCTCGTGGCCGCCCCGCCGCTCGGCCCGTTCGGCGGCCGCAATGAGCTCAGCGACGACCGCCTCGTCTGGCTCGATCACCGACGACGACCGGTGCCACGCCCTCCGGTCGGCGTCCTCGGTGCGGGTCAGCACGGACGCCAACGCGGCGTGCACTCGTCGTCGTTCTGCGCTCGGTGCGGCGGCGTACATCGCGGACCGGACGAGCGGGTGCCGCAGCGTGATCTGGCTGTCGCCGATGGTGACCAGACCGGAGCGTTCCACCTCCGCGAGAGCGTCGGGATCGGCACCCATGGCCTCGACTGCCTGGAGCACGGTGGCGAGTCGGGCCGAGTCGTCGGCGGCGGCCACCAGCAACAGCGTCTGGGCGTCGTCCGAAAGCCTGCGGGCTCGGTCGAGAAAGACCCGCTCAACCCGTTCGGGCACCGGGAGCCGCGGGGGCAGGGGAGCCTCGCCCGCGAGATGCTGCCGCGTCAACACGGACGGGAGTTCGCGGATCGCCAGGGGGTTACCGCCGGTGTTCGCGAGCAGGAGGGCCGAGACCTCCGGAGCCACCTCGGACCCGGTCTCTTCGGCGAGAATCGCCGAGACGCCTGCGAGGTCCAGCCCACCCAGCGTCATGACGGGCAGATCGGCGGGGTCGAACCGTCGTGCGTCCCCCTCGCGGGCCGCCCACAGCAGTGCCACGGGCTCGACGCCGATACGTCGGGCGACGAAGTGCAGTGCGGCGGCGGATGCCTCGTCGAGCCAGTGCGCGTCGTCGATGACGGCCAGGATCGGTGCTTCGTCTGCGGCAGACGCGAGCAGTGACAGGGCGCCCATGAACACCAGGAAACGATCGCCGGCGTCTCCACCCTCCTGGCCGAATGCGACGCGTAGTGCCTGTGCTTGCGGGACTGCGATCGCGTCCAGCCGGGGCATCAGCGGTTGGAGGAGTCGTTGGAGGGCCGCGAACGCCAGTGGCGCTTCGGACTCGATGCCCGACGTAGCCACGATGGACATGCCGCTGGCGGCGGCGCGCACCGTGGCGTCGGCGAGCAGGGTGGACTTTCCGGAGCCGGCCTCGCCCACCAGGACCAGGCTCGACCCGCTTCCCTCGCGCGCGGAGGCGAACAGGCTGGCAATCGCTGCCTGCTCGGTGTCCCTCCCGTGCACCGTCACGGCCGGGAGAGTAACCCCTGGCCGCGACTGCGGGCTTCCCCCTTCACCCGCAAAGGTGAAGCCCCGGCGAGCTCCCGCCGGGGCCGCCCTTCTCTCGGTTCACACGGACCGATGGGCCGTTCGATGCGCCCCGCGGTCCGATGTACCCGGCCAGTTGGCAGCGCGCCGCGTTTTGAGTTCCACGCGCCCCCACCGGCTGCGCCGATGGTGATCGGCAGCGCGCAGGCGACGGTCGACCTCGTAGCGTGCGAGGTGGATGTCCAAGACGATCATGACGGGCTCCTGTCTGGTTCGGATTCGGTGGAGCCACCAGATTCCTCGAGCACGCCCACCGTTCGCGCCGGGAAGATCGCCGGGTTTGGCATTGAGGCGGGAGCTTCTGTCCGGGGTCGAGCGCCACTGCCCGTCGGAGCCAGTTCATGCACTGGCGTCGAGCATCGGCAGAGCGACGTCTGCGCCCCGCCTCTCCTTGTCGCGCGAATGGGCGGCCTTGAACATCAAAGTCACCTCGGGACGCGCTCCACCCCGCGCCTGAACGGACGGATTCGCTGCATCGGCTGGGCCTTGAGTCTTTCGCGGATTGGTTAGTGGTCGGCCTGTACCCCGCTGTGCGGCTACTTGAGCGGACGTTGTCCGGAACGGGGCATCGGCCCACTTGCTGCGCTTGGGTTCACTTCACCAGTGGTTGGTTGTTCCGGATCGATGAGACGACGTCGAGGATGGCCTGGGTGGTGGCCTTGGAGTACTGCTCGTCGGTAATGAGCCCCGCGTGGCTGGCGCCTTCGACGACGCGGTGCGAGCTGTCGGTCGACAACGTCGCCAACTTGTTCTGCGCGGCGTCGTGGGTGGCGTCGGTCTCGGCGCCGGCGGTGAGGACGACCAGCGGTTTGTCACCGAAGTCGGTGAGCATCGCGGCCTCTGCTCCGGAGGCGTTGGCCTGGACGAACTCATCGATCCAGCCCGAGGCGTAGCCGGCGGTTGCGGTCTTGGCGCGGACCTCGTCACGCGACTGCGGGGGCAGGTCGCCGTAGCCGAAGCTCCCGACCAGGCGCACCAACGCGATACGTGCAGCGGCGGCGCCGAGTGCTGCGACACGATCCGTGGCGGCGTCGTAGGAGCCGCTGTCGTAGGCCGTTGCTTTGGCCGGGTCGGCTTCGGTGGCCGGGTTGGTGGAGTCGATCAGCACCATTCCGGAGACGTCGCTGGGGTAGCGGTCGGCGTAGGCGAGGATGTAGAGGCCGCCAAAGGAGTGACCGGCCAGCACGTATGGTCCTGGGACGTTTCCGCGTTGCAGCAGCGTGTGCAGGTCTATCGCTATTTGGGTGGCGTCCTGGGGGCTGTCTGCGGGCTCGCTCCAACCGCGACCCGCTCGGTCGTAGACGCAGACCCGGGTATCGGCGGCTACGGCGGGCGCTATCCACGCCATGACCGAGGAGAAGTCGCCTCCTCCCGGTTGGAGGACGACGGTGGGGCTGCCGGAGCCGGTGCAGCTGAGGTGGAGGCGGTGCCCCCCGACGTCGATCAGTTGACCCGGCATCGGGTAGGCGTTGGCATCCGCCTTCTCGCGAACGGTCTCGTAGCCGCCGCCGACCGAGGCAACCGCCAGTACCGCCAGCACCGGGTAGAGCAGCCAGCGTCGGCTTCGGCTATGAAGCTGTCGACGCGCCCGTAGGAACATCCAGATCACCAGTGCCAGCAGCGCGGGTGGCCATACCCAGTTCAGGACCTCCCGCGACGAGCTGCCGAATCCGATCATGAGAAGACCGGCCACGCCCATGAACAGCGCAGGTGCTGCCGCCCAACGCTGGGGTTGGTCGGTGTAACGCGTCGAGAGGATCGCCAACATCGCCCACCCCACAGCGAATCCGCACAGCACTGCACCCGTCACGTCGTCCTCTTCCGGCGAAATGAACGGGGCGGCGACGAGAAGCAGGGCGGCGATGAGCCCGGTTGCCAGTGACCCGGCCACGATCCGGCCGACATGGCCCGCGCGCGCGGGATCGGGGCCGTCGACCGGACGGACCTGACCGGGGGCGGTGGGGGTGGTGGGGGTGGTGGCCATGAAACGCAACTCCTCGCGCATGTGGCGCAGCGCGAGCACAGTCATCTGCACTTGAGGCACGTTCCGTCATCCTTGACAGTACGCGCAGAACATCGATCTGAACCCCCCGAAGATGACGAGCTCCGCGACGGGCCGCCAAACATGGCCGGCCTCATGAGCGAGCCTTCCGTGGTGGCGTGCGTGACAGCGCGAGGGATGGATGAAGCAGACCTCACCCTGATCGGTGGCTCCCCTCGCCGGGCAGATCGCCAGGGTCCGCGCCTCCGGCCGCGTAACCACGCGGCCGTTCGCCGCCGTGCGAGGTCCATGAGCTGATCGCCGCGGATCAGTTGCCGTTCAGATCACAGGTCGCGCAGCGTCGTCGAGAACCGGTTTCACCACGCGATGGGTCGCAGCTCGGGGCCGACGATGTGGCCCTGGTGTGGGGTGTGGGCCTGCTCGTCGTGCATGAAGTGCCCGGCGTACCAGACGACGACGTCGGTGCTGTCGATCGACTCACCGGTGAGGTACTGATCGAGTCGACACCGGGTGTCGGCGGGAGTCCCACCGACCACACCGACGCCATCATCGAGCTCGGTCCAGCGGTAGCGCAGGGCCCACAGGTCCGCGACGCCGTAGGAGTCGGCGGTCCCGTCGGCGGGGCCGGGGGTGATCGAGTACCCACGCCCCGTGCTGGTGTCGACGACCCGCCAGCTCCGGGAGAAGAAGCTGCGCAGTCGCTTGGTCTCGCGCCGGAGCCGCCACCACAGCGGGAATCCCGGGAAGAACAGCCCTCGCTCCTCGACCGCGTCGCGGCCGGCGCCTTCGATGTCGAAGTCGAGGCGCCAGTAGACGTGGTGCTGGTGCCGCATGCAGGTCCGGGGATTGCGGGTCCCGGCGAACCCGAACCGAGGCGCGATGGTGCCGTCGTCACGGAGTCGCCAGTCACTGATGTATCGGTACCAGCCGGCCTGCACCTCGCTGACGATCCGCAGCTCACCATTGTCGTAGTGCAGGGCGACGCCTTGGAAGTTCCCGGCGTCGGTGCCGGCCTCGAGGATGGTGGCCGGGGGTGAGGAGCAGACGCGCCAGCCCGGGCCGACGGGGTCGGTTCCGTTGGCGATGAACGGCGTCTCCTGGTTCTGCCAGTCGCGGTAGGTCACGCCGTCGTCGTAGAGCACGTTGAGGATGGGCACATGGGCCTGCCACAGCACCATCCGGCCGCGGTAGGTGACATACCTGAGCTCGACGCCTGAACCCTTGCCCAGATGCGTCGGCGAGGAGGCGCGGGGACGGACCACGATCAGGTTCCACAGTTCCTCGCCTCCGCGGAGGACGCGGACTCGAACCCAGTCGCGCCCGCCCGCGTCGGGCAGGCTGCCCACGCCCACGGGCAGCCGCTCCTCGCAGTCGCCGTCGAGGCCCCCGAACCAGCCGGGGTCCCACTCGATGCGTCCGTCGGCAAGGTTGACCGCGACGTACCGGTGTGGGCGGTCGGCCCGCGGGTCGTAGATCGCCAGCCCGATCCGCCGGATGGAGGTGCCGTCCTCGAGCTCGATGTCCGACAGAGGCGGCATCGGCTGGTAGACCACGACGTCGTCGCGGTCGCGCCACTCGGCGAAGCTCTCGTCGGCGCGCAAGACGTCCGCCGCTTCCCCGAGCTCCTCCGGGGTCGGGGTCGGCCGGAACGCGCTCGACACCACCTCGATCTCATCGGAGTCGAGCCGGCCCATCACCTGGACGGCGCGGTTCTCGACCGGGTCGAAAACGGTGGTCACCACGGACGACGACCCGTCGCGCTGCCGGGCTGGGAGCTCGGGACCGAGCACCTGCCAGCTCTCGGGGCTGGTGTCGCCGAGCTGAGCAAGGACCCGGTCGTCAGTTCTGAGCCGCTCACGTCCTTGTGCGATCGCCTCCGTCAGGTCGTCCTCGTACGCCTCCACGACGAGCTTCGTGTCCTTGGCCATAGCAGCGCCTCCTTCGAGCACTTGTATCTATCGCGCCTTCTTGGCGACGCGTTTGGTGGCAGCCGCCTTCTTTGTGGCCGCCTTCTTGGCGACGCCTTTCGTGGCAGGAACCTTCTTGGTGGTCGCCTTCTTGGTGGCCACCTGGCACCCGGCGGTCCCACGGAGGCTCGTTGACGTCGCTCGCCACGAGCTTGGCGGTGTTCGGGATCGAGAAGTGCGGGTCGAGGTACTCGCGGTAGACCAGGGCATCCAACGTCGACGCGGCGATCTCCGACGGCTGGACCCGGCCGATCTCGTGGCCCGCGTTGTACATCGCGTCGCGCCCGTACGAGCGGCTGCCAACGAGAGGGGCCAGCGGACTGTACCCGGGAATCTTCTCGATCTTCAGGAAGACATCGCGACGCCGAGAGTTTCCGTTCATGGACCTACGCACCTTCCAGTCACACCACCCGAACCGAGTCACCCGGGTAGGCCGACCTGCGAAGGAGCACGCAGGAACTACTTGACAGGTCTGGTCTCGCGCCCGCAATGGTCAAGGGGTGCCATTGCGGAACCTGGCTATTGGTGCGTCGAAGCGCGCGTCGGCGCTGAGGTCGCATCCAAGTAACCGGTCACGCCGGACCCAAGCCGCTGGTTGGGCTGAAGCGGTCCTTTCGTGAGGTCCGATCAGCCAGGCTGCCTCGCGCGCCGGCTTCGGATGGGCGTCCCACAGGGGTCAGACGGCCCTGGGACTCGATGGTCGCAACAGTGGTGAGCGAAGAAACCCGGCAATTCAGCCGGCGCGAACATCGTCCCTCGACAGTCACCGTGGAACCACGAACCAAGAGAACCAATCCACGGAGGCGGTGAAGACGATGAACACGATCTCGACAATCATGGACACCACTGGGCAGGCGCGGGCTCGTGTCAACAACGCGACCTCGGTCTGCTGGTGCGGGCAGGACCTGGAGCACGCCCGATGCGGCTACTGCCCCAGGTGTGGCAGCGCATACGCCGTGCGCATTGACTCGCTGCAGAGCCGCCTCGCCGGTTGAGAAACGCATCTCACTTCGCAGGCAGCCTCGGTGGCGGCTCGCTCAATCAGGGGCCTCGCACTTGCCCGGCCATCGAGACGGCGGTCGCTCACCCCATGGGACGATTGAACGGGCGGCTGGCCGCGCGAGACGATGGCCGGGCCTACTCTGGGGGCGGTCATGGACGACATACGTTTCCAACTGCTCGGGCCGATGGAAGTCCTCGTAGACGGAGCGCCGGCGAAACTACCCGGAGTGGCCGAACGCGCGCTGCTTGCCCAGCTGCTTCTCGCCCCGGGCCGGACCATCCCGGCCACGCTCCTCGTTGACCGGCTCTGGTCTGACGCAACGCTGCCCGTGGACCCGATGAATGCGCTGCAGATCCGGGTCTCAAAGCTGCGACGGGCGCTCAGAGCTATGGGTGTCGATGAGCTGGTCACGCGTGATGGCGTGGGCTACCGCGCGAGCGTTGATCCTGCCCAGGTCGATGCTCTCGATTTTGCCGACAGGATTCGGTTGGCCAGAGCTGAGATGACCCAGGCTGCCGCAGCGGGTGAGTACGAGCAGCACCACCTGCGGGCCTACGACGAGGCGTTGGGTCTGTGGCGGGGCGAGCCGCTCAGCGACTTTGTGACTGAGCAGTGGGCGACCGCTGAGGCCACCAGGCTGGTGGAGCTGCGCCTGGCCGCTCTCATCGAGCGTGCTCAGGTTGCTTTGACGCTGGGCCTGCACGTGCAGGTTGTCGGCGACCTGGAACCACTGGTGTCCCAGGACCCGACCGCGGAGTCCCTCGCGGGGCTGTTGATGCTGGCGTTGTACCGCAGCGGACGCCAGGCCGACGCGCTGGAGGTGTACACCCGAACTCGTACAGTGCTCGACGAGACGCTCGGACTGGAGCCGTCGGTCTCGCTCCGCTCGTTGCACGAGCGGGTGCTGCGGCAGGACGAGTCGCTGGGTGGCGGCTCAGACCTGGGCGCGGCCAGCGCCGTCGGCTCTGTCCGCAGTCGAGGCGCCGAGGCCGGTGCGGCCACCACGAACCTCCCGACCGTTGTCCGTCCACTCATCGGCCGCGACGAGCAGCTGGACTCCTTGTCCACCATGCTCGGCGGGGTACGGCTCCTGTCCCTTGTCGGCCCCGGCGGGGCCGGGAAGACTTCCCTGGCACTCGCGACCGCGCTTCGGAACTCCCACTCCTACCCTGACGGAGCGTTCGGTGTCCGGCTGGCATCGGTCGAGAACGGTGACCAGGTACCGCTTGCGGTTGCCGACGCGTTGGGTGTCCCGCTGGACGGTAGCGGCGCCGAGAGAGATGTACGCCACCGGCTCACCTCCTTCCTGGCGCGCCGTCGGATGCTGTTGCTGGTCGACAACTGCGAGCACGTGGTGGACGCTGCGGCCAGCCTCATCGAGGACATCCTCGGTCGGTGCCCCAGCGTCACCATCCTCGCCACGAGTCGAGAGGCCCTCGCACTACCCGACGAGGTCCAGGTGACCGTGGCTCCTCTCGCCACGCCGCCGGAGGGCACACCCTCTGGCGATGTGCTGGAGTACCCCGCCGCACAGTTGTTCGCCGAGCGAGCCCGCGCCGTGCGGCCCGGCCTGGTCTTCGACGGCGACGACCTGTCGGCAGTCGGCCACATCTGCCGGGCGCTCGACGGCATCCCGCTGGCCCTCGAGCTGGCCGCCGCCAGGGTCGCGTCGATGTCACCCGGCGAGATCGCGGGCAGGCTCGCCCAACGCTTCTCGTTCCTGACCTCCGGTACCCGCACCGCCGAAGCCCGGCAGCAGACGCTGCGGGCAACAGTGGAGTGGAGCTACGCACTTCTCACCGACGTCGAGCGACGGGTGTTCAACCGGCTCGCGGTCTTCCGGGGCGGTTGGTCGTTGACGGCCGCCGAAGCCGTCGTGGCCGATGACCTGCTCTCCGCCGACGTCGTCCTGGACACCATCGGCCGGCTCGTCGAGCGGTCCATGGTGTGGGTAGAGCGCGGCCACACCACTCGCTACCGCATGCTGGAGACCCTGCGGCAGTACGCCGCCGAGCAGCTCGCCGCCTCAGATGAGGCCGAGGCAGCAGCTGACCGGCACGCGAACTACTTCCGGGGGGTCGCCGAGCGAGCCGAGGTGGACCTGCGGGGACACGGGCAACGCGAAACCCTGCGGCTGCTGCGCCAGGAGCAACCGAACATCCGGGCGGCCATCACGTGGCTGTCACGGCCCGGTGGCGACATCGACTCGGCCTTGGTGACGGCTGGGTCCCTGGGCATGTTCTGGCACCTGGGCCGCCACCTGGAGGGCCGTGAGGTTCTCGGCCGGCTGATGGAGAGCGGCGACGGCTCGGCATCCGCCCGGGCCAGGGCACTGCAGGCGGTGTCCATCGTGGAGAGGCCGCGCGGATGCCTGGTGCACCCCCATCCGCGCTGCGCGGAGACCGCGGAGGAGAGCCTGTCCATCTTCATCAGCCTCGAGGACCCCTGGCATGCGGCGTTGTCGAAGGTGTTGGTCTCGGTGGAAGGGGTGACGGGGGCGTTCCGCGAACGCTCCGACGCTTTCTTGAGCGAGGCCGACGAGGAGTTCTCGAGAGAGGGCGACGCCTGGGGGAGCGCGGTCATCGGGTTCGTGCGCCTGGAGACCGCGATGAAGGCCGGTGACGTCGCCGCTGCGCTCCGTCTAGGCCCTGCGACGGCGGCCGCCTTCCGTCAGCTCGAGGATCTGTGGGGCCTGTCGGCCACGCTGTACCACTTCGGGTGGGGGCTGCGGCAGTTCGGCAGGCTCGAGGAAGGCGCGCGCATCCTGGAGGAAGCCATTGACGTGGCCGCTTCCGCTGGACTGTGGAACACCGTGCAGTGGGCCTACGCAGACCTGGCCATCGAGAAGGTCCATGTCGGCGACCTCGGGACCGCGCGCGACCTGTTCGACCGCGCTGCGAACGCCTCCCAGGAGGTTGGCGACGGTGCAGGTGAGGTACTGGCCTCCTACGGCTACGGACTGCTCGCCGAGGTGGGCGCGGACTGGACGGACGCCGGGCGGCGCTACGACGAGGCGGTCGTCGGCTTCGAGCGGCTGGGCACGCCGGTGTGGACCGGCATCGCCCTGGCCGGGCAGGGGCGGTGCGCTGAGGCACTCGGCGATCCTGCGGCCGCTGGTGGTCTGTACGAGAAGGCCCTGGCCGTCGGGCGGAAACTGGGCGAGCCGAGCGTGACGGCGGCCTCGCTCGAGGGGCTGGGAAGGTTGGCCAGGGCGGCCGGAGAGCACGAGGAGTGCGACCGGATGACCCGTGAGGCAGCGGCGATCCGAGAGCGGTTCGCGCGGCCGGCGCCGCCGCATGAGCGCCGAGCGCCCGTCGCGGCGGGGTAGGTCGAGCTGCGAGCGAACTCGACCGGAGCGGGCATCAGACGGCGGGAAGGGACAGGGCCACCGGTGACCCGGGTCGGCTCGCGCTGCCGCAGCGCGGACAGGACCTTGAACGCCTGAGGTCCAGCTCCTGCCCACACCAGCAGGCGCGCGCCGGACGGGAGTCCACCCGAGACCGGACGTGGGCCGAGAGGTCTGTCCGCGTCGTCGTTGTGTTCATCGTCCTGCCGTCCTTCCCACAGGAGTGTTCGTGCCGCGGGAAGCGGCCCGCGCCCAACGGACGCGACGACGGTGCTCGGCAGCCCGCAGCCGCCGGTCGATCTCGAGATACGCGATACGGGGGTCCAGCACGTTCATGGCTCGTCCTCTCGGAGTGGCCGGTGAGGCCCTGACGCCGCACCAGCTGGTGATGTGACGAAGCGTGGCCAGGACGGCTGTCCGGCGACTGTCCGAACTCTGCCCGGGTCAGGCGGTGGGGCTTGGAAGTCCTGGAGGCGGACAGAGCAGGGAAACGTCGCGGACCAGAGTCCAGCCGCGGCCGCCCCCCGCGGACTTCGACACGGACAGTCGCCGGACAGCCCGACGGCCGACAGTGGCCTTCCCCAACCACCTGACTCCGAGAGCGACCAACGATGAGAGAGATGACCTTGTACGTCATCGGCATGGGCTGCCGAAGCTGTGTCCGGGAGGTCACCGCCAGGTTGCGGGACGTGTCTGGCGTTCAGACGGTCGTCGCCGACTCCGCCACCTCGACGGTCCGTCTCAGCGGCTCCATGGCTGTCGAGGACGTTCTCGACGCGTTCACCGGGACGACCTACCTCCCCGTCTTGGTCTGAACAGCGTCACGACAGCGACCGGACAGTGGCCACTGTGACGCTCGCCGAACCTGCAGCCGAACCAGCTGCTTCGTCGTTCAGAAAGGGCTCACCATGTCGTCCACGTCCGCCTTCGCGGCGCCGAGTAGCAGGCGCTGGCTCGCCCTCGGGCTCATCGCCGCGGCCCAGTTCATGGTCATCATGGACACCTCGATCATCGGGGTCGCGCTTCCCGAGATTCAGCAGGACCTCGGTTTCACACCCCAGAGCCTCAGCTGGGTGTTCAACGCCTACGTCGTCGCGTTCGGCGGGCTGCTGCTCCTCGGTGGCCGGCTCTCCGATCTGCTCGGAGCCCGCCGCGTCTTCGCTACCGGTTGGGTGGTGCTCGCGGCCGGGTCGGTGGTGGCTGGCGCCGCAGGCAGCCCGGCCGTCGAACTGGTTGGCCGCGCCGCCCAGGGCGCCGGGTCGGCGCTGATCGCTCCCGCAGCTCTCACCCTGTTGTTCACCATCTTCGGTGCGACGCCCCGGGAGCTGACCAAGGCGCTCGCGGTCTACGGTGCCGCGGCTCCAGCGGGCGGCACAGCAGGGGTGTTCCTCGGCGGCGTCCTCACCCAGTTCGCGTCCTGGCCGTGGGTGTTCTTCATCAACGTTCCGCTCGCGGTGGTGGCCGTCCTGCTGACGCCGTCGGTGATGCCGGCCGGGGCCGCACGCCGCGGCTCGGTCGACGTCGCCGGAGCCACCACCGTCACCCTCGGCCTCGCGTCCATCGTCTTCGCGATCGTCCGCGCCCCGCAGGCCGGCTGGACCTCGACCTCCACCGTGGTCGCTGGGTTGGTCGGACTGGTACTGGTCGGGGTGTTCTTCGTCCTCCAGGCCAAGACCCACGAGCCGCTGGTGCGGCTCGGCATCTTCAAGGCGCCCAACTTGGCCGCCGCCAACGCTGCTCAGTTCCTCCTCGGAGCGGCCTGGATTCCGATGTTCTTCTTCGTCAACCTCTATCTGCAGCAGGTGCTCGGGCTCGGGGCCTTCGCCAGCGGGGCTGCCCTGCTCCCGCTGACGGTCACGATCATGGTTGGGATGGTC
Source organism: bacterium (assembly GCA_046734535.1). Taxonomy (GTDB): domain Bacteria; phylum Actinomycetota; class Acidimicrobiia; order Acidimicrobiales; family Ilumatobacteraceae; genus DASTFY01. Next base: position 1,962 of record JBKPRL010000102.1, on the reverse strand, counting down.
ACGGTCGCGCCGCGGCTCATCGCCCGGTTTGGCCCGAAGACGTTGACGGTTGCGGGCTTGGCGACCCTGGCCGCCGGTTTGACCTGGCTGTCCCTCATCCGGGCCGACGGCAGCTTCCTTCTCGATGTGCTGCCGGCCAGCCTGGTCACCGCCTCCGGCATGGCGATGGCCTTCATTCCTTCGCTCGGCCTGGCACTGTCCTCAGCCGCGCCGCAGGAGGCCGGCTTGGCTGCGGGCATCGTCAACACCAACTACCAGATCGGCTCCGCCCTCGGGCTCGCGGCGATGACGGCGGTCGCGGCGGCGTTCGGCGGCGACGGCCCCTCCACCGACCTCGTCGGTTTGACCGACGGGTATTCGGCGGCCCTCATCGGCGCGGCGGCCATTGCGGCGGTCGGGGCAGTGGTCGCGGCTGCTTGGCTGCGGACCCCGGCCACCCAGACGACAGCCCAGGTCGCCGCAGCCGAGCAGGTGGCCGCGTAAGCCGCGACCCACGAAGCCACGCGATCCAGCGGGCTGGTCAACCGGCCGCCTGACCGCGCCGCTTCACCCTTGATCCGCGCTCCGGCGAGCAGACCCCCGATCACTCGCCGGAGCGCGGCGCCACCTCAACCGCCCAACGTGGAGCCATCCCGGCGATTTCGCCGGCGCGACCCGGTAGCTCCACCGCAGACGCTGAACCCACCCAACCCAAACGCACCACACCAACCTGAGGAGAACCCAGATGTCCACCTTCCAGCAGACCTTCCACGTCTCCGGCATGACCTGCGGCCACTGCGTGGCCGCCGTCGAGGAGGAGGTCGGCGCCATCGCCGACGTCACCAACGTCGCCGTCGACCTGGCCAGCGGCCGCGTCACGGTCGGCAGCGGCCGGGAGGTCACCACCGCCGAGGTGGCCGCCGCGGTCGACGAGGCCGGCTACGAGCTCGCCTCCTGAACAGCACGCCCCCCAGCGGCACCTGAAGAGACCGAGGAACCGAGATGACCGCGACCACCACCCCCGCACCCAGCCCGACCCAGACCGCTGAGTGTGTCGAGACCAGCCTCAACATCGGCGGCATGACGTGCGCCTCATGCGTGAGGCGGGTCGAGAAGACGCTGACCCGCGTCGACGGTGTGGTCGCGGCCTCGGTCAACCTCGCCAACGAGACCGCCACGGTCTCCTACGACCCCGCCTTCACCTCCCTGGAGTCGCTGACCGCCGCGGTGGCCAAGTCCGGGTACACCGCGGCACCCCGCACCACCCCCGCGGCCCGGACCGGCGTGAAGACGGCCGGAGAGCCCACGGCTGGCTCCACCGCCACCCCTGGGACTGGTCCGAACCCGGTCGACGAGCTCGACGCCCGCCGCGACACCGAGATCGTTCACCTCAAGCGCCGCTGGCAGGTCGCGCTGGCCACCGGCTTGGCGCTGATGGGCGTCATGTACCTGCCGCTGTACATCGACACCATGGACTGGCTGATGCCGCTCATCCTGGTCATCGCCACCGGCGTCCAGCTGTGGGCCGGAGCCGACATCTACCGGCAGGCCTGGGCCGCAGCCAGGCACCACGCCACCACCATGGACACACTGGTCGCCCTGGGCACCGGCGTCGCTTTCGGCTACAGCGCCTTCGTCACCCTCTGGCCCGCTCAGGCCCAGAAGTGGGGACTGCCCGTCCACCTGTACTTCGAGACCGCCCTCATCGTGGTCGCCCTGGTGCTGATGGGCCGGTGGCTGGAGCTCAAGGCCAAGAAGCGCACCGCCGCGTCCATCAAGTCCCTGGTCGGTCTCGCCCCCACCACCGCCCGGGTCCTGCGCGAAGGCCTTGGCGGCCCAGAGGTCGACGTCCCCCTCGACCAGGTGGCCGTGGGAGACCTGGTCCGGGTCCGCCCCGGCGACGACCTGCCGGTCGACGGCACCGTCGTCGACGGGTCGTCCTCGGTTGACGAGTCGATGCTCACCGGCGAGTCAGTACCGGTC
>JBKPRL010000101.1:0-13320 GCA_046734535.1 bacterium | reverse complement strand
CGAGGGCGTTGCGGGTCGGTGGCGTGTCGACGACGACGAGGTCGAAGCGGGTGTCGTCGTGCAGCTCGTAGAGCTTCTCGGCCGCCATGTACTCCTGCGTGCCGGAGAGGGCTCCGGAGATGTTGCGGTAGAAGCGGTTGGACTTGATCCGCTCGGCCTGCGCGGGATCGGGCGAGTACAGCTCGACCAGGTGGTCGAAGGTCCCCTTGGTGTCGAGCATCATCGCCCACAGCTGGCCGGGACTCTCCGCCGGCTGCCCGTTCGACGCGAGGCCCCAGCTGCCCGGCGTCCAGTCGACCAGGCTCGGGTCGTTCGTGAGCCCGGCCAGCCCGAGCGCGTCGGCCAGCCGCCGGGCCGGGTCGATCGTCACGACCACGGCGCGCCGCCCGCGGGCCGCCGCCTCGGCCGCCAGCACGGCCGCGGTCGTGGTCTTCCCGACACCGCCCGCCCCACAGCACACCACGATGGTGCGCTCGGCCACGAGACGGCCCAGGGCCGGGCCGGAGCCCGGCTCCTCGCCGGCCGTCATGCCGCCCGCGCGCCCAGCTGGTCGAGCAACCGGTCGGCCAGCCGCTCCAGGTCGTCAGCCGTGAGGCCGGCGGTGAAGCACAAGGGCAGCCGGACCTGGGGGAGGGGCAGGAGGGCGGAGAGGCGGGTCACCTGCTCGGCCTGCTGCGCCTGGCGGGCCAGGCGGAAGCGAGCCGCTCGGGCCAGGCCGGGATCCACCTCGTCGCCCAGCTCGTCGAGTGCGGCCGCCAGCCCCGGCCGGTCGGGATAGAGGCCGTTGACGATGATCGGGCCCAGCTTCACGCCGACCTCGTCCTCCAGTGCGAAGGCGGTCTCGACGATCTCGTTGACCGGCGTCTCCTCCGGCAGGGTGACGAGCACGACCTGGCAGCGGTCGGCGTCGCCCAGCAGCTCCAGCACGTCCTGCGCCTGCGTGGCGATGGGGCCGACCGTCACCGCGTCGGCCAGCCCCTTGGCCGATCGCAGGAAGGTGAGTGCATGCCCCGCCGCCGGTGCGTCCAGCAGGATGAGGTCGTGCGTGCCCGCCCGCTCGAGCTGCTTGACCTTGCCGAGTACGAGGATGTCGTCCAGGCCAGGCGCCGCGGTGGCGACGACGTCGATGACACCGGCCTTGGCCAGCCGTCCGGACAGGCGGCGCATCCCGTGATCGTCGAGGTAGTCGGTCAGGGCCTCGCCCGGCGAGACGACCCGACCGGACACCGAGCCGGGCTGGTCCGCGGTCGGCGGGCGCAACACGACGTCCTGCGCGCGCAGCGGCCGGTCCGCGCCGAGGAGGGGGCCGAGGCCGCTCGCTCCCTCCAGCTCGATCACCAGCACCCGCCGCCCGACGCGGGCTGCGGCGATGGCCATCGCAGCCGTTACCGTGGTCTTCCCCACGCCTCCTTTGCCGGCGACGATGACGAGCCCGGAGGAGGCGAAGAGCTGCAGCGGATCCACTCGTCCCTTTCGGAGGCCCAGACGTGCGCAGACTAGCCATCGCCCTCGGCGGGCTCCTGCTGAGCGCGGTCGGCCTGCTGGCCCTGGGAGCAGGACTTGCGCACGCGCAGACGGCGCCTCCGCCGGCCGAAGGTCCGGTCGACATCGTCGAGGTCAGCGGGCTGGTCGACGACGTGGTGGCCGACGATCTGACGAAGGCCATCGACCGCGCGGCAACCGGCGGCGCGCAGGCGCTCATCGTGCAGATGAACAGCAAGGGCGCCGTCGTGACCCCGGAGCGGATGGCCCGGTTGGCCGAGGCGATCCACGACGCCGAGGTGCCGGTGGCGATCTGGGTCGGACCGAGCGGGTCGAGGGCGCTGGGCCTGACCGGCCAGCTGCTCGGCGCCGCCCCCGTCACGGCGATGGCCCCCGCCACCCGGATAGGGAGCTTCGGGACGCCGCTCGCCGTGCAGGGCTTCGAGCTGGACTTCGGCAACGGCGGCGACCAGCTCCGGGAGCTGACCATGGGCCCGACGGAGGCCCGGGAGCGCAACGTGCTGCGCCCGACCACGTCGGACCAAGGGGTGCCGGTGCTGCGCAACATGCTCCTGGCCATCAACGGCCTCGAGTACCGCGGCAGGACCCTCGACACGGCCGAGGAGCGGCCCGCCGCCGACGGCAAGGTGGAGCAGGTGCTCGTGGCCGAGCCGCGCTTCTACAAGCTGCCGCTGCTCCCCCGCCTCATGCACACGGTGGCCAGCCCGGCGGTCACCTACCTCCTCCTGACGATCGGCCTGTCGCTCCTGATCTTCGAGCTGTTCACCGCCGGGGTGGGGGTGGCCGGCGTCGTGGGGGCGGGCTGCGTGGTGCTCGCCTGCTACGGCCTCGGCGTGTTGCCGATCAACGGGTGGGCGCTGGCCGTGCTCTTCGTCGCGTTCTTCGGGCTCGCCGTCGACGTGCAGACGGGGGTTCCGCGGGCGTGGACGGGAATCGGTCTCGTGCTCTACGCCGGCGCGTCCTGGTACCTGTTCAGGGACGGGTTGCGACCCTCGTGGATCACCCTTCTCGCCGGGATCGGCGGGGTGGCCCTCGCCTTCATCGTGGGCATGCCGTCCATGGTCCGGGCTCGGTTCGCCACCCCGACGATCGGGCGGGAGTGGATGATCGGCGAGCTCGGCGTCACCGGCGTCGCCATCGATCCGGTCGGCGTGGCCGTGGTGCGAGGTGCGCAATGGCGGGCCCGCACCAACCGGGCGACCCCGTTGGCCAAGGGCGATCCCCTGCGCGTCGTCGCCATCGACGGCTTCACCCTCGAGGTGGAGCCCGAGGAGGGCGGGGCCAAGGACCACCGGGAGCGGCGCCGGAGTCGCGCCCGCGGGGCATGACCGACGGGTCCGACGACGGCCCGATGCGCTGGTCGCGGCGCGGTCGCCACTCGCCGCGCTTTCACGGTCACTCGGCGGGTTCGTGGACCCTGGTGCGCGACAATACCGTCCCCGACCAGCGAGATCGCTCGTTGTCAATCTGTCAACGCGGACGTACGCTGCCCTTCGCAATGAGGGGGTTTCGCCGTGATGCAACATCGGCGTGGGGACCGGCGGTCGGGGGATCCGTGGCAGGAACGGGCGGCCTGCCGTGGACCACAATCAGTGGTGTTCTTCCCTCCTCATCACGCCGAGCGCAAGAATGAGCGGCTGTCCAGGGAGCGGCGGGCCAAGGCGATCTGCGCCAGCTGTCCGGTGCTCGAACCATGCCTCGACTACGCGCTGACGATCCGGGAGCCCCACGGGATCTGGGGGGGACTGAACGAGTTGGAGCGGCGGGCGCGGCTCGAGGACGCGACGGCGACGGCCTGAGTCCAAACGCCGACCGCGCTCCCGACCCGGCGAGCTACGGCGACGGATCGCCCGCCAAGCGCGCATCCAAGCCTCGCGGCGCGCCGCGCGGCACCCCGGCCGGAAAGGCGCCGGCCACCCCGGCGGACCCCTTCATCGGCCCGGAACCGGAGACGGTCGCCGAAGGTCCGGCCCGGGGACCGGTCGTCTGGAAGCGGACGTGGGTGCAGGACCGCCCGGCGCAGTACGGCGTCGTCGGCGAGGGCATGCCGGTGGTGTTCGCCCACGGCTGGGCCCTCGGCCAGCACTCGTACAAGGCCGTGCTCCACCGCCTCGCCGAGCAGCGCTGCCAGGTCTTCGCGCCGGCGCTCCCCGGCTTCGGCGGCACGCCGGGGCTGCCACGACACGACTTCCACCTCGCGGGCTACGCGGCGTGGCTGGAGGAGTTCATCCGGGCGGTCGGGGTGCAGGAGAAGGTGGTCGTCGTCGGTCACTCCTTCGGTGGCGGCGTCGGGATCCGGCTGGCCTACGACCATCCCGACGTCGTCCGCTCCCTCGTCCTCGTGAACTCCATCGGCGGCTCGTCCTGGAAGAGGGGCAAGGTGCTGACCTCGATCGCCGAGCGGCCGCTCTGGGACTGGGGTCTCCACTTCCCCTCCGACGTCTGGCCGATCCGCCAGGCGACGCGGGTGCTGCCCGTCATCTTGGAGGACGCGGTCCCGAACCTGGTGCGCAGCCCGAGCTCGGTCGTGAAGGTGGCCAACATGGCCCGCCGGGCCGACCTGCGGCCCGAGCTGGAGGAGCTCAAGCGGCGCCGGTTCCCCGTCACGGTGATCTGGGCCAGTCGGGACGGCATCATCCCCAAGGAGTCCTTCGAGGCGATGTGCACCGCGGTGGGCACGGCCGGCACCGTGGTGGAGGGCAGCCATTCCTGGCTGCTGGCCGATCCCGGCCGGTTCGTGGAGGTCATCACCAACGACCTGCAGGTGGCCCTCCGGGCCCGCGAGATGGAGTCCCGGTCGAAGCAGGCGGAGGAGGCGACCGGTCCCCTGCGGCGGCTCTTCTCCCGCTCCCGGCGCAAGCCGCCGCGGGAGCTCGACGAGCTGGACGGCACCGGACCGGGCTGAGAAGGTCAGGGCGGCGGCGCAGGCAGCCGAGGTCCGGCGATGCGCACGTCGCCCCGGCGGCGGGTGATGCCCCGCGCGTCGAGCTCGTTGGCGAGGGGGAGGGCGTGCTTGCGGGTGATGCCGAGCGCATCGCGGAACTCGGCGACGGTGAACCCGTCCGGCTGATGCGCCAGCAGTCCGGCCGCGGTGGCGGCGGCCGCATCGACGGCGCTGGGCGCGAAGTAGAGGCCGTCCCGCTCGACCACCAGGTTTCGCCGGACCAGCTCTCGCAGCTCGGCCCGGTCGACGCCTTCCGGCGGCGGCGGGTTGGGGCCGGCCGCCTCGAGCGCCTGACGATACGGGTGGTCGACCAGCGGGTCGCGAGCCGCGACGGGACGAGCCCTGCCGTCGGCGACGTGGATGTCCGGAACGCGGCCCAACACCTCCCGCCCACGGTCGTCCAGTGCGGCGACGTCGAGCCCGAGGGGACCCGCCGCGGCGATCCGCGCCGAAAGGGTCTCCACCATCGCCTCCACCGCGCCGGGAGCGACGACCCACGGCCCGACCGTGGGCGGCCGGCGTTCGCCGGTCACCGCTTCGAGCTCGTCCGCGGTGATCCACCCCCGCTCGGCGACGACCCGCTCGGTGACGTCGCCCGACCACTCCGCCGGCCGCACCTTCGAGGCCGGCCGGATCGGTGCCACGTCGAGGATCTCGCCGCCGCCCACCGTCTCGCTCCGGCCGAAGTCGCGCAGGATGTAGCGGTCGCCGGGCAGGAGCGGGACCGGTTGGTCGAGGTGGAGGCGCACGTAGCCGTGCGCGCCGGGCGCGATGGCGGAACCGTCCAGCACCCGCACCTTCACCGGATGCTCGCCCGAGCCCACGTAGGCCGCGTAGGCGCCGCGGCGGGAGACCTCGTGCTCGAGATCGGCGAGCGTCGTCAGCGACGCGTCGCAGCGCACCGTCGGCCACCATCGCCCCGGTTCGACGACCGCGTCGCCGCGGGCCACCTCGGTGCGCTCCACCCCGACGAGGTTGAGCGCCACACGGTGGCCGGGCCCGATGCGCTCGGTCCCCTCGTTCAGGGTCTGGATGGCGCGGATGCGGGCCGGTCGGGCGTCGGGGCCGACGGCGACCTGGTCACCCACGGCCAGCGCGCCGCCGGTGAGCGTGCCCGTCACGACCGTCCCGCTGCCCTTCGCCGCGAACACGCGATCGACCCACAAGCGCGGGCGCCCTCGATCGAGAGCCGCGGGGGTGGAGGCGACCATCTCGTCCAGGGCTCGACGGAGGTCGTCGAGGCCGGCGCCGGTGACGCTGCTGACCGGCACCACCGGGGCGGGGGCCAGGAACGTGCCCGCGACGTGGTCGGCCACGTCCAGCGCGGCCAGCTCCAGCCACTCGGCGTCCACCCCGTCGGCCTTCGTCAGGGCCACCACGCCGTGGCCGATGCCCAACAGCTCCAGGATGCGGAGGTGCTCCTCGCTCTGGGGCTTCCACCCCTCCGTGGCGGCCACGACGAACAGACACGCGTCGACCGCGCCGACCCCGGCCAGCATGTTGCGGAGGAAACGAACGTGGCCCGGCACGTCGACGAAGCTGATCGCCGCTCCCGAGGGGAGCACGGTGTGGGCGAAGCCGAGGTCGATGGTCAGCCCCCGCCGCTTCTCCTCCTCGAAGCGGTCCGGATCCGTCCCGGTGAGGGCCAGCACCAGCGAGGACTTGCCGTGGTCGACGTGCCCGGCGGTCGCCACCACCCTCACGAGCGGGCGGGGGGCAGTGCGGCCAGCGCCTTCGTGACCGTGGCGTCGTCGCCCGGGTCGACGGCGCGGAGGTCGAGGTAGGTGCGGCCCTCCCGGACGCGGGCCACGACAGGCGGCACGGCGGCCCTGAGCTCGGCGGTCCGGTCGCCGTCGAGTGCGATCCCGTACGACGGGATGACGGTGCCGGGAAGCGAGCCGGCGCCCGGGAGCGACTCGACGCGCATGGTGAGCGCGCCGAGCTCCGCGGCGCGCGGGCCGAGGGCGGCGAGGATGGCTCTGGCGCGAGCCTCGAGGGTGTCCGCCGAGAGACAGGCCATCCTCCAGAACGGGACGGTGGTTCCCGCGTCGCGACGCAGGTAGGCCAGCAGCACCTCCTGGAGCGCGCTGAGGACGAGGGCACCGGGTCGCAGGGCCCGGGCCAGGGGGTGCGCCGAACAGGCGGCGACCAGGTCGGCGCGGCCCGCGATCACGCCGGCCTGCGGGCCGCCCAGCAGCTTGTCCCCGCTGAAGGTCACCAGCGCGGCACCGGCGGCCAAGGTCTGACGGGCCGCGGGCTCGCCGTCCAGCCACGCCGGCGGGACGTCGGGCAGCCACGGGCACGCCGCGTCGAGCAGACCGGAGCCGATGTCGGCCACCACGGGCACGGTGGCGTCGAGCGTCGCTGCCTCGGCGACCGTCGTACCCTCGACGAACCCCTCGACCCGGTAGTTGGAGGGGTGGACCTTGAGGATGAGCGCCACGTCCGCGTCGGGGCGGGCCAGCGCGGCCTGGTAGTCCGAGCGACGGGTCCGGTTGGTGGTGCCGACGTCGACCAGGCGCGCGCCGGACTGCTCCATCACCTCCGGCACCCGGAAGCCGCCGCCGATCTCGACGCTCTCCCCCCGGCTGACGACCACCTCCCGGCCACGCGCGAGGGCGGCGAGGACGAGCAGCACGGCGCTGGCGTTGTTGTTCACCACGATCGCCCGCTCGGCGCCGCAGAGGCGGGCCAGGAGCCGGCCGCAGTGGTCCTGGCGGGAGCCCCGCTGACCCGTGGCCAGGTCCAGCTCGAGGTTGGTCGCCGGCGCCAGGGTTACGGCGGCCAGCGGCGCGCGACCGAGGTTGGTGTGGAGCAGCACGCCCGTCGCGTTGATGACGGGCTGGAGCAGGGTGCGGCGCAGCTCCTCGGCGCGGGCCGGCGCCGAGTCGGTGTCGCCGGCCGCGATCGCTTCACGGGCGACGTCGACGAGCAGAGGGTGCGGCAGCCCACTGGCCGCCAGGCCGCGGGCCAGCGCGTCGACCGACGGTGGTCGCTCAGCCGGCGCCCGCCTCGTCGTCGCAGGCCCGGCGGCCGGGTGCCGGCTGGGATCGCTCGACTCGCTGGCCCCGCCGCGCTCGCTCACCGCTGCTGCCCGCTCCTGGCCGCCCGGGCCGTTGGCTCGCCGCGCTCGCTCACCGGGCGACCATACCGCTGGGGTTCGGGAGCCGAACCGGCCCGGGGCGCCAGTACGCTTCCGGGGTGGCCCTGTTGCTCGTGCTGCTGGTGGTGGTCCCCATCATCGAGCTGTACGTGTTCATCCAGGTGTCGAACGCCATCGGCTTCCTCAACGCCCTCGGCATCGTCATCCTGATCTCGATCTTCGGCTGCTGGCTCGTCAAGCGCGCTGGCACCAAGGTTTGGGCCCGCTTCAACGAGCAGCTGGTCGCGCAGCGAACGCCGTCGAAGGAGGTGGCCGACGGGGTGTGCCTGCTCATCGCCGGTGCCCTCCTCGTCGTGCCTGGCTTCGTGACCGACGCGGTCGGTCTGTTCCTGCTGCTGCCGCCGGTCCGCAACGTGGCCTCGAAGGCGCTGGTCCGGCGGTACACCGGTCGCGCCGGGTTCCGCGTGATCACCGCCACCTACGGCTCACCCGACGGGGCGGTCATCGACACCAGCGTCTCCGAACCGCCGCCGACCAGCCCCCCGGGCGAGCTGCCCCGCCCGTGAGCTCGCCGGCCCGGCCGGGCCTGCCGGCCGGTGACGAGGAGTTCGACCCTCGCGCGGTGACCGTCCGCGACGCGGCCACCGTCATGCTCGTGCGGGACGGCCGCGACGGCGTCGAGGTGTTCATGCTGCAGCGCACCCTCGAGGCCGTCTTCGCGAGCGGCATGTACGTCTTTCCCGGCGGCGCGGTCGACGACGCTGATCGCTCGCCCGACGTCGAGGCCTGGTGCGACGGCCTGACCGACGGGCAGGCGAGCGGAGTCCTCGAAGTGGCCGCCGGCGGCCTGGCGTATTGGATCGCCGCGATCCGGGAGTGCTTCGAGGAGGCGGGCGTCCTGCTCGCCCGTCAGCCGGACGGCGCCTTCGTCCGCTTCGACGAACCGGATGTCGAGTGTCGTTACCTGGCCCACCGCTCGGCGGTCCACGGCGGCCGGCTGCGCCTGATCGACCTCTGCTCCGACGAGGGCCTCCGCCTCGCCACCGACGACATCCACTACGTGAGCCATTGGATCACGCCGATCGGCGAGCGCCGCCGCTTCGACACCCGCTTCTTCGTGGCGCGGGCACCGCAGGCCCAGGAGCCGCTGCACGACGAGCACGAGACCATCGCCAGCCTCTGGGTGCGCCCCGCCGACGCGCTCGCCCGCCAGGAACGCGGTGAGCTGGCGATGATCGCGCCGACCATGAAGAACCTGGAGCTGCTCGCCCCCCACGCGACCGCCGACGAGGTCCTGGCGGCCACCGCTTCGCTCGGGCGCCCGCCGGTCATCCAACCCAAGCTGCGCCTCGACGCCGACGGCCGGGTCGAGGTCGTCATGCCCTCTGACCCCGACTTCGCCGGCCTCCCCGAGCTCGACCAGCACCGGCGCTGACCGAACCGAACGACGACCGACGACCCGAAGCTGTCAGGGATCCGCCCGGGGAGCGGGCACATCGGTGACGACCTCCGAGGATGTCAGCGGATGACCCACTGAGGCTGACGGGCCGCGGCCTGTGGCCGACCCCGCTCCCTCCTAGCCGGCGGGGGCGGGGCCGAGGGCGGCTTCGACCGCGTCGAGGAGGCGGGCCGAGCAGCCGGCCATGGCGACGGGGGGCACCGTCTCGGTCACGATCGTGTGGGCGATGGCCCTGAAGGCCTCGGCGGCGGGACCCGTGCCGTCGAGCGCGACCGGCTGGCCGGTGTCACCGCCGGCGGCGACCGCGGCCTCGATCGGCACCTGCCCCAGGAGCTCGGCGCCAACCTCGTCGGCCAGCGTCCGACCACCGCCGGACCCGAACAGCTCGTACTCGGACCCGTGGTCGCAGGTGAAGCTGCTCATGTTCTCGATCACGCCGGCCACCCGCAGGAACGAGCGGCGGGCCATGTCGGCGGCCCGGATCGCCACCTTCTGGGCGCTGACCGCCGGCGTCGTCACGATGATCAGGTCGGTGCGGGGGAGCAGGCGGGCGAGGCCCATCTGGACGTCGCCGGTCCCCGGCGGCATGTCGATGAGCAGGTAGTCGAGCGGGCCCCAGTGGACGTCGCGCAGGAACTGCTCGACCGCCTTGGTCAGCATCAGGCCCCGCCACATCAGCGCGGTGCCCTCGTCGTCGACGAGCAGCCCGGTCGACACCACCTTGAGGCGTCCCCGGCCGACGGCACGCTCGTGCGGGATGATGAGCGGGCGCTCGCCGCCGTCGACCAGCTGCGCCTCCAGGCGCTCGTCGAGGCCGAGCATGCGGGGTACCGAGAAGCCCCAGATGTCCGCGTCGAGCACGCCGACCGTGTACCCGGCGGCGGCGATGGCGGCGGCCAGGTTGACGGTGACGGAGCTCTTGCCGACGCCGCCCTTGCCGGAAGCGATGGCCAGCACACGGGTGGTGGCGGGCACCTGCGTGTCGGGCGCGTGCTCACGCGCGGCCCAGCGGGCCTTGAGCATGACCTCGGACCGCTCGTCGGCGGTCATCTCGCCCCACTCGATCGTGACGCTCCGCACGCCCGGGTGCGCGGCGATGCGGGTCTCGACGTCCCTCTTGATCTGCGCCCGCAGGGGGCAGCCGGCGATGGTGAGCTTGACCCCGATGGTCACGTCGCCTTCTCGGGTGACGGCCACGTGGGTGGTCATGCCGAGATCGACGATGTTGCCACCGAGCTCCGGATCGATGACGGCGCGGAGCAGCCCTTCGAGCTCTTCGACGGTCGGGGACGCCATCGTGCCGGGCACGACCGCATTTTACCGGTCGCCGCCGTGTAATCTCGTCCTGTGGCCGTCGACGCCGGGATTCCCCGCCTGGACCTGCTGAAGGCCCTCGGTGACAACACCCGCTATGCCATCTACCTCGAGCTGGCCCGGTCGCCCAAGCCCCTCGCCACCGCCGACATCGCGGAGTCGCTCGACCTGCACCCCAACACCGTCCGGCCCCACCTGGAGCGGATGCGGGAGGTGGGGCTGCTGGAGGTCTCGGCCGAGGTCCGCACGGCCGTCGGCCGTCCCCAGAACCTGTACGCGCTGAGCGACGGGGCTCCCTCCCTCGGCCTGGAGCCGCCGACGTTCCCGATGCTGGCCCGGATGCTGGTGCGCCTGGCCGAGGCCACGGGGGCGACCGCTGACGACGCGGCCGACGTGGGACGCGAGCAGGGCCAGGTCGACGCCGGCCTGTACACGAGCGCGGCGTCCTGCCTGGAGGCGCTGGTCGACCGGCTCGACCGGCTGGGCTTCGACCCGGCGGTCGACGGCAGTGAGGAGGGCGAGACCGCAGTCATCGGCTTCGCCCACTGTCCGTTCCGGGAGCTCGCTGAGGCCCACCCGGACCTGGTCTGCTCGCTGCACCGGGGCATGGTCGAAGGGTTCGTCGAGACCATGGGCGACGCCGACGTCCTCGACTTCCACCCCCTCGCTCACCGGCAACCGTGCCAGGTGAGCATCTCGTCCCGATAACGTTGTCACCGGAAACCCACCCCGAGGAGGAGCATCCGTGATCACCCTCACCGACACGGCGGCTGTCAAGGTCAGGGAGCTGCTCGACGCTGAAGGCGAGCCCGAGATGGCGCTACGGGTCGCGGTGCGTCCCGGCGGCTGCTCCGGGTTCTCCTACGAGATGTTCTTCGACGCCGACATCGCCGGCGACGACGAGAAGGCCGAGTTCGGCGGCGTCCGCGTCGTGGTCGACCCGTCGAGTGCGCAGCTGCTGACGGGCGCCACGCTCGACTACAAGGACGGCCTCCAAGAGGCCGGTTTCAGCATCAACAACCCCAACGCGTCCCGCACCTGCGGCTGCGGCAACAGCTTCAGCTGAGTCGGATCACGCGGGGGCGGCGGCGAGGTCCAGCGCGGCCTTGAGCTCCTGAGCGTCGTAGATCGAATCGAGCCGGGCCACCAGGGTGCCCTTGGCGTCGGCGATGAACAGCGCAGGCTCGAAGCTCATGTGGTAGGCGGTCACGGCGGGCGCCACCGTCTCGATGGTGCTGTCGGTGTAGACCTCCGCGTGCACCATGGTGAAGTCCGGACGGTTCGCGTGCTCGGTCAGCAGCAGGTCGAGCACGGGGCCGCAGATGGCCGTCTGGCAGTAGGCCGGGGTGCCGATGAGGTAGGCCACCGGCTTTCCCCGAGTGAGCGCTTGGCTGAGGCTGACGTCGTGGAGGGGGCACGCCGGGTCGCGGGTGCAGATCGGGTTGACGCCGCGGTGGTCGTTGACGGTCGGGGTGTCGAACGGCGGCAGCGCCGCACCGACCTGGGGGATCGGGACGTCCGCGGGGTTCGAGACGTCGAACGCGGCGGTGACCGAGGGCTGGTCCTTGATCTGCAGCTGGTAGTCGCCAGCGGTCGCCAGGCTGAGGAGAAAGGGGTAGTACGGCTGCTGCAGCTCGGCGCCGTGGCGATCGACGGTGACCGACTCCACGGCGACGGCACCGTTCGGGTCGAGGATGCGGGCGGTGAGGGTGGGCGGAGTGCTCTCGAGCGGGAGGAGGCCGTTCACGTTGCCGAGAACGAAGGGTGCCCGCTGCGAGCCGGTGACGAGGGTCTTGGACGCAAACCGGCGGATGAGCGTGAGCTGGTTCGGCGAGGTGCCGCCGCCGACCGCGAAGCCTGCGTCGGTGGTCGTGCCACCGTCGTCGGACCCGGTGTCCCCGCTGGACGAGGGCTTGGCACTCGAGCCGCTGCTGCCGCAGGAGGCGAGGGCGACCGCGGCCGCTGACCCGAGCAGGAAGCTCCGGCGGGAGACGACGCGCACGCCGGGAGGGTAGCGGCGCGCCCGGCCGGAACCTCGGCGGCGTCCGGCGAGGGGTCGCGACCGACGTCTCGTAGCCTCACGGCGTGGCCGGATCGCTCGCCTTCGTGGTCGACGGACGGCCCGTCGAGGTGCCCGATGACGGCGGCTCGCTGCTCGAGGCCCTCCGGGACCGCCTCGGCATCCGGTCCCCGAAGGACGGCTGCAGCCCCCAGGGGCAGTGTGGCTGCTGCACGGTGCTGGTGGACGGCCAGCCGCGGGTGGCCTGTGTGACACCGGCCCGGCGGGTGGTGCGGCGGCAGGTCACCACCGTCGACGGGCTGGCGGACGGCGGTCGGTGGGCCGACGCGTTCACCGCCGCGGGCGCGAGCCAGTGCGGGTTCTGCACGCCGGGGATCATCGTGCGGCTGGCGGGCGCCAACGCCCGTGGACCGCTGACGGAGGCCGCGGTCGACCAGGCCCTCCTCGCCCACCTCTGCCGGTGCACCGGCTGGCAGACCATCCGGGAGGCGGCGGCCGCGGTGGGCCGGCGGGAACGGCGGGATCCGGTCGGTCGTCGGTCGGGGGACGACGCGGCGTGGAGGGCGCGGTTGGAAGGTCGCGCACCCCAGGTCGTCGGCACCGAGGTGGCTCTGGGGCGGGGCGGCTTCGCCGACGACGCGGCACCGCGCGACGCCCTCGTCGCGGTGCGTTCGACCGGCGGGGAGTGGGCCGTGGGCGAGACGCTGACCGAGGCCCGCGCCGCGGCCGGCAAGGTGCAGGGCCGGCGCACCACCGCGCCGCTGCGGTGGCCGATCGACCTGCCGGACGGGCAGTGGGCGCGGACGCTGCGCACCACGTGGGTCGAGCCAGGCTATCTGGAGACCGATGCGTCGTGGTGCGTCCCCGGCGGTGAGCCGGCGACCGCGTTGGCCAACGGCGGTGCGTTCGGCGGCAAGGTCACCAGCGACGTCGGCGCGGTCGCCCGCCGGCTCGCGGACGAGCACGGCCGGCCGGTC
>JBKPRL010000100.1:0-13292 GCA_046734535.1 bacterium | reverse complement strand
CGGGGACCGGCGACCCGCCGATCGGGTGCGACGGTGCCGGCGTCGCCTACCGGCCCGATGTCCCCGACGACGCGCAGTCGACGACGTGCTCGTACACCTACCGCCACTCGTCGGACGTCGCCCCCGGGCACGGTCCGTACCGGCTGACGATGGGCGTCGAGTGGGCCGTGACCTGGGCCTGCGCGCCAGGATGCGGCGGTGGGCCCATGGCGCCGGTGACCGTCACCACCAATCGTCCGGTCTGGGTGGCCGAGCTCCAGGCCATCACCCGATGACGCCAGGACGGCGGCCGCGAAGGGGTCACGGGCTACGGTGACCGCCCGGTGAGCGGCGGACAGCGCGTCCTGGTGAGCGGCATGGGGAGCGAGCTCGGCTCGCTCATCGCCACGCTGCTCGAGAAGGAGCGGTGGGCCGGCGAGATCACCGGGCTCGACATCGACCCACCGCGGCGCCGTCTGCGCTCGGCCACGTTCCACCGTGTCGAGCCACGGGACCGCCGGAAGATGGTGCGCATCGTCCGCGACTTCGATCCCCACGTGGTCGTGCACGCCGCGGTCTGGGAGCCGAACGCCCGTGCCCACCCCGGTGACGCCGCGGCATGGACCCACTCGGCGGCCATCGGCGTCCTCGGTGCGGCCGCCGAGTGCCCGTCGCTCGAGCACGTGGTCGTACGGTCGGGGATCTCCGTCTATGGCCGGCGTCGGGGCGCGGCGACCCGTCCGGACGAGTCGGTCCCCCCCGATCCGACCGCCGCCTTCGGTCGGTCGCTCCTCGAGACCGAGGAGATCGGGCGGCAGGCCGCGGACGCCGCCGGGGTGTCGCTCACGGCCGTGCGGCTGGCGCCGGTCGTCGGTCCCCACGTGCCCAGCCCCCTCGGCCGCCTCCTCCGCCTACCGGTGGTGCCGGTGAGCCTTCTGGCCGACCCCGCCTTCTCGGTCATCGACGATCAGGACGCGGCCACCGCCGTCGTGGCCGCCGCGGCGCGGCGGTACGACGGGCCGGTCAACGTCGTCTCGCCGGGAGCGGTCACGGCCGGTCAGGCCGTCCGCATGGGCGGACGGGTGCCGCTGCCGCTGATCGGGCCCGAGTGGCGCATCGCCCGCCTCGTCACCAGCGCGCTGGGCGCGCCGATCCCCCAGCACATCCACGAGCTCCTCCACCGGGGCCGCACGGCGGACGGCGCGCTGGCCGCCGAGGTCCTGGGCTTCACGCCCCACCTCTCCACCCGCGGCGTCGTCCAGGCCCTGTACGAGTGGGCCACCGTGATCCACCTGCGGCCGTCCGAGGTGGCGGCGTGAGCCTCCTCTCCGTTCTGCGGCGTCAGGGTGCCGGGACCAACGAGGTCGACCCGTGGGGCATGGACCCCGAGCTGGTCGGCCTGGCGTGGGCGCTGGCCCCGATGCGATGGTCGATCACACTCGGCGGCGCGGACCACCTGCCGGCGGCGGGACCTGCGCTGTTGGTGGCCAACCGCCGCCTGCTGGCGGCGACGCCGCTGCTGGTCGCGGCGGCGATCGGTCGCGCCACCGGCCGGGAGGTGCGCTTCACGGGCATCGCCGACATCGCACCGGTCGGCCCCGCGCTGCGGCGCGTCGGTGGTGTGCTCGCCCGACCGGACGAGGTGGCGGGCCTGTTGCGCGACGGTCAGCTCCCCGCGGTCTGGTGCGCACCCCGCTCGTCGAGGCGGGTCGGCCCCGTGCCCGAGGCCTTCCTTGCTGCCGCGATGTCGACGGGCGCGCCAGTGCTGCCGGTCGCCGTGATCGCCCCACCGCTGTCTCGTCGGGTCCGCGTCGAGGTCGGCCCCCCGGTCGAGCCGCGCCGCCGGACCGGGCCGCTGGCTGTGGCGGAGCTGGCCGAGGCCGTGCGCGACGCGATCCAGCGCATCGTCGACGAGGCGAGCCCGCCGTCCTGGCTGGTCCCCGGCTAGGTTCGCCCGGATGGCCTTCGCCTGGGCGGCGGACGGGACGCGGCTCCACTACCAGGTGCTGGGGCGACCCGGCGCGGACCCGCTGCTGATGATCCAGGGTCTCGGCACCGACATGAGCGGGTGGATGCTGCAACGCCTCGCCTTCTCGCCCCGCTACCGGACCATCGCCCTCGACAACCGAGGCGCCGGCCGCAGCGACAAGCCGTTCGGTCGGTACCAGCTGGAGGAGATGGCGGACGACGCGGTCGCCGTCCTCGACGCGGCCGGAGTCGAGCGGGCCCACGTCATGGGAGCGTCGATGGGTGGCGCCATCGCCCAGCTCGTGGCCCTGCGGCACCCGGAGCGAGTCCAGTCGCTGATCCTGGCCTGCACCGCCTGCAGCAACCACCTGTGGCGACGGGAGCTGCTGAGCGAGTGGGCCGCCATCGCCAACGAGCGCGGCATGGGCGAGATGGCCAAGCGGGCGGCGCACTGGGTGATGGCCCCCCGCTCCGTCAGGAGGTTCTGGCCCGCCGTCGGCTGGTTCGGCCCGCTGGCGATGAGCCTGCCGGCACATGCCTTCTCGTCGCAGGTCCGGGCCATCCTCGACGCACCGGAGCAGCTGGCCGAGGTCTTGTCCACCGTCGCCGCGCCCACGCTCGTGGTGGTGGGCAACCAGGACATCCTGACGCCGCGCGGTGACAGCGAGGAGCTCGCCGAGCGCATCCCTGGCGCCGAGCTCGTCGTCATCTCCGGCGCAGCTCACGGACTGATGATTGAACATGCAACTACCTTCAACAAGGTGGTGATGGACTTCCTCGGTCGCGTAGCCAGCGAACAGGCCGCGGCCTGATGCGGGTGGCGATCGTCGGCGCCGGCCTGGCCGGGCTGATGGCTGGCCGCAGCCTGGCCGACGCCGGCCACGAGGTCGTCCTCCTGGACAAGGGACGCTCACCCGGCGGCCGCATGGCCACCCGCCGCATCGGCGGGGCGACGCTCGACCATGGCGCGCAGTTCTTCACCGTCCGCTCGGAGTCCTTCGCCGCCTGGGTCGCCCAGTGGGAGGCGGACGGGCTGGCGCGCGTGTGGTGCCACGGGTTCGAGGTCGAGGACGGCCATCCGCGCTACGCCGTGCGGGGCGGCATGAACGCCTTGGCCAAGCGCCTCGCCACTGGCCTCGACGTCCGCTGTTCGACCCTCGCGTTCACGCTCCGGCCGCGCCCCGAACGGGCCCCCGGACCGGGGAGCTACGGACGCGCCTGGTCGGTCGGTCTCGACGACGGGACCGGGATCGACGCCGATGCGGTCATCCTCACGTGCCCTCTCCCGCAGTCGTTCTCGCTCATGATCACGGCCGCGGTGGAGCTGCCCGCCCCGCTGCGCAGCACCGACTACGACCGCACCCTCGCCCTGCTCACCGTGCTCGACGGTGACCCGGCCATCCCGGCTCCAGGTGGCGTGCAGCAGCCGGGTGATCCCTTCAGCTTCATCGGCGACAACCGGGCCAAGGGCATCTCCACCGTCCCCGCCGTCACCTTCCACGCCACGCCGGCCTGGTCGCTCGAGTGGTGGGACCGGCCGCCCGCAGATGCGCGGGCGGCGCTCCTGGACGCGGGCGCGCCGTGGATCGGTCGGGCGACCGTCGTGGCTGCTCAGCTCAAGCGCTGGCGGTTCGCCACGCCCCAGGCCATCTGGCCCGAGCCCTGCTGGATGGCCAGCGACGGCCCCGGCCCACTGGTCCTGGCCGGCGACGCCTTTGCCGGGCCGCGGGTGGAGGGTGCCGCCCTCTCCGGGCTGGCCGCCGCAGACGCCCTGCTCAGCCGCTGACGACGAGCACGCCCGGCTCGACGGCGACAGCGTGGAGGTCCGGCACCGTCGCCCGGGCCGGGAAGGTGCCGGGCGGAAACGACGTGGCGACCGCGACGACGGTCGAGCCCGCCTCGCGGGCCGCCTCCGCTCCAGTCGAGGAGTCCTCGAAGACCACGACCTGATCGGCGGGCACGCCGAGGCCGGCGGCCGCGGCGAGGTAGGGATCTGGGTGCGGCTTGCCCCGCTCGACGTCGTCAGCGGAGATCAGGACGGCGGGCTCGGGAAAGCCGCACGCCCGGAGGCGGGCCAGGGCCAGCACGCGTGAGCCCGACGTCGCGACGCCCCACCGGGCTCCGTCGAGCGCGGCGACGAGCTCCCGCGCGCCGGCGATGGGGTGGGCCGCCCGCGCTTCCTCGAGCTCGAGCGTCTCCAACCGGGACAGCGCGGCGGCGAGTCGATCGGCCGTGACCCACTGCCGGAGGGTGTCCTCGGCCCGCATGCCGTGGATGGTGGCCAGGAGCTCGTCGCCGGGCAGGTCGAGCTCGCGGGCCAGCTGGCCCCAGGCCCGCTCGACGGCCACGAAGGAGTCGACGAGCACGCCGTCGCAGTCGAACACCACCGCGGCGAACGGCAGGCGGAGCGGGGACCCCGGCGGCACAGACGGCACCGGCGGCGCGGTCGATCAGGGGGCGACGCTGGCCAGCAGCTCGCCCGGCGCGGCGCGGAGGGCCGACGTCGCCGGGCCACCCGGCAGACTCCGGCACGCGTCCACGGCCCGCGCGACGTAGTGCGTGCCGACCTCGACCGCCTCGGCCACCCCGCTGTTCGACCGGACGATGCCGAGCGCCTTGTCGACCTCGGCCTGGTCGAGCGGGCGACCCAGCAGGTCCCGCAGCTCGGCCGCCGCCGCGCCCCCGGCGGCCAGCGTCCGGATGACCGGCAGGGTGTAGACGCCCTCGACGAGGTCGTGGCCGGCCGGCTTGCCGAGCTGCGCCTCGGTCGCCGTCAGGTCGAGCACGTCATCGACGATCTGGAAGACCATCCCGAAGGCGTGGCCGTAGCTGGTCAGCGCCTCGACGTCGGGGCGGTCGAGCCCGCCCACCAGCGCCCCGATGCGGGCGGCGGTCGAGAACAGCGACGCCGTCTTCCCGCCGATCGACTCCAGGTACTCGGCCTCGGTCCGGGCCGCGCTGTAGGTCCGGCGCAGCTGGCCGATCTCGCCGTAGCACAGGCGGCCGATGGTGTTGGCCAGCAGACCGGCGATCTCGGTGCCCAGCGAGGCCGCGATCTCGGAGGCGCGCGACAAGAGGAAGTCGCCCGCGAGGATGGCCTGGAGGTTCCCCCACTTGGCGTTGACGGTCTCGACGCCGCGGCGGGTGTCCGCCTCGTCCATCACGTCGTCGTGGTAGAGCGAGCCGAGGTGGACGAGCTCGACCGAGACGCCGCCCTGGACGACCTCGTCGGACAGCACCTCCAGGCGGGTGCCGGCCGCGGCCATGGCCACCACCGGTCGCAGCCGCTTCCCGCCCGCCACGATGAGGTGGCTGGCCAGCTCGGTCAGGTACTCGTCCTCCGTGCGCACCGCGCCACGCAGGGCGGCCTCGACCCGGCCCAGGTCCGCCTCCATCGCAGGGAGCGCCAGCAGGGGCGACGCGGCGGCCACCCCGCGAGGCTACGCGACTCGTGCGTCCGTTCACGAACGTCTTCCAGCCAAGGGGGGAGGACACACCCCCCGGGTACACTCAAGCCCGTGTTCGAGAGATTCACGGACAGGGCTCGGCGGGTTGTCGTGCTGGCACAAGAAGAGGCCAGGCAGCTCAGCCACTCCTACATCGGGACGGAGCACGTGCTGCTCGGCCTCATCCACGAGGGTGAGGGCGTCGCGGCCAAGGCCCTGGAGTCCCTCGGCATCTCCCTCGAGGCCGTGCGCGGCCAGGTCGAGGAGATCATCGGCCGCGGTGGATCGGCCCCGTCCGGACACATCCCCTTCACGCCCCGGGCCAAGAAGGTCCTCGAGCTCTCCCTGCGGGAGGCCCTCCAGCTGGGCCACAACTACATCGGGACGGAGCACATCCTCCTCGGCCTGATCCGGGAGGGTGAGGGCGTCGCGGCCCAGGTGCTCGTCAAGCTCGGCGCCGACCTCTCCCGCGTCCGGCAGACCGTCATCCAGCTGCTCTCCGGCTACCAGGGTCCCCAGGGTGGCAAGGAGTCGGCCGGTGCGGCCTCCGGCGGCGGCAGCAGCAGCTCGGAGAAGGAGTCCGGCCAGGCCGGCTCGGCCGTGCTCGACCAGTTCGGTCGCAACCTCACCGCGCTGGCCCGCGACAAGAAGCTGGACCCGGTCATCGGTCGCTTCCGCGAGATGGAGCGGGTGATGCAGGTCCTCTCCCGGCGGACCAAGAACAACCCGGTGCTGATCGGTGAGCCGGGCGTCGGCAAGACCGCCATCGTCGAGGGCCTCGCTCAGAAGATCGTGGCCGGCGATGTGCCGGAGACGCTGCACGCCAAGCAGCTCTACACGCTCGATCTCGGCGCTCTGGTCGCCGGCTCCCGCTACCGGGGTGACTTCGAGGAGCGCCTCAAGAAGGTGCTCAAGGAGATCCGGACGCGGGGGGACATCATCCTCTTCATCGACGAGATCCACACGCTCGTCGGCGCCGGAGCCGCGGAGGGCGCGATCGACGCCGCGTCGATCCTCAAGCCCATGCTGGCCCGGGGCGAGCTCCAGACGATCGGGGCCACGACGCTCGACGAGTACCGCAAGCACCTCGAGAAGGACGCCGCCCTGGAGCGCCGCTTCCAGCCGGTCAAGGTGGAAGAGCCCACGGTGGCCCACACCATCGAGATCCTGAAGGGCCTGCGGGACCGCTACGAGGCCCACCACCGGGTCACCATCACCGATCAGGCACTGGTGGCCGCCGCCAACCTGGCCGAGCGGTACATCTCGGACCGCCACCTGCCTGACAAGGCCATCGACCTCATCGACGAGGCCGGGTCCCGCCTGCGCATCAAGCGCATGCAGACCCCGCCCGACCTGAAGGAGATCGAGGACCGCATCGCCGGCGTCCAGAAGCAGAAGAAGGACGCAGTCGAGGCCCAGCGCTTCGAGGAGGCGGGCCGCCTCCGGGACCAGGAGAAGGCGCTGCTCGAGGAGAAGTCGGCCAAGGAGGCCGAGGTCAAGGCGTCGGGCGTCGACCTGTTCGACGAGGTGGACGAGGAGGCCATCGCCGAGGTCCTCTCGATCTGGACCGGGATCCCCGTCTACAAGCTGACGGAGGAGGAGACGGCCAAGCTCCTCCGCATGGAGGACGAACTGCACAAGCGGGTGATCGGCCAGGAGTCGGCCATCAGGGCCGTCAGCCAGGCCGTGCGCCGCACCCGGGCCGGGCTCAAGGACCCCAAGCGCCCCGCCGGCTCCTACATCTTCCTCGGGCCGTCCGGCGTCGGGAAGACGGAGCTGGCCAAGACCCTGGCCAACTTCCTCTTCGGCGACGAGGACGCGCTGATCGCCCTCGACATGTCGGAGTACATGGAGAAGCACACGGTGAGCCGGCTGGTTGGCTCGCCTCCGGGCTACGTCGGCTACGAAGAGGGTGGCCAGCTCACCGAGGCCGTGCGCCGCAAGCCGTTCAGCGTGGTGCTCTTCGACGAGATCGAGAAGGCCCATCCGGACGTGTTCAACACGCTCCTCCAGATCCTGGAGGAAGGCCGGTTGACCGACAGCCAGGGCCGCAGCGTCGACTTCCGCAACACCGTCCTGATCATGACCTCCAACCTGGGCACCCAGGATCTGCGCAAGGCCAACATCGGCTTCACCAAGATGGACGAGGCCGTGTCGTACGAGCGCATGAAGGAGAAGGTCAACGACGCGCTGAAGCAGCACTTCCGCCCGGAGTTCCTGAACCGCATCGACGACGTCATCGTCTTCCACGAGCTGTCGAAGGAAGAGGTCACCGCCATCGTCGACCTGATGATCCGCCGGGTCCAGACCCAGCTGGAGGGTCAGGGCCTCGGCCTGGAGCTCACCCCGGCCGTCAAGATGTACCTGGCCGAACGGGGCTACGACCCGACGTTGGGGGCTCGGCCGCTGCGCCGCGCCATCCAACGCCTGGTCGAGGATCCGCTGTCCGAGCACATCCTCAACAAGCAGTTCCGCGCCGGTGAGGTCATCGTCGTGGACGTCGAGGACGACCCCGAGGGCCGCCCCGGCGACCAGCGGGTGACCTTCCGGGCCATGGAGGGCTTCGCCCCGCCGTCGATGGAGCTGGCCGAGGCTGGTCCTGGCGAGCCCTGAGCCCGCTGAGCCTTGCGTCTGCTCGCGCTGGTCGGCGCCGTCGCGCTGCTGGCCGGCTGCCGGCTCGATCTGAACGTCGCCATCGATCTCGCCCCTGACGGGAGCGGGACCGTCAGGGTGACCGCCACCGCGGACGCCGAGCTCCTCACCCGGGCGCCCGGCGCCGTCACTGACCTGCGCCTCGACGACGCCAAGGCCGCGGGCTGGACGGTGACCGGCCCGATGCCGACCGAGAGCGGCGGCGCGCAGGTGGTCCTGACCAAGCCCTTCGGCTCGCCCGAGCAGGCCACGGCGATCCTGGCCGAGATCAACGGCCCGTCCGGTCCGTTGCGGGGGCTCACGCTGACCCAGGCTCGGGAGTTCGCCACGGTGACGAGCAACTTGACCGGCGAGGTCCGCCTGGACGGCGGTCTCGGCGCGTTCGCCGACCAGGCCCTCGTCCAGGTGGCCGGCAAGGTGCCGCTGGCTGATCAGGTCGCGGCGAGCGGCGTGCCCCTCGACCAGGCCCTCGGCCTCACGGTCACGGTCGACCTTCCCGGGACGGTGACCGCGACCGACGGCACCCGCGCGGGCGGCGAGGTGACGTGGTCACCGCCCCTGGCCGAGGGGCAGTCGACGCCGCTGTCGGCCAGCGCCCGGAAGGTGGACACCGTGGCCACGCGGGCCCGCAGCGTCGAGGACTGGACCAGGTGGGCACTGATCGGCTGGGGCGTCGTCTTCACGCTCATCGTGGTGGTGCTCCTCGCGTCTCGCGCGCGGTGGCGACGTCGCCGATCGGCGCTCCGGTGAGCCGTCGGTAGGGACGCGACAACGGGCGGCGGCCCTCCAGCACCTCCTCCGGCGTGAGGCTCGAGGAGAGCTGGATGAGCCGGGCCACGAGCCCTGTCCAACCGGTCTGGTGCGAGGCGCCCAGGCCGGCGCCGTTGTCGCCGTGGAAGTACTCGTAGAACAGCACGTGGTCCCGCCAGTGCGGGTCGTTCTGGAAGATCTCGGTGCCGCCGTAGACCGGGCGCCGTCCGTGCTCGTCGCGCAGGAAGATGGAGATGAGCCGGCGGGACAGCTCCTGCGCCACCTCGAACAGCGTCATCATCCGGCCCGAGCCGGTCGGGCACTCGATGGTGAACGCGTCGCCGTAGTACTGGTAGTGCTGGAGCAGCGCGCGGATGATGAGCACGTTGGTCGGGAACCAGATCGGGCCCCGCCAGTTCGAGTTGCCGCCGAAGGCCGCGGTGGAGGACTCCGCCGGCTCGTAGTCGACCCGGTACTCGTGGCCGTCGACCTGGAGCACGTACGGGTGGTCGAGGTGCCAGCGCGAGATCGAGCGGATCCCGTGGGGGCTGAGGAAGCGCTCCTCGTCCAGCATCCGCGTGAGCATCCGCCGCAGCTTGTCCTCGTTGACGAGCGACAGCAGGCGCCGGCCGTTCACGCCCGGCACGGTGGGGTCGGCGATGCTGGAGAGGAGGTCGCGGTTGCGGCGGAGGTAGTCGACGACCCGCCCGCGCAGGTGGGGGAAGGCGTCGAGCAGCTCGACCGGGATGGCAGTCGTCGCGCACAACGGGAGGAGTCCGACGACCGACCGCACCTCCATGCGCTCGCCCCGACCGTCGGGGAAGCGCAGCACGTCGTAGAAGAAGCCCTCCTCGTCGTCCCACATC
This sequence comes from bacterium, assembly GCA_046734535.1. Lineage (GTDB taxonomy): Bacteria > Actinomycetota > Acidimicrobiia > Acidimicrobiales > Ilumatobacteraceae > DASTFY01. Next base: position 3,631 of record JBKPRL010000100.1, on the reverse strand, counting down.
TCGTCGGGGTGGTCGCCGACCGGGTCCATGGCCGCGGCGATCCAGAAGAAGCGCTCGAGGAACTTGAGGACGAACTCCTCGTAGCTCGGGTCCCGCTCGGCCAGCACGCAGGCCAGCTCCAGCATGTTCTGGCTGAACAGCGCCATCCACGCCGTGCCGTCGGCCTGCTCGAGGTGTCCGCCGGTGGGCAGGGGCGAGCTGCGATCGAAGATGCCGATGTTGTCGAGGCCGAGGAACCCGCCCTCGAAGAGGTTGTGCCCGGCGGGGTCCTTCCGGTTGACCCACCAGGTGAAGTTGAGCAGCAGCTTGCTGAACGAGGACGAGAGGAAGTCGCGGTCGACACCGTCGGGGTCGCCGTCGGCCAGGCCCACCTCGAGCGAGTGGATGAGCATCGTGGCGAAGGCGTGGACGGGCGGGTTGACGTCGCCGAAGGCCCACTCGTAGGCGGGGATCTGGCCAGTCGGGTGCAGGTACGCCTGCGACAGCATCAGGTCGAGCTGGCCCTTGGCGAAGTCGGGGTCGACCATGCCCAGCGCGATGGTGTGGAAGGCCAGGTCCCACGCCGCGTACCACGGGTACTCCCACTTGTCGGGCATGGAGATGACGTCGTGGTTGACCATGTGGAACCAGGCTTCGTTCCTGGTGCCCTTGCGCCGCGGCGAGCGCAGCGGGTGGGCTTCGTGCTCGCGGAGCCAGACGTCGAGGTCGAAGTAGTAGCACTGCTTCGACCACAGCATCCCGGCCAGCGCCTGGCGCATCACCGACGCCGCGTCGTCGCCCACCTCGGGAGGTGTGATCGACGCGTAGAAGTCGTCGGCCTCGGCTCGCCGCCGTCGGATGAGCTCGTCGATGCCGCCGAAGGGGTCTCCCCCGTCGTCGCCATCCGAGCTGGCCGCGTGGTCGGGGCCGGCCGACGCGCGGACCAGGCGGCCCCTCAGCACCACCTCGTCCCCGGCAGGCACGACGAAGCGGGCGTGGGCGGCGACCTTCGTGCCCTCGCCGTCGGGGTTGACGCGGCCCTGGGTGGCGCTCACGACGTGGTCGTTGATGCCGTCCTTCGGGTACGGCGTCGAGCCCCCGCTGCCCCAGAGGCGGGCGGCGTTGCTCTCGTTCTCGCAGAAGAGGAGGTCGGCCGGGCCCTCGACGTGCAGGGTGTACTCACCGAGCGCCAGGTGCTCCGCCAGCACGGTGGGGTGGTCGGCGTCGACTCGGCTCAGGCGGGGGCGCTTGGTGTGCGGCGGCCAGGACCAGGTGTTGCGAAACCACAGCGTGGGCAGCACGTGAAGGGGCGCGTCGTCCGGACCCCGGTTGACGGCGGTGATGCGGAAGACCAGGTCCCAGGGGTCGGCTTTGGCGTACTCGACCTGGACGTCGAAGTAGCGACCCTCGTCGAAGATGCCGGTGTCGAGGAGCTCGTACTCCTGCTCGCGGCGGGAGCGGGCGCGGTTCGTCCGCACCAGGTCCTCGTACGGGTAGGCCTGCTGCGGGTACTTGTACAGCCAGCGCTGGTAGGAGTGCGTGGGCACGTTGTCGAGGTAGAAGTAGTACTCCTTCACGTCCTCGCCGTGGTTGCCCTCGGAGTTGGTGAGGCCGAACAACCGCTCCTTCAGGATGGCGTCGCGCTCGTTCCAGAGGGCGACGGCGAAGCACATCCTCTGCTGGTCGTCGCTCTGCCCCGCCAGTCCGTCCTCGCCCCAGCGGTAGGCGCGCGAGCGGGCCGCGTCGTGGGTGAAGTAGTCCCAGGCGTCGCCGCGCTCGCTGTAGTCCTCCCGGACGGTGCCCCACTGGCGCTCGCTCAGGTATGGCCCCCAGAGCCGCCACGCCGGGTTGGCGCGAGCGTCGCGCAGGCGGTGCTCTTCGGCGGTGAGGTCCAACGGTCGCCCCTTCCTTCGCGGGGTCACGGTAGACCGCGACACCCCTTGCGTAGGTTGCCGTGACATGAGCAAGAACCGGTGCACGGAATGCGGCACGACCCAGCCGAAGTGGGCGGGCCGCTGCCCGTCGTGCGGTGCGTGGAACACCCTCGTGGAGGAGGCGAGGTCGGGGCTGGGGCTTGCCGCGGCCGTCCCCCGCCCCATCACGGAGATCGCGGCCGTCGATGCCAAGCCGGTCAGCACCGGCGTGCCCGAGCTGGATCGCGTGCTCGGCGGAGGCCTGGTGCCGGGCGCCGTCACGGTCGTCGGCGGCGAGCCGGGCATCGGGAAGTCGACGCTGCTCTTGCAGGTGGCCGCGGCCCGCGCCCGCGCCGGCGGGCCCGTGCTCTACGTCTCGGGCGAGGAGAGCGGCGCGCAGGTCCGGGACCGGGCCGGCCGGCTGGGTGCCATCGAGCCGACGCTGTGGTTGCTGTCCGAGACGCAGGTCGGCGCCGTCGTGGCGGCCATGGACACGCTCTCGCCCACGCTCGTCGTGGTCGACTCCATCCAGACCCTGGTCGACCCGGACGTGGCCTCCTCGCCAGGGTCCGTCACGCAGGTGCGGGACACCGCGTACCGGCTGGTGCAGGAGGCCAAGCAGCGCGCAGTGGCGATCGTCCTGATCGGCCACGTCACGAAGGACGGCGCGCTGGCCGGCCCGCGCGTGCTCGAGCACGTCGTGGACACCGTGCTCTCGTTCGAGGGGGACCGCCATCACGCCCTCCGGCTGCTCCGCGCGGTCAAGCACCGCTATGGGCCGACGAGCGAGCTCGGCCTCTTCGAGATGGCCGAGTCCGGTCTGACCGGCGTGGCCGACGCCAGCCGCCTGTTCCTCTCCGACCGGGTGATGGGGATCCCCGGCTCTGTCGTCGTGCCGACGCTGGAGGGCCACCGGCCCCTCCTGGTCGAGGTGCAGGCGCTCGTGGTGCCCAGCCCGCTCCCGACGCCGCGCCGCTCGGCGCAGGGCTTCGACCAGGGGCGGCTGGCCCTGCTGGTCGCCGTGCTCAGCAACCGCGTCGGCCTGCCCTTCGTCGACCGCGACGTGTACGCGTCCGTGGTCGGCGGAGTCCGTCTCGGCGAGCCGGGGAGCGACCTCGGGATCTGTCTGGCGCTGGCCTCGGCGCTGACGTCGACCGCGGTGCCGGGCGACCTCATCGCCTGCGGCGAGGTGGGCCTGGGCGGCGAGCTGCGGCAGGTCGCGCAGACGCCGCGGCGGCTGGCCGAGGCGGCCCGGCTCGGTTTCGCGCGGGCCATCGTGCCGGCGTCGGCGCCGGACGCCGCCGGCGACCTCGAGCTGGTGCGGGCGACCTCCGTGGGCGAGGCCGTCCAGGCGGCCGGCCTGCTCGGCGGCACCCAGACGTGGGACGGGAATGCGCCACCCGTGGTGCGTGGAGAGCGCAGCTCTCGCCCCCCTCGGTCGCCGGGCGACCTCGGTGCACCCGAAGCGGAGCTCGCATCATGACCACGCCCCCGCTCGCGAACCGCCCCGAACCGGGCTCCCTAGAATGCGAAGATGCCGGGCCTCCGTGGCATCGAGATGACGAGCGCGTTGGCGCTGGTCGCCCCGGGCACGGCGCTGCGCGACGGGCTGGACCGGGTGGTCAAGGCCAAGCGGGGCGCGCTCCTCGTGATCGGCGACAGCCCGGACGTGCTGGCCATCTGTTCGGGCGGCTTCCTGATGGACGCCGAGTTCACACCCCAGCGTCTGGCCGAGCTGT
>JBKPRL010000099.1:0-9190 GCA_046734535.1 bacterium | reverse complement strand
CGCTCGCGACCAGCACCTCGACGAGGAGCAACACCGGGAGCTGGCCAGTCAGTTCGGCGCTCTGTCGATCCACCCCGTCGGTCAGCTGACGGGATCTGGTCGGGCGATCTCGATCATCGACGACACCGCCGACCGACCGCCGGCGGGCTTCGACTGGCACACCGACCTGAGCTGGACGATCGCACCGCCGCACCTGGGCTTCCTCTCCGCCGTCGCCATCCCCGCCTACGGCGGCGACACGCTGTGGGCGAGTGGGCGGGCGATCTATGAGCGCCTCGATCCGGCTCGACAACGCCTCTGCCGGTCGCTGCGTGTGGTGCACGTCCCGGACGACACGCTGCTCGACACGGTGCGCCGGCACCACGGGGAGGACGTCGTGCAACAGCTGATCGCCGTCCATCCGCCGATCGAACAACCGCTGGTGCGACTGCACGCCGAGACCGGTCGACCGGCCCTGTGGCTGTCGCCGCTCTACGCCGCGAAGGTCGTCGGGCTCGACCAGACCGACGGCCGGCGCTTCCTACGCCTCCTCCACCGCCAGATCGACGACCCCGAGCTTCAGGTTCGGTGGCGGTGGGCCGCCGGCGACGTCGCCATCTGGGACGAGACGAGCACCTGCCACCGAGCGCTGACCGATCACGCCCCGCTACGCCGGACCATGCGCCGTTGCACGACCCAGGGCGGCCGACCGATCTCGGCCGGCGAAATGGTCGACGAGCACCCGTCGGCCGCGCCAGCCAGAGGTCCTGGTCGATCGGCGGACCCGAGCAGGGCCCGTACCCCGCAGCGGTGACACTCGCCTCCGCGGCAGGATGGCGTGAAGGGGTGAGGGCCGCTCACCCTGGTGGCAACGGTCGCTAGCCTGCGTCGATGGGCGACACGGGGTGCGACGTGGTGCTCGTCACGATGCCCTTCGGGCCGCTGCTCCAGCCGTCACTGGCCCTCAGCATCCTGCGCGAGGCGACTGCCGCCACCAGAGCGACGGTGCGGGTCGAGTACCTCACCATCGAGTTCGCGGCCCGGTTCGGCGCCGCGAGCTACGTGCGCGTCGCGGAGGGTGACCCGTCGCCGTCGGTGCTCGCCGGTGAGTGGGTGTTCGCCCGGGCATTGTTCCCGGAAGGCGCGGACGATGACGACGCGTACCTCGGCACCGTGCTGTCGAGTGCACTCGATGTTGGCGTGCTCCACGTGGGATCGTCCGGCGAGGTCAACGACGACCTGCGCCGGCAGCTGGTGGCGGCACGCGATCTCGTGGACGGCTTCCTCGGTGATGCGTTGGTCCGTGTCCTGCGTGGCGGGCCTCGGATCGTCGGCTTCTCGAGCGTCTTCCAGCAGCACCTTGCCTCACTGGCCTTGGCGGAGCGCGTCAAGCAGGCCTCGCCCTCGACTGTGGTGGTCTTCGGTGGCGCCAACTGCGAGGGCCCCATGGGTCGGGAGCTGCTGGTGAGGTTCCCCGCCGTGGACGCCGTGGTGCCCGGCGAGGGCGAGCGGGTGCTGCCGGTGCTCGTGCAGCGGGTGATGGCTGGCGCGGCGTTCGACGACGTGCCGGGCTTGCTGACCCGCGGCAACCTCTCGGGCCCGAGGCCGCCGGAGGTCGACCTGGTCGACGACCTCGACGACCTCCCGGAGGCCCACTTCGACGACTACTTCACCCAGCTCCGGGCCGCAGACCTCGATCTTCCATCGCCGCCGCGTCTGCTCTTCGAGAGCTCGCGGGGCTGTTGGTGGGGCCAACGCAGGCACTGCACGTTCTGCGGGTTGAACGGGGGGCGCATGCGCTTCCGCTCGAAGTCACCGGCACGGGTCCTCGCTGAGCTCGACGGCCTTCGGGCGCGCCATCCGGGCCTCGTCATCGGCGCAGTGGACAACATCCTCGACATGAGCTACTTCGCGACGCTCCTGCCGGCGCTCGTCGAGGCGCGGGGTGACGTGAAGCTCTTCTACGAGGTGAAGGCCAACCTGCGCAAGGAGCACGTGCGTCTACTGCGGGACGCTGGCGTCCGTGACATCCAGCCGGGCATCGAGAGTCTGGCCGACGGCGTGCTCCGCCTCATGCGCAAGGGTGTCTCGGCGTTGCAGAATATCCAGCTGCTGAAGTGGTGCGCCGAGCTCGGGGTTCGCCCCGTCTGGAACGTCCTGTGGGGCCTTCCGGGCGAAGATCCCGACGAGTACGAGCGCATGGCCGCGCTCGTACCGCTGCTCACCCACCTTCCACCTCCGTCGAATGCGGGACCGGTGCGCATCGACCGCTTCAGCCCTCTCTTCGAGAACCCAGACGCTCACGGCGTCGGAGAGATCGAGCCCGTGGAGGCGTACCGGCACCTCTATCCGTTCTCCGCGGAGTCGGTGGCGCGCTTGGCGTACTACTTCCGCGCCCCGGAGCTCGAGCGGGCGAGCAGCCGTTACGCGGAACCGCTGCGCGCTGCCGTCGCCGCGTGGCAGGCGACGCACGACACGAGTGCCCTCTTCTCGGTCGACGCCGGCGACCGGCTCCTGGTGTGGGATCTCCGACCGGTCGCGCCCGTCGTGCTCACGGAGCTCGATGGGCTGCAGCGCGCCCTGTATCTCGCGTGCGACGGCTGCCGGAGCGTGACCGCGCTCTCGCGGGCCGTGCCCGAGGCCTCCGGACGCGATCGAGACGAGCTGGTCGACGCCTTGCGCGACCTTGTCGAGCGAGGCCTCATGGTGGAGCGCAACGGTGTGCACCTGGCGCTCGCCCTGCCCGTCGGCGAGTACCGGCCCGACAGCGCCACGATGGCCCGCCTCGCTGCCGCGCTGTGAGCTTCAGCACATGAGCCGTTGAGCCATGGTGGGGTCGTCCCTGAGCTCGCCGCGGGGCGGCACCACGAGCGTCGCCATCGGGCCGATCGTCGCGGACGCCAAGCCCTGCAAGGGCACGCGGAGGATCGTGGGTTCGCACACGGCGTAGACGGCGGCCTCGTACACGATCACGTCGTGGTCGGGCGGATAGTGGTCGAGCAGGGTGTCGATGAGGACCTGGACGCGGGATGCTCGTGGCGCGCCCTCCCCGATGCTCGTCTCTCCGATCACGCCCACTTGCCAGAAGACCAAGAGGGTGCGGGGATCGAAGCTTCGCGGGCGTAGGAGGAAGTCCGTCACTTCGTAGGACTGGCACCCGCGTTGTGCAGGGTCGAGCCCGAGGTCGGCGAAGAGGCAGTCCTCGGCGGAGACACCAGCCAGCATGCGCGCCTCGAAGCCTTCGGCGCGGGCGCGGCGCACGGACTCGTGCGAGGGGTAGGCGAAGACACCGGGGTGGCCGTAGAACGCCGTGCACACACGATGGCCGGCTCTGACCAGACCAACGATGTGCTCGACGGCTTCGCGATAGGTGTCGAGCCTCGGTTTGCCAGGCGCGTAGAGCCGGGCCAGGTTCTCCGCGTGCGGGTTGAGCGACTCGATCCACCGCGCCGCATGCGTGTCGGCGACGAAGTACGGCACGCAGTCGGCCCGACGGATGGCGTCGAGGGCCTCGACGGTGATCTGCCCGCCCAGCTGGATGCCCGTGCCGACGACGACGAGCGAACCCGCGGCGCGACTCACGGGCCGGTCGCGGGCGGGGTCATCTCGACCCGATGCAGAAGACCATCAAGTACGTGCCCTCCAGCTGCGAGCTGTCGACCGCGGCTCTGATGCGGTCCTGGTCGCCGCTGACGAGCGCCTCCTGGTCGTCCTGGGACAGCCCCTCGGCTGCCATCGTCGCCTGCGGGTCGGTCTTGAAGCGCTGCTGGAGCTCGCTGTCCTGTGCGAGTTGCACGAGGAACGAGGTGATGTCGGCCATGGCTGCCTCCTCCGTCTGTTCGCCGGCGCGCGGCGATCGGGACACCTGATCACGCACGGGCGAGCGAGCGTACCGCGAGATCGGCGATCGACCTGATGGGCTGTTCGGACTCGACGGACCGGGGCGTGTCGGACGGCGCACCGAGCCGGCGCGCCAGCGCCTCGAACCTCGGCCCGGAGTCGCTGCGATCGAGGCGGGGATCGCGCAGGATCACGGCCAGGAGGGCGCGGGCGTCGTCCTCCTCGCCGCGACCCGCGAGCACCTCCACGACCCCGATGCACGCGTCGAGGACGATGCGGGCGATCCCCGCCGAGGCCGCCACCGAGATGCACTCACGAAGGAACCGCTCCGCCTCATCGAGGTCCTCGCGCCGTATGGCGAGGAGGGCAAGGTTGTCGAGGTCCGCGGCCACGTGGCTCGCGACGCCAACCCCGCGGAACTCGGCGAGGCTCTGCTCGAAGCAGCGCGTGGCCTCGTCGTCGTTCCCGACCCTGGTCGCGGCGTAGCCCAGACACTGCATGCTCTCGGCCCACCCGAGCCGATCGCCGAGCCGCTCGAAGCGGGCCAACGTCTCGAGCAGCAGGTGGCGGGCCGCTTCGACCTCACCCGACAGCAAGCGGGCGAGGGCGAGCTCTCGTTGGGCGCTGGCCGCGTCCCCGGGGTCGCCGGCCTCCTCAAAGGCGGCGACGGCGAGCACGGCCAGATCCGATGCGGTCGTCATGTCGCCCTGCTGGTAGGCGACGCGCCCGAGGTAGAGGTCGCAACGCGCCGAACCCAGGGGATCGCCGGCCGCCGCGAAGCCTCGTCGACTTGCCTCCAGGCTGCTCCGGGCTTCACGGTAGTAGCCGTTCTGCAGCTGGATGCGTCCGAGGGTGAAGCGGGCGAACGTCTCCCCAGCGTCGTCGCGGGACTCGGCTGCGATCGCGAGGCTGCGCTCCAGCGCGGCGAGTGCTGCCCGTTCATCGCCCATGCGGCCGCGAAACCCAGCGAGGCGGCTGAGGATCCGCCCGTTCAGCGCGGTGGAGCCCCGGCCAGCCGAGTCGAGCGCTTCCGCGGCACCGGCGAGAAGGTCGGCGCCCTGGCCGAGCCAGCCCATCACCTCGTGGAAGCGGAACAGCCCCTCGAGGGAGTACTCCATGAGGTCGTAGCGACCACGATCGGCCATCAGCCGCCACGCGCCGCGGACGTTGGTCAGCTGAGCGGCGAGGCTCGCGAGGAGGTCGGGCCGTCCGGGTCCATCGATCGCCACGTACGCGTCGGCTAGCTCGTCGCCGATGGCGGCGATGTACTGGTCGCGAGCGCGGTCGGCGACGGACGGTTCTAGACGCCGGCTCGCCTGGGCTCGGAAGACCGGGTGGAGCTGATAGTGCTCCGCCGGCGTGCGGACCGCCGCGGAGCGAACCGAGATGACAGCACGCTCCCGCAAGGCGTGGAGGAGGAATGGCGACGCACCCGCCACCTTGCGGGCCAGCTCTGGCGAGAATGGGCCGTCGAACACCGCAAGGGAGCCGACCACCTCCCGCTCTGATGGCCCGAGCTCGTTCCAGAATCGATCGAAGAGCGACGCGATCGCGTCGTCCGCCGCCACCGGGCTCTGCGCGCCGCGCTCCAAGCTGTCGGCGAGCCCGTCGAGCGTCTCCGGCCCGAGCGACGCGGCGGCCAGCTCGAGCGCGAGGGGTACGCCGCCGCAGAGGCGGCAGATGCGGCTGATCGTCGCCATGTCCTGGGGCGTGTCGCCGATCCACACGCCGTTGCGGGCAGCCGCTCTGACGAAGAGCTCGGCGTCGGGGGCCTGCCGGGCCGGGTGGGACCGCTCGGGCCGGTCGCTGTCGAGCGGCCCGAGCACCACTGTCCACTCATCAGCCAGTCGCAGGCGCTCGCGAGCCGTGACGAGGATGGCCAGGTCAGCGCACTGGCTGAGGAGGTCCGCCACCGTCGAGCGGGTGGCCTCCGGTTCGTCGAGGTTGTCGAGGACCAGGAGAAGATGGCGGCTGGAGAGAAAGGCGGTCAGCTCTGCCACCGCGCTCGCGCCGCCGTAGCTCCGCCGACCCGCGGCCCCCTCGATGGCCGCCAGCAGCGACTCTGCCGTACGTGCGCCGCCAGCCTCGACGTAGATGATGCCGTGCCGGAACTGGTCGACCATGGCGGCCGCGGCGGCAATGGCGAGTCGGGTCTTCCCGATGCCGCCCGGACCGCCGATGGTCACGAGACGCTGTCGGCGCAGGTGCTCGGTGATCGCTGCAAGCTCCACGTCGCGACCGATGAGCGGGCTCTCGGGCGTGGGCAGGTTCAGGTATCGAGCCGAGAGGGTGCGGGGCGGCGGGAACGGACCGTGCCCGAGTTCGGCGACGGACACCGAGTAGAGGGCGAGCGGCTCATCGATGCCCCGCAGCAAGTGCTCCCCGAGCGCCTCGACCCTCGCGCCCTCGACAGCCTCGGTCAGCTCGATGGTCGAGCTCGTCGCGACGATCTGCCCACCCCACGCGCTGTCCATGACCCGGGCGGCACGGATCACCGCCGGCCCGAACGCGTCGCCCTCGTGCACGAAGTAGCTGCTCCCCTCCCCCAGAGAGCTGACGCTGTGCAGGCCGACGCGCACACGCAGCGGTTGGGGGAGTGACCATGGGCGGCTGGCGATCGTCCGCACGATGTCGACCGCGGCGTGCAGAGGTCGGCCGCCGACGAACATGGCGAAGATGCCGTCGCCGGTGTTCTTGACGATGGAACCGCCGTAGCGCTCGATGGCCTCGGCGAGCAGAACATCGTGCACGGCCATCGCCTCGACCATCGCCTGGGGGTACAGCTCCCAGAGGGGCGTCGAGCTCTCGATGTCCGTGAACAGGAAGGTGAGGGTGGTCGATCCACTCAACGGTCCGACCCTAACGGAGGCCCGCGTCGTCTCCTCTCGGAACGTGTTGCCGGACCTCCTTGAAGATGACGCGGTGGTCGTCGCCTCTGGTGGATCCCACCCCCAACGGGCCAGTCCCGTACACCCTGCTCAGGGAGATACAGCGGTCCGCCCTTGCGTCGTTGTCGACGGGCGCGGACCACGCGCAGGACGCAGGTCTGGACGCCGGCGTGAGGCAGGTGGCCCGGATGGCCTCGAGGACCGTGAGGTTGACGCACCGCCCCGCTCCGCGGGACTCACCTCGCGACGCGGTGTCGCGAGGTGGTCCCGGAAGGCTGGCTGGCTCTACAGCCCGAAGGCGAAGACCTTGTTGTTCCCGGTGCCTCCGCCGAAGTTGCTGTAGCCGGACCCCCAATAGACCATCCCGTTCGAGATGGCCGCGCCCGACAGGCACGATCCGCCGCTCTCGAAGCTCCACAGGATCGCGCCCGTGGCACCGTCGAGGGCGTACATGTGGCCGGCTGGTTCGACCGAGCACGCGAACACGACGCCGTTCGCCGTCGTCGTCGGGCCGGACGTCGTGCCCCAGATGGCGGTGAAGGGGTTGGGAGGCCCGATCGGTGCCGGCGTCTGCCAGAGCACCTCACCCGTGGCCGCATCCAGTCCCGACCAGACGCCGAGGTTGGTAGTCGATCCGTTGGGCAGCACCCACGGCTTGTAGTTGCTGTTCGAGTTCGCCGTGTACACGCGCCTGCCGTCGACCGACGATCCCCATTGCAGACCACCCGCGGTTCCACCGGGACCAGCCTGGGTCACCCACACGACCTTGCCCGTGTCAGGGTCGAGTGCCCAGTACTGACCGCTCTTCTGACCTGCGCCGACAAGCTCGATCGCCTTGCCCTTCGGGTCCGTCGCCTTGAACAGTGCTGGCGCCTGCCCGAAGTCGTAGTCGGGCCCCTCGGGGTCCGGGCAGGTGCCGCTGCCGCCGAACGGCGGTGGCAGACAGCTCGTCGTCCATGCGTCGAAGGGGATCGCTTCGGTGACCCACTTGATGGCGCCGGTGCGAACGTCGAGCGCCAGGATCGCGTCGAAGTAGTCATCAGCCGCCGGACATGCGGCGGTGGCCACTGGATCACCGGCGGCAGCGTCCACGCAGTCGGAGACGGATTGCGGGACCGTGTAGTTGTTGCCCGTTGCGATGTACACCTGCTTGCGCTTCGTGTCGATCGCCGGCGAGCTGCCCCACACGGCGTTGCCGCTGTAGCCCTGCGGCGCCGTGTAGGTCTTCCAGAGGATGGCGCCGGTCTTCGCATCGAGGGCCAGCATGCTGCCGCGGAAGCTGCAGCACGGATACGCCGGGCTCCCGGCGAGCGCTTCCTCTAGGGATGCCACCCCGACGTACACCTTGCCGTCGAACACGGTCGCCGACTGCGTGATGACCGCGGCGGGATGCGGGTCGGCCTGCGTCTTCCACAGGAGCTGCCCGGTCTTCTTGGAGAAGGCGAGCACCCAGCCGCCAGGGCCTCCGCCCGGCGCGAAGATGGAACCCTGGGTACCGATGATCACGGCGGTCTCCGTGACGGCAGGCGTGGCGCGAGCTTTGTCGAGCGGCACGCCGGTCGCCGACGCGATGCTGGCACGCCACCTCAGCTGTCCGGTCTTCTTGTTGACTGCGTAGAGCTGGCCTCCCCAATCGGGGAAGTAGACGGTGTCGGCGTCGACCGCAGGCGTCGCCGACACGTCGCCGGCCGTGGTGAACCGCCACTTCTCGCTCAGCCCGCCGACCGTGTCGACGCTGATCTTGTGCTCCGTAGGTTGCGACCGCGTGTTCTGCAGGTCGCCTCCCGCCGTAGTCCATTGGTCGCCCGGCCCGGCCGACGCGACACCGGTCATCGCCAGCGGCACGACCGCGCACACGAGCGCGGTCGCGATTCGTCCCAGTCTCATCAGGACCCCCATCCCCTCTATTCCACGCCATCCGAACGTCGGCCCGTCCCGACGTCGGAACACCACCCAAATTGGGCTAGTTGAGGGAGCCTAGCCAATCAACGGACCAAGCGCGCCGGACGCGTCCCGCGAGGCGGCACGGGTGAGGATGTCGGCGATGAACATCTCAACGTGCTCGCGGCCGATCGACGTGATCTGCTGCGCCACGCCGCTCTCAGCGAGGAAACGGTCGAACAGGCGAGTGACTCGATGTACTGCTCGATGGTGCGGACCGCTCTTCTTCTGAGCTTGCCGCGGGAGCCGCCAGGACCGCCCAAGGTCCGCGACAAGCGGCGCGACCTGGGGCGTCGTCTGGCCCGTTCGCTCGTGGCTGCCACCATCACCGCTCCTCGTTAGGGGTTGACGGAGCGGTAGAGAGCTAGCAGCAGCAATCAGACATCGGTATCTGCGTGCGGTGGTGGGCGCTGAGGGGCTCGAACCCCCGACCCCCTCCTTGTAAGGGAGGTGCTCTGACCAGCTGAGCTAAGCGCCCGTCCGGCGGAGGAGTCCCGCCCGGAGAGGTCGGCCAGCCTACCGGTGGCGAGCTGACCGCCGCT
>JBKPRL010000098.1:0-11316 GCA_046734535.1 bacterium | reverse complement strand
CGACGGCCGCCTGCGCAACGTGCCCGGATCGCCCGACGGCGAGCTCATCGACTACGCGGAGTGGGGCCTCGTCCCGTGCCACGTCGAGACGTGGCACGGGCTCGTCTTCGTCGCACTCGGTGAGCGCGCGCCCGCACCACTCCACGCCGCCCTCGACCTCTTCGGAGCGGACATGCTCCCCGCCCGGCCCGATCGCCTCGCGCTGGCGTTCAGCGAGACGTATGAGGTGCGGGCCAACTGGAAGATCCTCCTCGAGAACTACCTCGAGTGCTACCACTGCCCGGGGCAGCACCCGGAGCTGTGCTCGTCGATGGCGCTGGACGCGATGTACGCCACGACCGCGGCCTGGGAGGGCGCCTACCTCGGAGGCGCGACCCCGCTCAAGCGCGGCCACCTCACGATGTCAGCGGACGGTGGTCTGGTGTCCACGCCCCTCGGCGCCTTCGCCGACCTGGACGAGGTCTCCGAAGGGATGGGCGGCGGCTTCATGATCGTGCCGTTCCTCACCCGCATCATCTGCCACGTCGACCACGTCGTCGTGCATGTCATCCGCCCCGTCGACCCCGGCCGGACCCGGTGGGTGACGCACTGGTACGTCAACGATCGTGCCGTGGCTGGTGTCGACTTCGACGTCGACGAGCTGACCCACGTCTGGCGCGCGACGAACCGCCAGGACGTCGCTCTGTGCGAGGGCGCGCAGCTCGGCGTCGCGTCACGACGGTTCGTCCCCGGCCCGCTCCACCCGCAGCGGGAGTCGGCCATTGCCTCAGCCCTCGACGTCTACCTGGAGCTGATGGACGAGGCGCCCTGACGCCCTGGCGGCCCGCGATCGTCGGAGCCCGGCCGCCCGTGCCACCACCCGTTCTGGTCGCGAAATGGCCGCTCAGACGGGCAATTTCGCGACCAGAAGGCCAAGAACGGCACGGGCGACGGGCCGGTCCACCGACCGGGGGGAGGCCGGACCAGACTCGTTGTCAACGTCGCCGAGCCGTCGTACCGTCGACCACATGCCGACCTACATCATGTTGACGACGCTCACGTCGGAAGGCGCCCACACGGTGCACGCCAACCCCGATCGCCTCACGGCCCTGGCCGACGAGGTGGCGAAGTTCGGCTGCAAGGTGGTCGCGGAGTACGCGGTGCTCGGGCAGTACGACTTCGTCACGATCGTCGAAGCGCCCGACAACGAGACCGTGGCGCATCTCAGCGTCGACCTCGGTTCACGGGGAACGGCCCGGATGCAGACGCTGCCGGCGATCTCGCTGGAGGAGCTCATGACGAAGCTCAAGGGACCCGATCAGCTCGGCCGCTAGCCGGAGGCGCCGGGAGCAATCAGCTCCGCGCCCGAGCTGCCGCGCCCGCCCTGCTCCGGATGGCGGCTGTCTCAGTCGCAGTGCGAGCGGGGGGCGGCGGCGGCGGCCACCAGCCGGGCGAGGACGCCGGCGTCGGCCGGCAGCTCGAAGTGGTTCACGCCCGGGTTGTCGGTCAGGCTGAAGTGGTAGCAGTCCATCCTCGCCCAGGCCCGCACGGCGTTGTTGGTGATGTCCTCCTGGTTGATGTCGCCATCGCGGGTCAGCAGCTCCGTCGAGTTGGTCACGAGCTGCCCGACCTCCAGGTCGGCGAGGCCGAGTCCGACGAGCGTCTCGATCCCGGAGCCCTTCTCCGCGTAGACGTCGACGTTGGGGAAGTGGGCTCGATCGGCGAAGGGGACGCCGCCGATGTAGAAGTTGGCGATCGGCTTGACCCACGACAGCCCCGCGTCGTCGAGGAGCGCCCGGTAGTCCTTGGGCGTGTAGTCCACGCCGGTCGACTGGTCCCGGATGACGACCTCTCGATCACCGAAGATCCGCGGATCCGATGACGTGATGAAGGTCGACGGATGGGAGAGGAACATGCGTGCGCTGCTCACGCCGTTCTCCGGCGTGGCCGGAAAGGTCAGGTCCGAGATGTTGAGGCCGACGAACATCAGCGCATAGCCGAGCCCCTGGCCGGGGAAGTTGCCGGCCAGCGGCGTGAAGCCGTGGATGTACTTCTCCTTCCACTCTTGGCTCGTGTGCGTGAGCAGGTACTGCACGTAGATCGGCCCGTTGGAGTGGCCGACGAGGTGGACGGGACGGCGGCCGTTCTCCCGGTAGGTGGTCTCGATGAGCTGCTTCGAACGCTCGAGGAAGCCGGCCATGTCGGGCGTGAGGCGGGCGTCGTAGCCGGCCACCCGGATGTCGCGGTCGCGCCGGTAGCCGGCGGCCTCGAGCGCCGTGTACATCGGGTCGTAGGCGGGCGCGCTCGCGGTCTTCCCGTAGTCGGCGATCGTGACGGTCACGCCGCGCTGCTCCGAGAAGCGCTGCGGCATCGGTGTGCCGTGGTCAGGGTCGTAGCGGAGTGTCAGCAGCTCGTCGCGACACACCTGCGAGAACGGCGGGCCGGGATCGAAGTTCACGAGATCCTCGAACGTTCCCGATCGAGGGCACTTCGGATCGACCCGTTGGTTGTGGACGGTGACGACGAGCCGGGTGAAGTGCCAGGCGGGGAAGAGCACGATGGGCGTCCGACCTCCGCCGGGATCGTCGTCGTCTGCCCCGGCCGGCGCCGGCAGGAGCGCGGCCGCCAGGCCCACGGCGACCGCCACCACCGCCACGGTGAGCCGCCTCGATGCGTCGAAGGTCCTCACGGTGTCCCCTTTCGCGCCCCCCAGCGACCTGAACGGTAGTGCGTGGCGTGGCCCGACCGGTTCGAGCAGGGTGCTGCGCTCTTGCTTCGTGAGCGACGCGGGACTGCCTTCAGGGTGCGACCGCGAGCCAGACGTCACCCGAGCCGACCGATCGCTCCAGGTGGATGCGCCAGCACCCGGCGACGTCGAAGGAGAACCCGGTCCCCCATTCGTCCCCGGGGCGGTGGTAGCTGCTCCCGCTGTGCGCCTCAGGGCCGAACGTCAGGACACCGGGCCGGCCGTCGGGCGCGAAGTAGCTGACGGACAGGCTGCCCCGGCCGGTCATCCGCCAGACGATCTTCAGCTCCTCACCGGCTCTGAGCGGACCCGGATGCGTCAGGAAGAGCAAGCCGTAGATCGTTGCATCGCGGCCGATGCCCTGGACCTCCGGAACCTGGTTCGACGACTGGATCGGGGTCTGATCACAGGCGCGGCTGCCAGCGGACGTCACCGCGGTGAGGGTTGGTGACGATGCGAGAGCCGTCGTCGCCGCTGATCGGTCGGACGTCGGGCCGGAGCAGGACACGGACACGACCGCGACGCCGATGGCCAGGGCGCTCGAGAAGCGACGCACGGGCACAGATTGGCCGCGTCGGAGAGTCAGAACAGGTCGCTGAGACGATCGTCCCCGATGATCTTGGCTCTGGCGGACGGCGGTCAGTACGTTGAGGTCGTGGTCGCCGATCCGTCGCCGATCAAGGTCGTCCCCGCCAACCAGGCGACCTGGGAGGACATCGAGTCGGTCGTCGGCAAGGCGCGGAGCTGGGACAAGCTGTGCTTCTGCCAGCGCTTCAAGCTCGGCGTGCCGGGATGGCGGGCGACGACCGCCGACGAGCGGGCCCAGATGCTGCGCGAGCAAACCGACTGTGGGTACCCACGATCGGAGACCACCACGGGGCTGCTGGCGTACGTCGGCGGCGAGCCGGCCGGCTGGTGCTGCATCGAACCCCGCCCCGCCTTCCCGTTCATCCCGGAACAGCGCACCTGGTGCAAGAAGCGAGGCCAGGACCCGGCCGACGACCGAGTGTGGGTCGCGGCGTGCTTCGTCACACGAACGCCGTTCCGGTACTCCGGCGTCAGCCGCACGCTCGCCAAGGCGGCCGTCGAGTTCGCACGCGCCCGCGGTGCTGCCGCGGTCGAGGGCTACGCGATGATCACGCAACCCGGCGTGGAGATCACCTGGGGCGAGCTGCACGTCGGGAGCCGGAGCATCTTCGCCGACGCCGGCCTGCGCCAGATCGCCGCACCCAGCAAGCGGCGTGTGGTGATGCGCATCGACTTCTGACCGCCGACAGCGGCCGGAGCGCCCGATGCTCGGCGGCATCGTCGCTCCCACTGTGATCATCGGACACGCGCCCCCAGGGGACCTGAGCACCGTTCGGTTCTGCACACGTGGTCGCGGTCTAGAGCAGCGCGAGCAGCGCGTCCTTCGCGCCCGTCATGCCGGCCACGTTCGGGTGGAGCGCGAAGCCGACTCCCGAGACGCTCGTCGGCTCGACCCAGCGCACGGCCGGGGTCCGGCACGCGTCGTGCCCGATGCTGGCCGAGTAGGTGTCGACGAACGTGGCACCGTGGACCGCCGCCTGCTGTTGGATCATCGCATTGATCTCGCGTTGCTTCGCCCGCAGGTACGGCACGTCCCCCGGGGCATATGGGAGCTGCGGGTGGCAGCCTTCCGGGCCACCGGGAGCGAGAGGGAACTCCGGGAAGATGGCCTCGTAGGCGAGGACGAACACCTTGGCCCGGGGCGCGCGCTGGTGGATGCCGTCGAGGACGCCAGCGACCTTGGGGGCTGCGGCGGCGATGCGCTGACTGATCGTGTCCTGACCGTTCACGACGAACTGGTCCTGGCAGGGAGTCCCGGCCGCGCTCGTGGACTTGCACGCGTCAGCGATGGTCGACCAGTACTCGACGTCGTTGCCGCCGATCGTGATCGTGACGAGGCCGGTCATGTTGCCGAGAGCGTCGAACTGCGGCGGGTTCGGATCGCCGAAGCGGAGGGTCTGGGACTGGGTCATGTGAGCGGTCGTCGCACCGCTGCACGACATGTCGACGAGCTTCGGCAGATTGGTCGACGGCGCGACGAGGCGCGGGTAGCTGTGGTCGGACTTGAAGCACCCCTGCGGCGGGACCTGGTTCGCAATGAACGTCCCCGCACTGAACGAATCGCCGAGGGCGACGTAGGTGTCGGGCGGCGGCGGTGGCGGCTCCTTGGGCGGCACACACGCGGCAGCCAGGAGGACGGCTGCGAACATGAGACCGATCCACGTCAGCGAGGAGGGGACGCGACGGCGCGCTCTTCGCTCGGGCTCGTGGCCGACCGTCCGGGTCATGGATCTCGCGTTCGCTGGCATGCCTACTGGTGCGTGCGGACCGCCGCCGTCACCTTCCGCCCATCCGCGCGCCGATGTCAAGGCCGTGGCCGTGACCGCGTGGCCCGCCGGTGCGCGGGCGGGGGCCCTCCTCAGGGGGCGTCACACCGGTGGCGACGATCTCGCCGGACGTCCTGACGGATCGACCTATCGACGAGTGAAGGTCAGGTGGGTGACACCGCTCGGTGAGGAGACCGCCTCGATGTCGTAGCGCTCCTCCGCGCCCTCGATGCCGTCCCACAGGCGAACGCCGCGGCCGAGGAGGATCGGGACCTGCACGACGCGGAGCATGTCGATGAGGTCGGCGGCGAGGAAGTCGCGAACGACCGTCGGCCCACCACCGATGCGCACGTCGAGGTCGCCAGCCGCCTCTTGGGCGAGGCCGAGCGCTTCACGGGGGGTGGCGTCGACGAAGTGGAACACGGTGCCGCCCTCCATCTCGATCGAGGGGCGCGGATGGTGCGTGAGCACGAACACCGGCGTGTGGAACGGCGGGTTCGGACCCCACCAGCCTCGCCACTCGTCGTCGGTGCCGACATCGGTCCACGGGCCGCTCCGAGGGCTGAACTTGCCCCGGCCCATGATCTCGGCACCGATGCCGGGGCCATGGCGTTCGGCGAACGCGTCGTCGACACCCGAGCCGCCACCGGGCTCGCCGACCATCGCGCGCCAGAATCGAGTGGCGAACATCCACTCGTGCAGGCGTTCCCCGGCGTGACCGAACGGCGCGTCAAGGGTGAGGCCCTCGCCGGTGCCGAACCCGTCCAGGGAGATCGAGAAGTTGTGGACACGTACTTGGGACATGGCCGCCTCCTGAGCCATAGGGTGTTTGCGAGGTGCAGCTGCTTCCCGCTCTCACCTGAACCAAAGCAGTCGCCGTCGAGGTGCTCGGCGACCCGTGGGCGACGCTCGTGCTGCGCGACATCAGGTTCGGCGACCGCCGAACACCTCCGCGAGCTGGTCGCCTCACGGTCAACATTCGAACACCGACCAGCAGATCTCGTTGCGCGAGCACTGGTCGTCCAAGACGAGTTCGCGAACCTCATCCGGAAGCTGTTCGCGCTGCCAACGGCACTCCAGCCGACCGGCGCTGTCGGTCTCGCCTGCCGGAGCCGCCGCACGCGCTGCTTTGATCGCGTACGCCGCAGCACCGAGCTCGTGGGCGGCGACATGCGCTACCACCGCGGCCTGGCCGGCAGCGAATGCCGCGTGACGGGCCGCTCCGCTCAGCACCCTTGCCGCGGCCATGGCGTGGCCGCCCCCCGCGCGGCACTGGGACATCGTGATCTCGCCCCGCGTCCATGCCCGAGCCTGTTCGATCGCCTGGCGGGGCCGGGCGTCCGACGGCCGCACCGACTCGAAGTGGAGCAGAACGTGCTCGGCGCACGTGGCCGCCCACCGAGCGAGGAGCTGATGGTCGGAGTCGGTGAGTGTCCCCCCGCGACGGATGGTGATGAACCGCGGGTCACGGTCCTTCGACAGGATCACGGTTCCACCGTACGGCGGCGCGGCACGATCCCTGGGCGCTGGCGAGCGCCACGTCCATGCGACGAGGCTTCAGTCGCGTGCGTCGCGGACGTCGATGGTCACCTCCCCGGCGCCGGCACGCTTGGCCGCCCGAACCCAGAAGCGGGCAACCATCAGCGCGAGCCGCTTCGTCGGCCACCAGTCGAACATCAGGAAGCCGCGACCCGCCCGGCCCTGGACCCACCAGCCGACGTGACGGCCTCGCCTGATGATCAGGTTCCGATCAGTCATCTGCACATCCTGCACCGCACAGCCGAGGATCATCCCCATGACATGCGCACGGTCGTCGGCCAGATCGGCGACGAGGGTGGAGCCGAGCACCGACGGCCGAGGAGCTGCCGGGCTGGCGCCTAGCCCGATCGTGGCGTGAAGAGCCCGGCCTTCCACGCGATGAGCACCCAGCAGACGAGGAGGAACGGAACGGCGATCACATAGGCCTGACGGCGCACGGTGTAGATCGTGACGCCGACAGCGTCGAACTCGGTTCGTCTCGGTTCAACCGGCGGGCCGCACGTGCGCTTGACCAGCGCTCCGTGCTTCGCTAGCCAGAGCATGGTGGAGCCGCTGACCGTCTTGTTCATGCCGGAGAGCGCCTACGGACCGACCAACAACTGCGTCGGCATCGCCGATGCGCTCCGACGCCGTGGCCACCGGGTCGTGTTCGCGGCGGAAGCGAGCTGGAAGGGGCGGCTGGACGCGCTCGGCTTCGAGGAAGACCTCGTCGATCTCGCTCCTCCGGCCGAGAACGAACAGGCTGCGGGCCAGTTCTGGACGGACTTCATACGCGATACCGCACCCGAGTTCCGAAAGCCGACGATCGAGCAGCTCAGCACGTTCCTCCGGCCCACCTGGCAGGCACTGGTCGACGGCGCGATCTACGTCGAGGACCAGCTCCAAGGGATCCTCGACCGAACACGACCCGATGTCCTCGTCGAGGACAACGTGGTCGGCTTCGGCGCCCTCATGACGCACGGGGCGCCGTTCGTCAGAATCGTGTCGTGCAACCCGCTCGAGATGAGAGGCCCGGACCTGCCCCCGACGTTCTCGGGCTATCCGAGCGAGGACCGCTCGGGTTGGGACGATTTTCGGAGCGAGTTCAACCGTTCGCACCGTCAGCTGTGGGCGGAGTTCGACGAGTGGATGCAGTCCCGGGGAGCGGCACCGCTCCCCGAGCTCGAGTTCATCCACACGTCGGACGTGCTCAACCTGTATCTGTATCCGGCGGAGATCGACTATGTCGACCGACGGCCGCTGCCGTCGACGTGGCAGCGGCTCGATTCCTCCGTTCGAACCACTGACGAACGATTCGAGCTCCCCGACCAACTTCGCGGGAACTCGGGCAGTCTCGTGTACCTGAGCCTCGGCTCGTTGGCCTCTGGTGACGTCGAGCTCATGGAGCGCCTGGTGGACGTACTGTCCAAGACCCCTCATCGCTACGTGGTGTCGATGGGTCCTCGGCATGCCGAATACGAGCTGGCCGGCAACATGTGGGGCGCGCCGTTCCTGCCGCAGACAAAGGTCATCCCGCTCGTGGACCTCGTGATCACGCACGGTGGCAACAACACGACGACCGAGTGCTTCCACTTCGGCAAGCCGATGGTGGTGCTGCCGGTCTTCTGGGATCAGTACGACAACGCGCAGCGCGTCGCGGAGAAGGGCTTCGGACGGCGGCTCGCAACCTACGAGTTCGACGACGCCCAACTGACCGGCGCCATCGACGGGCTCCTCGCCGACGTGTCACTGCGTCGGCGCATGTCGATGCTTGCTGCGTCGATCCAGGCCCGCGACGGCACGCGTCGAGCCGCTGAGCTCATCGAGTCGGTAGCGATGGAAGGCCGACTCGCGTAGGAACCGTGCCCGGGTTGGGGTCGGGCTCGGCTTCCAGGCCAACCGCGCCAGCACCGGTCGGTGGTTCTCGTCAGTCGTCGGGCCGAGCGGCGGCATACGCAAAGAGCCGTCGCTCGCCGTCGAGTCCTTTGAGGGAGTGCAGGCCACGGTCCTCGAACATCAGACCCGCCGCCTCGGCAAGGACACGCACCGTTTCTGACACCAGGATCTCGTTCGGTCCTGCAGTGGCCATCACGCGTGCGGCCTCGTGCACGGCGACGCCCCGCACGCCCGCGCCGACCAACTGCACCTCGCCGACGTGGACACCCGCTCGTACCTCGAGATCGAGGTCGGTCGCATCACGAACGATGGCGGCCGCGCATTGGAGCGCAGCCGCTGGACCGTCGAATCTGGCGAGCACACCGTCTCCCGTGGTTTCGATCTCGCGACCACGGAACCGTTCGAGCTCGCGTCGAACCGACTCGTAGTGCCGGGAGAGCAGGTCGTGCCAGGCCACATCCCCGAGGCGTGTCGCCCGTTCCGTCGATCCGACGAGATCAGTGAACAGCAACGTCGCCAGCACCCGCCTCGATCAGACTGCAAAGTCTGCCGACATTGCCTACGGTGGTTGAGATCCACCCGGCCCACCACGTCAAGCGCTCCGCGAGTGGTGCACGTGAGCCGGACCGGCCGCCTTCTGTCGCGAGGCCGGCGTCGAAGGTCAGGCGAACCTCGTCGGAGCTGACGCGCTCACGGCGGGCTGTGAGGGTTGTCGAGCACGACGATCTGCACCGATCCGAACAGACGTGAGTCCCGATCCTCGACGTGCTGGCTCGACCTCTGGTCGTGCACGCGGCTCGAGCTGACCGCCGGTCCTCCGAGAGCGGTCAGCCGACGTCCAGGTGATACGTGATGTCGAGCTGGAACCCCGGGATGCCACCTTCGAAGTGGATGGTGTGCTGTCCCTGGCCCAGCGGTCGGACGAGCAGGTACCAGCCGTCGGCAACGACCGGCGCGTACGTGCCGGCCTTGACGTGCGCGCACGGCCCGCCGAAGCTCTTCCAGACACTGTTGGACGGGATCGTGACCGCGAAGCGCGGTGACTGGGTCCGGAAGTCGAGCAGGTCGTCGACTGGGTTCCCGTCGATCCGGGCTCGCAGTCCCTGAGCCTGCGCGAGCGAGGCGGCAGCGTCGTTGCGCAGCTGCGGCACGCTCTCTGGGGGATCGATCGGCGGGCAGACGTTGTCCCACTCCGAGTTCAGGATGGGGAAGAACAGCGCCGTGCCGACGGGAACGTCGCAGGTGCGCTCCGCCTTCCCGACCACGGTGTTGCCCTGCTGGATGAGGGTGAAGGTCCCGCCCAGGAACCAGACCTTGCCCGATTGGCCGGCCCGGCAGGAGGCCGTGTCGAACAGGGGGTGGTGGCTCGTGGGCAGCGAGTAGGACCACTGCCACCAGCGCGCCGACCACTCGCCGTAGGTGTGGCCGAACGCCGACTGGTCAATCGGGACCACCGGCGACGACGCCCCGGGCTCAGCGGCGGCGAGAGCGGGCGAGCCGGCCAAGCCGAGAGCGACGATGGCGACTGCGACGGTCGCGCGACGAAGGAGCCGGCTCATGATGTGCCTACCTTTCGTGGGCTGCAGCTTCCGCTGCAGGCCCGCGGCGCCCCTCTTCGCCTGCGCCTCGAGCCTCCTGAAACTGTTGCTCTCGCAACGTTCAGTCTGTCAAGGTAAGGAGACCAAACTTGGGTCCACGCGGCAGCAGGGGTCACGCACCGTCGCCGGCGGTAGGTCGGACAACCTCGGTGGTCGTCTCACCTCGCACGCGGCGGGATCGGTCGTGTAGTGGACTTTGCCGGCCAACGACGTCCGTGGGCATCGGCCCGCACCTCCTCGAGCCCTACGGCGACTCGATGGCGAAGATTCGGCTGGACGCGATCGACGAGCTCGCCGACCGCCCTCGAGCGCGCTACGTCGTCGTGTCGGCGATCACACGTCGACCCCGCTGGGGGAGGGCAAGACCACGACCACTGTGGGGCTCGGGCACGCGTTCCGGCACATCGGCAAGCGGTGCCACCATCGCCATCCGCCAGCCCTCGATGGGTCCCCTTCGGCATCAAGGGCGGGGCCGCGGGCGGCGGCTACAACCAGGTCGTGCCGATGTAGCTGCTGCTCAACTTGCACCTCACCGGGGACTTCCACGGTGTGACCACGGAGCGGTTCTCGGATCAGGCTCCGCCGCGTTTCCCCTAGTAGATATGGTCGGGCTGAGAGTGGTCGGGCTAAGAGGGTCGGGCTGTGAGTGTCGCCCTGGCGGGATGGAGTGCGAACCACCCGAACATCCGCCGTACGGCAGATGTTCGGTGACATCCACAGGCGGACGCTGGTGTCGTGGAGTCTGGGACAATCGGCACGGGCAGTGTCGTGACGATCGATGGCAAGTCGATGCCGACGGGAACGGTGACGTTCCTGTTGACCGACGTCGAGGGTTCGACGCGTGGGTGGGAGACCGCGCCGCAGCGCATGCATGTGGCCATCGCCCGGCAGTTCGACATCCTCGCCGCGAGCATTGAGGCACATGAGGGCTACCGACCGGTCGAACAGGGTGAAGGGGATTCGGTGGTCGGCGCCTTCGAGCGCGCCTCGGATGCCGTCGGCGCGGCTGTGGACGCCCAACGGGTGCTGCTGAGCGAGCTCGATGGCGTTTTTCGCGTGCGGATGGCTCTCCACACCGGAGAAGCGGCCGTTCGTCGCGCCGGCGACTACGAGGGCCCGACGATCATCCGAGCCGCCCGCTTGCGCGCGTGCGGACATGGCGGCCAGATCCTGGTGTCGAGAACGACCGCAGACCTCGTCACCGATCGGCTGCCCAGTGACGTGT
>JBKPRL010000097.1:0-11763 GCA_046734535.1 bacterium | reverse complement strand
CGACGATCTCCGTCTTCGACAGCACCTCGCCCGCCCGAGACATGAGGAACTGGAGCAGGGAGAACTGCCGTGGGGTGAGCTCGATCTCCTCGTCACCCCGCCAGCACCGGTGCTGGGCCGGATCGAGACGGAGGTCACCCGCGGTCAGGACCGTCGGTCGCTCCCTCCCGCCCCGACGCATGAGCGCGCGCAGGTGGGCGAGGAGCACCACGAAGGAGAACGGCTTCGTGAGGAAGTCGTCGGCGCCAGTGTCGAGGGCTTCGGCGTGGTCGAGGTCACCGGTCTTGGCCGTCAGCATCAGGATGGGCGTCCAGATGCCCTCGGCCCGCAGGTCGGAGCAGATCTGGAAGCCGTTCCGGCCCGGGAGCATGAGATCGAGGATGATGGCGTCGTAGTCGTTCTCGCGCGCCATCCACAGGCCCTCATCGCCGTTGAGCGCGAGGTCGACCGCGAGCCCTTCCTGCTCCAGGCCGTTGCGCACGGCCTCCGCCAGCCGCTTCTCGTCCTCGACGACCAGGACCCTCATGCAGCGATGCTCGATCCGCGACGCGCCGTGGCTCCGCCGACGTGGAAGCGCTCGCTCACCTGCCCAGCCTCGCGCCGGTACCTGAGTTCTCGCTGAGCGCGGCCCGCCCGCCCGAGCTGCGCGAGAAGCGCTCCACCTACAGGGCGCTGGCGTCAGAGCTCCTCCGGCGACGACGACCTAGTCCTGCTCGGCCGGCGACGTCGTCGACCAGACCCTGGGTTGGAAGCGGTACGCCCGCTCGTCGAGTCGCAATGCGGCCTCGCGGATCCGGTCGAGGGTGGCGGTGTCGACGGTGCGGTGCTCGGTCAGCACCAGCGTCTCCTGCTCTTCGCCGCCGACCGGCTCCACCCGGACCGGCCCCCTTCCCGGCGCGTAGTGCTTGAGCTGGTGGCCGTCAGCGGGTTGGGCCAGCGGATCCCACTCATCGACGACGAGGACGTCGCCGAAGCAGCCGACAGGCGTGCAGGCCTCGATGCCCAGGGCGGCCACCCGGGCGTGGTCGAGGAACGAGATGGCCGGGGCATCGCCCTGCACGTAGGCCGGGGAGCCCACGACGGGCCGACCGTGGACATGGATGCCACCGAGCGCGCCGGCGTACCCGGAGACCCAGGTGCTCGGTGCTCCGGCGAAGCGGCGGGCGTCCCACTCCTCCGGGTACTCACCCAGGTTCCAGAGGTTTCCCGCATCGTCCTGCGCGAAGAAGGCCAGCTCGGTCTCGCGGAGCAACCCCTCGTTGAAGTCACGCTCCCACACGACCCGCGCCCGGACGCCGTGCACGACCTTGCTCAGGTCGGTCACGGTGATCTCGACGCGATGCGCCAGCTCGCCCCGGCCCCGGTCGGCCTCGCCCTGGAGGACCAGCTGGGTCCCCGGCACCATCGGGAACCACGCGTTGTCGATGCGCAGCGGGTCGGAGAAGGTTGCCGGGTCGAGCGGTACCAAGGTGGCCGGCTCGAACACCGGAGTCGTTGCAGGGGCAACGACCCCGAGTCCCGCCGGAGAGTCCTCCGCCGTGCCGGTCACCCCGGATCCCGATCGACCACCGCAACCCGAGACGACCGCCAGGGCCGCCACGGCCGCGAGCACCTTCCGCCTCATCCCGGTGCCATCCCGAGCGCTCTCTTCTCCTTCCTGCTCTTGCCCAGGAACAGGTAGAGCGATGGCACGACGAACAGGTTGAGCAGCGTGGAGCAGATCAGGCCACCGGTGATGACGATTGCCATCGGGTACTCGATCTCCTGCCCGGCGATGTTGCCGGCCAGCAAGAGCGGCACGAGGGCGAGCCCGGTCGTCAGCGCGGTCATGAGGATCGGCGCCAGGCGCTCCTTCGCGCCCTGGATGACCAGCTCCGGCCCGAAGGGCACGCCTTCCTCGTCCTCCAGGTGCTGGTAGTGGCTGATGAGCATGATGCCGTTGCGGGTGACGATGCCGAGGACGGTGAAGAAGCCGACGAGCGAGCCGAGCGAGATGATCCCACCGAACCAGTAGACGGCGACCGCTCCGCCGACGAGCGCCGTCGGCAGGCTCAGGAACGTCAGCAACGCGAGCCGGAACCGCTTGAAGACCACCATGAGGAGCAGGAAGATCCCGGCCGCCGTGATCAGCGAGAAGGCCCGTAGCCGATCCTGCGCCGTCTGGCGCTCCTTGTACTCGCCGAGCAGCTCGGCGTGGTAGCCGAGCGGGAACTCGACCTCGTCCAACCGGTCCTGCACTTCGTGGGCCACCGATCCCAGGTCGCGGGACCCGTCAGGGTTGGCCAGGACGTCGATGCGCCGGAAGAGGTCCTGGTGGCGGATGGCGTTCGGCGTCGTGTGGACCTCGACGGCGGCGACGTCGGCCAACCGCACGCGCTGGCCCGTCGGCGTGTCGATGCGGAGGTCCCGGATGTCATCGAGGCTCTGGCGGGCCTCGGGGATGCTCCAGACCTGGACGTCGTACGCCTTGCCGCCCCGGAAGATGTCGGCCACCTCCTCCCCCGCGATCAGCGTCGACGCGGCACGACGCACGTCGCCCGGCTTCAACCCGTACCGTTCGGCCGCCTCCAGGTCGACCTCGACCGTCACCTGGGGCACCTCGGTGAGCTGCTCGGCATGCTGCTCGGTGAGGCCGTCCACTCCGAGCATCAGCTCCTCGACCTCGGCGGCCTTCGCCCGCAGCACGTCGAGGTCGTCGCCGTAGATGCGAACGACGACCGCTTCACCGGCGCCCGTCAGCACCTCCCGGATCCGCTCCTTCAGGTAGGTCTGGAGGTCGCGCCGCACCCCCGGGTAGCCGTCGACGACGGACTGGATGCGGGCCAGCGTCTCGTCGTAGGGCGCCTTCGGGTCGATGCTGATCCAGTTCTCACCGAACTCCGGCCCCACCGGTTCGTCCGAGACGAGCGCCTGTCCGATGTGGGCGCCGAAGTTGCGCACCCCCGGAATGGCCTGCAGCTCCTTGGCCGAGGCGGTGGTGATGCGGACCTCCTCCTCCAGGGACGTGCCCGGCTTGGTCACCCAGTGCATCAGGAAGTCCCGTTCCTTGAAGCTGGGCAGCAGCTCCTGTCCGAGGCGGGGGACGACGACGAACCCGGCGGCGGCGATGAGACCGGCCACGGCAAAGGCCGGGAGGGGGTTGCGCACGATCGGCTGCAGGAGCCGTCCGTAACCGGCCTGGAGCCAGCGCACGAGCGGACCCTCGGCGCGACGCAGCTTGGCCCGGGAGAACAGGATCATGGAGAGCGCGGGCGTCATGACCAGCGCGACCACCAGGGAGACCAACACGGCCAGCGCGTAGGAGAACGCCAGCGGGCGGAAGAACGCGCCGGTCAGCCCTTCGAGGAAGAACACCGGCAAGAGGGCCAGTGCCTCGATGAACGACGCGTAGACGACCGCGCCCCGGACCTCGAGTGATGACTCGAGGATGATCGACGCCTTCGACTGCTGGCTCCCCTGCGCGGCCGCCAGGCGCAGCCTGCGCACGATGTTCTCGACGTCGACGATCGCATCGTCGACGATGGCGCCGAGCGCGATCACGAAGCCGGCCAGCACCATCGTGTTGATGGTGGCGCCGCGGGCGTAGAGGACGAGTCCGGCCGCGATCAGCGACATCGGGATCGTGATCACGCTGATCAGGGCGCTACGCCAGTCGAAGAGGAACAGCGCGAGGACCACCACGACCAGCACCGAGCCGAGGACGAGCGACGCTCCGAGGTTGTTCAGCGCCTCCTGCACGAACGTGGCCGGCCGGAAGATGGTCGTGTCGATGTCGAAGCCGGGGAGCCCGGGGCGCATCTGGTCGATGGCATCCTCGACGCCCTGCGTGACGTCGAGGGTGTTCCCCCACGGCAGCTTCTCGACGATCATCATGAGACCAGGGCCGCCGTCGATCACCGCGTCGCCGATGAGCGCCTGGTGGTCCTTCACGACGCGGGCCACATCGCCGATGCGGATGGTCTCGCCGCCGCGCTTGGCCACCACGACCTCGGCCAGCTCGGCCGGTTCCAGCACCGGCAGCACGTGGTGGACGTTGAGCCGCTGGTTGGCGGTGTCGATGAAGCCGCCCTTGCCGACGACCGAGCCGCTCGTGTACTTGAGGATGCCCGCGTCGAGAGCGTCGCCGGTCGACTCCATGACCTCGTCGAGGGTGATGCCCTTCGCCTCCAGCAGCTGCGGCGCCACCTGCACGACCTTCATGTCGATGCGCTCGCCCCAGATCACCGCGTTGGCCACCCCGGGCACCCGCAGGAGGCGGGCCCTGATCTTCCAGTACGCGGTCATCGACTGGTCGATCACCGAGACGTCCTTCGACGAGATCCCGATCTTCATCACACGGCTGGTCGACGAGAGCGGCTGCAGCATGATCGGCGGCGCGGCCCACGTCGGCAGGTTCGGGGCGACGCTCTGCAGCCGCTCCTGCACCAGCTGGCGAGACCGGATCAGGTCGGTGCCCGGATCGAAGATGAGCTCGATCTGCGAGAGCTGGCCGACCGACCTCGAGCGGAGCACGTCGAGCGCCGGGATGCCGGCCAGGGCCTGCTCGAGCGGCACGGTGACGAGGGTCTCGGTCTCCTCCGGGGTGAGCCCCAAGGTCACCGTCTGGATCTCGACCTTCGGCGGCGCGAACTCGGGGAACACGTCGACCGGCATGTCCCGCAGCTGCGTGACGCCGAAGAGCATCATCGCTCCGCCGAGGGCGACGACGAGGAAGCGGAACCGGATGCTCGTCGAGACGATCCAACGCATCATCGGCCGCGGCTGCCCCGCTGCTGGTCCCCGTTCACAGCCGGGCCGTCACTTCCCGATGCCGAACTCGAAGCCCCACAGCTCCGCCGCACCCACGATGACGACGGGCGTGCCCGCCGCCGGCCCCGAGCGGACGAGCGCGACGTCGCCGTCGATGCGTTCGACGTCGACGGGCTCGCGCTTGAACACCAGCGTCTCCGGGTTCGCGTAGACCCATGTCGTGCCGTCCGGTTGGTAGATGACGGCGTCGAAGGGGATCTGCAGCGCGCTGCTGGCGCCCGCCTCGACCTCGGCGGTCTGGATGTCGAGGCGCTTCGCGGCGTCCTCCGTCAGCGTGATGCGGCCGATCTCGCCCTCGCCGACCTCTTCGAGGCTCGCCGGCGCAGGCTTCTCGCCGCTCTCCGGTTTCGCATCGCGACACGCGGACAGGCCGAGCACGGCCAGCGCGGCCAGGCCGGAGAAGAGGACGGCGCGGTGGCGGCCCGGTCGTCGCAGTCCGTGGTGCATCGTCATCCCTCCGAGGTGGTGGCCGCCGGCGGGGCCGGCCAGGAACGGACGCCGCCGACGGTCCCCACCGTGGCCGGCTCGGTCACGAGGAGCGGGTCGGGGGCGACGACGGCGTCGCCGTCGACGGGGCGCCGCGGCGCAGCGCGCAGGTAGATCGGCGGGAGCACGAACAACACCGCGATCGTGCACGTCACCAGGCCGCCGAGGACCGAGGCGGCGAGGGGCTTCACGATCTCCTGCCCGGCGACGGAGCCCACGATCACGATGGGCAGCAGGGCGAGCGCGGTCACCCCGACCGTCGTGACGACCGGACCGCAGCGCTCGCCGGCGGCCTGGTGGACGAGGTCGCGCGACAGCGGCACTCGCTCGTCCCGCTCGAGCGCCTGAGCCCGGCCGAAGAGGTCGAGGACCTGGCGGACGGCCAGGGCCAGGACGGCCAGCGCGCCCGCCACCGTGGCCAAGGTGAGGTGGCCGCCGTCGATCCACGCCGAGACGAAGGCCCCGCTGACGGCGACGAGCAACCCAGCGAACGCGATCGCGGCCAGTCGCCAGCTGGCGAACGCCGCCTGCAGCAGGAGGAAGAGCCCGATCGCGGCGCCGATCGCGAAGGCGGCCAGCTTCCGCTCCGCCCCGGCCTTGTCGGCGTAGTCGCCCAGGACCTCGGCGTGGTACTCGAGTGGGAACGCGACCTCGCCCATCCGCTCCCGGAGGTCACCGACGACCGCACCCCGGCTGCGGCCGGAGACCGCGGCGGTGACGTCGAGGCTCCGGGACGTGGCGTCGTGGTCGATCGACGTCGGCGATGAGCCGATGCGCACGTCGGCCACCTCGCCAAGGGTGATGTGGCCGCCGTCGGGAAGGTCGAGCAGCAGGTTCCGCACGTCGCTCACGCTCCGGCGGACCTCGGGGGTCCCCCAGACCTGCACCTCGAAGATCTTCTGCTCCTCGAACAGCGCCCCGACCTGGATGCCCGACACGAGCGTGGTCGCGGCCCGCCGGACATCGCCCGGCTTGATCCCGGCGGCCTGGGCCTTGGGCAGATCGACCTCGATCTCGATGGTGGGCTCGGTCACCATCCGCTGGACGCGCACGTCCCGAGCGCCGTCGATCCCGGAGAGCACCTGCCCCACCTCCGCCGCCTTGTCCTGCAGCACGTCGAGGTCCTGGCCGTAGAGCCGGACCCGGACGGGTGTCTGCTCCGACGCCAGCACCTCGCTGATGCGGTTCTGCGAGTAGGTCAGGACCTTGCGGTCGAGACCGGGATAGCCGTTCACGACGTCCTCGACCGCGCGGACCGTGGACCGGTAGGGCGCGCCCGGCTCGAGGCTGACCCATATCTCGCCCGTGTTCGCGCCGCCGACCAGGTCGCCATGGACGGCCCGACCGACGTGAGCATCGACGTTGCGGACACCGTCGAGGCCGCGCAGCTCCTCGGCCGCCCGCGCGGTGATGCGGTCCATCTCGGGCAGCGACGCGCTCGGCGGGCCGTTCCACGCGATCAGCAGGTCGGTCTCCTTGAGCGGCGGAATGACGGAGCGGTCGAGCGCCAAGAACGACGCCACGCCGAGCAGGATCACCGCTGCGCCCGCCAGCAGCGACGGGATCGGCGTGCGACCGAGCGGGGCCAGCACGCGGAGGTACGCACGGCGCGACGCCCGCACGACCGGGGAGTCCTGATCGCGCCCTGCCGCCCGAGGCAGCAGCGTGAGCGCGAGGGCTGGGGTGACGGTCACGGCGACGAGCATCGAGACCACCGCGGCGACCAGGAACGAGATCGCGAACGGCGGGTAGAACGAGTCACCGGCCAGGCCCTCGAGCACGAACACCGGCAGCAGCGCGACAACGAGCGCGGCCAACGCGAAGCCGAGCGTCCGCGCCGTCTCGAGCGCGGCGCCGAGCACGAGCGCAGATGGGGAGATGACGGCGCCGGCGTCCGCACCGTTGCGGTCCTCGTCCGTCCGGTCGCGGAGCCGGCGGGCGATGCGCTCCACGCCGCTCGTGGCGTCGTCGACCACCGCGGCGACGGCCATCACCAACCCGGCGATCACGACCGCGTTGAAGGTGGCCTCCCGAAGGTAGAGCACCACGGTCGCCGCCAGCAGTGAGAAGGCGATGGCGACAAGGCTGATGAGCGCCCGCCGCCAGCTGAACGTGAAGGCCGCCAGGCCGACGAGCAGCAGGAGAGCACCGATCACGACCGAGCGGGTCAGGTTCCCGCCGGCGTCCTCCAGGTAGGTCGCCGGGCGGTAGATCCCGGTGTCGACGACCACGCCGTCGAGTCCGGCCTCCATCGACTCGAGCGCGTCTTCGACCCCCGTCGTGACTGCGGTCGTGCTGGTGTCGGGCAGCTTCTCGACCACCAGGATCAGGCCCTCGCCGCCGTTGACGACCGCGTCGCCGATCAGCGGTTGGTGGTCCTCGACCACGTCCGCCACGTCTCCCAGACGCAGGGGAGCGACGGGGCTGGCGCCCGCTGCGTCGGGCGCGCCGCCCGCCGCTCCAGCCGCGCCTGCCCCGCCGGAGCCTTCGATGGCCACCCGGGCGAGCTCATCGGCGGTCGTGATCGGCGAGAGGTGCTGCACACCGAGCCGCTGGTTGTTCTGGTCGATGAACCCACCCGTTCCGGGCGTCGACGCCTCGAGGAACGTGAGGGGTGATGCCCAGAGCGCGTTGCCGGTCGTGCTGATGACCTGGTCCAGGGTGACCCCGGAGCGGGCCAGCCGCTCGGGGTCTACGAGGACCTGGAGCTGCCGCTCCTTCTGCCCCCAGATCACCACGTTGGACACCCCGGCCACGCCGGTGAGGCGGGGCACGATCGTCCAGCGGGCCAGCACGCCGAGCTGGATGGGCGTCAGCTGCTCGGAGGAGAGGCTGATCATCATCGCCCGGCTCGTCGACGACTGCGGCTGCAGCATCGCCGGGACCCTCGCGACGTTCGGCAGCGCGTGTGCCTCGTTGAGGCGCTCCTGCACGACCTGCCGGGCGCGGTAGAGGTCGGTGCCCGGCTCGAACTCCATGACGATGCTGGACAGGCCCGGGACCGACTGCGAGCGGATGGAGTCCATCCAGGCCACCCCGTTCAGCAGGTCCTGTTCGAGGGGGACCGTGATCAGCTGCTCCATCTCCTCGGCGGACAGCCCGAGCGCCTCCGTCTGGACCTCGACGACGGTCGGCGTGAACTCCGGGAGGGAGTCCAGGTCGGCGCCGCGCAGCTGCCAGGCACCGAACGCGAAGATCACCGCCGCGGCGGCGATGACCCCCCGCCGTGCTCGCAGGCTCCCGCTGATCAAGCTGCGCATCACGTCGCGCCCTCCACTCCCGATGTGCTCCTCGACGCTTCGGCGATCAATGTGGCATTCAGGGCGGGTTCAGCCTTCAGGACATACGCTGCATGCCTGACGCCTGCTCCTACACCATGGTCAGAATGGTCCGAGGTCGTGATGGCCGATTCGGCTCCATGCGACATCTCAATGGCCCCTCGCGATCTGCGTGAGCCCAGGGGTCAGCCCGCGGCACGGCGCGGCACGGTCCCAGGCTCATCCTCCCCGCGTGGCCCGGACCAGGAACATCCGCTGAGCACTTTGCTCGGCGGAGCTGGCAGGTGCGCCCCTCCCCTCTCGTCCCCACGCCCGGCGGACCACGTCGCCGGCGTGAATGTGGGCGAACGGTACTCACCGCTTTCTGTTTTTGTCAACGAGATGTGAGGCGGACACCATTTTGTAGACACGGCGTCCACTCGACGTCTATCACACCCTGAGTGGGCACCAGTCACATGTTGTTTTCGTGTGGATCAGGCAGGCGGCCGGCCGCGTCATGGCGGCAAAGGCGCCACAGGGCGGCGGTGGGCACCGGGCGCCGGATCGTCGGAAGCCCCTGGCTCCGCCGTCCGGAGGCGTGGCCCTCACCCAACGCGGTCGCACAGTCGGTCCTCGCCGTTCGTCCTGGCGTCACTGAGCGCGGTGGTCGCGTCGTCCCGCCCGGCCCGGCGACGGTTCCGGACGCCGCCTGAGCAGGCCCCGAGTACGATTCGGAGCGCGGGTGCGATCAGAGGCGCGGCATCCGCAACCTCGGTTCCGGCGAAGCCACGAGTGCGGGAGGACGGCTGATGGACTCGATACAGGAGGCCAAGGGCGGAGTGACGGCCCACCGGTCCGGCGCGCTCCGGTGGGCTGGAGCGGCCGCCCTGGCGACCGCCGCCATCGTGCCGCTGACCGGCGTCGCGGCGGCGGACGGGCCGGACGGGCTGCCGGTCTTCTCCGAGGCGCACTTCTCCCACCCGACGACCATCGACAACCCGTTCCTGCCGCTGGTGCCCGGCAACCAGCTGGTCTTCGTCGGCACCGCCAACCGCGGCCAGGGCCAGGGCACGCACCGCATCGTCTTCACCGTCACCGACATGGTCAAGGAGGTCGACGGCATCGAGACGGTCGTCGTCTGGGACCGCGACTTCCAGGACGGCGCGCTGGCCGAGGCCGAGCTCTCACTCTGGGCGCAGGACGACGCCGGCAACGTCTGGAACCTGGGTGAGTACCCGGAGGAGTGGGAGGACGGCGCGCTGGCCGGGGCTCCCAGCACCTGGCTGACGGGCCGCCAACAGGCCATCGCCGGGATCCAGATGCTGGCCGATCCCGTGCCCGGCGGACCGGCGTACGTGCAGGGCCGGGCGCCCCGCATCGACTTCTTCGACAAGGCCAAGGTCGTCAAGAAGGACCAGCGGACCTGCGTGCCGACCGGGTGCTACAAGGGCGTGCTGCTCACCAACGAGTGGGCGCCGCTCGACCAGCCGGAGGACGGGCACCAGCTGAAGTTCAGCGCTCCCGGGGTCGGTGTCGTCCGCATCGAGCCGCTGGGCGGTGTCGAGCAGGAGACGGTCGTACTGACCAAGGACAACACCCTCACCGACGCCGAGCGGGCCGAGGCCCGCGCCAAGGTCGTCACGCTCGACACCCGGGCCTACACCCTGGCCAAGGACATCTGGCAGGGCACACCTCCCGCCCACCCCGCCGCCTGACCACCGCCACCACCTGATCTCCTCGCCACCCGCGGCGGGACGGCGCCCGCTCGATCGCGCGCTCAGTTTCGTGACCACCTCCGAGGCTGTCACCGATGTGCCCGCCGAGCGGGCAGTTTCGTGACCACCTCCGAGGCTGTCACCGATCTACCCGTCGAGCTCGCGCGGGCAATTTCGTGACCACCTCCGAGGCTGTCACGGATGTGCCCGCCGAGCGCGCGCGCAGTTTCGTGACCACTTCCGAGGCTGTCACCGATCTGCCCGGCCGCCCCAGACCGTGTCGATGACCGCATGACGCGGCGGAGCCGCAGGACGGGGACCGTCCTGCGGCTCCTGCACCAGCGCCTGCTCTCCCGCCGTGGTCCCGCCGCGGACCGGGCCGGCACTGTCGCTCAGGCTGGCACCATGTGCTCCTGCCGCCACTTCCTGCTCTTCGCGTAGCGGAGGTAGAGCGGCGGGACGATGAAGAGGTTGGCGAGCGTCGAGGTGATGAGGCCGCCGAGGATGATGGTGGCCATCGGGTACTCGATCTCCTGCCCGGCGATGTCGCCCCGCACCACGAGCGGGATGAGGGCGAGGCCGGTGGCCAGCATCGTCATGAGGATGGGGGCCAGTCGCTCCTTGGCACCCTGGATGGCCAGCTCGGGCCCGAAGGGCACGCCCTCCTTGTTCTCCAGGTGCTGGAAGTGGCTGATCAGCATGATGCCGTTCCGGGCCGTGATCCCGAGCACCGTGAAGAAGCCCACCAGTGACCCGATCGAGAGCACGCCGCCGCTGATGTAGGCGGCGATCACCCCGCCGACCAGGGCGATGGGCAGGGTGACCAGGTGGAGGATCACGTCCCGCCAGTTCTTGAACACGATCATCAGCAGGACCACGATGATCGCCAGCGAGAGGACGGCAAACACCTCGAGCCGTCGCTGTGCGGACTGGCGCTCCGCGTAGACCCCGATCACCTCGGCGCGATGCTCGAGCGGGAAGCTGATCTCCTTCAAGCCCTTCTCCACGTCCCGGGACACGGCCCCGAGGTCGCGGCCCTTGACGCCCGCGCCGACGTCCAGGCGACGCACACCGTTCTCGTGCTTGATGAAGTTGGCGGTCGGGCGGACCGTCACGGTGGCGACGTCCCCGAGGTGGATCGGGCCCTTCGGCGTGTCGACGAGCACGTTGCGGATGTCCTCCACGCTGGCGCGGGCGGACGGGATGCTCCAGACCTGCACGTCGTAGGTCTTGTTGTCCCGGAAGATGTCGCCCACCTCCTCGCCGGCCATGACCGTGGCGGCGGCGCGGCGGACATCACCGGGCATGATCCCGTAGGAGGCGGCCTTGGCCAGGTCGACGTCGACCTCGGCCTGGGGCACAACGGTCTGCAGCTCGACGTTCACCTCGTCGACGCCCTTGATCTTGCCGAGCATCTTCTTGACCTCCTGCGCCTTGTCGCGCAGGGTCTGGAGGTCAGGCCCGAGGAGGCGGACCACGATCGGCTCGCTCTCCCC
>JBKPRL010000096.1:0-13495 GCA_046734535.1 bacterium | reverse complement strand
CGACGATGCTCACCCGCCCGCTCCCGCCTCCCAGCCTCGAACCCATCGCCGAGCCGGCCGCGCCGGCCGTGGTCGCCGAACCGGCCGCGCCGGCCGCCGAACCAGTCACGGCCGCCGAACCAGTCACGGCCGCCGAGCCCGAGTTCGACCCGGCTCCGATCGTCGCCGCCGCGGTCTCGCGGGATCCGAGACCGGATCCGGCTACGGAACCCCGCGAGACCGAGTCCGAGCCGGCCGCCGAGACCGAGCTCGAGCCGGCCGTCGAGCCCGAGCCGGCCGCCGAGACCGAGCTCGAGCCGGCCGTCTAGCCCGAGTCGGCGGCCGGCGTCGACGGTCGGGAGCGCGGATCGGGACGGGACCGGGGCACGATCGTCCTCGGCCTGCTCGTGGCCGCGGCCGCCCTGCTCAGCTTCTTCGCCATCCGCCGTTACCTCTACGAGGGGTACGGGTCGGTGCTCGACGGCCCGTTCCTGGCCGACGTCGGCGCGTGGGCACCGACCGTCGGCCTCGCCGTCGGCGTCGTGCTCCTCTGGCGCCGCACCGGGGTGGGCGCGGAGTGGATCATCGGCGCCGGCGCGGCCTTCGTGCTCCTCAACTACGGCGGCGTGCTCGACTTCCTGAGGCGCGAGGGCAACCCGATCGACTCGGCCGCCATGGCGATGCGGACGATCGCCGCCGCGCTGGCGGTCGTCGCCGTCGTCCTGGCGTGGAGGAAGGCCGAGGTCCCCGGTCCCCGCATCAGCATGGTGCTCGGCGCGGTCCTCCTCGTCGGTGCGGTGGTCGCCATCATCGGCACGCGCGACTACGGCGACCGGGTGGACGAGCGGCTCCGCAGCTGGCTCATCATCGCCCTGATCGGTCTGCTGCTCGTCCGGGCCTTCGCGTTCCCGAACCGCACCACGGGTGGTCCGGCACTCGTGGCCGGTGGAGTGGTCGGCGCGCTCGCCGGCTTGGAGTCCATGGCGCGCGAGGACTGGGACTCCTCCACCCGGTCGTCGCTGATCATGGCCACCGTCGGCTTCGCGGTCATCGCGGTGGTCGGGGTGCTGCGCTGGCGCCAGTCGCGCGCCCAGGCCGCACCTCCGGACGAGTCGGCCGCCGCGACCCGGACCGAGCACTCCTAGGGGCCGTGATGCCCAGTCGACGCGAGCAGATCGTGATGACCCCAGCCGAGGTGGACGCCTTCCTCGGCGTCCCCCGCACGCTGAACGTGGCCACGATCGGACCCAGCGGTCACCCCCACCTGGTGGCCATGTGGTACGGCTTCCTCGACGGCCAGGTCGCGTTCTGGACGTTCGCCAAGAGCCAGAAGATCCTCAACCTCCGCCGCAGCCCGCTCCTGTCGGCACTGGCTGAGGAGGGCACCACCTACGCCACGCTGAAGGGCGTGGAGCTGGTCGGCCAGGGACGCGTGGTCGAGGACCGGGAGCAGATCCTGGCCATCGGGCTGAGCGTGGCCGAGCGTCACAACGGTCCGGCCGCCGTGAGCCCTGAGGCCCGGCCCTTCCTCGAGGCCCAGGCGGCCAAGCGACTGGGCGTCGTCATCGACGTCGACAAGGTGGTCAGCTGGGACCACACCAAGCTCGGCGGTGGCTACTGACGCGGGGTGCCGATACCGTCGACGGCATGAGCGACACCACCCAGACCCCGCCTCGGGGCCGCGTCAGGGTCGAGCCGGGGGCCAAGCGGGTGCGGGCCCTCCTGGGCGGCCAGGCCGTCGTCGACACCCTCCACCCCTCATTGGTGTGGGAGATCCCGTACTACCCGGCGTACTACCTGCCCCGGGCCGACGTGCGCGCCCAGCTGGAGCCGACCGGCGCCGTCGAGCACTCGCCCAGCCGCGGCGACGCGGTCGTCTACGACGTGCGCGTCGGCGATCGGGTCGCCGAGGGCGCGGCGTTGGCCTACCCGGAGTCGCCCATCCCCGAGCTGCGCGACCTCGTCCGGTTCCAGTGGGACGCGATGGACGAGTGGCTGGAGGAGGACGAGCCGGTGTACGTCCATCCGCGGAGCCCGTACACGCGCGTCGACATCCTGGCCAGCACCCGCCGCGTGCAGGTCTCCGTCGACGGGGTCGAGCTGGCCGACTCCTCCCATCCCCACATCCTCTTCGAGACCGGGTTGCCGCCCCGCTACTACCTCCCGCTCGCCGACCTGCGCACCGAGCTCCTCGTCCCGTCGGACCGCACGACCCAGTGCCCCTACAAGGGCACGGCGTCGTACTGGTCGATGCAGGTCGGGGACAAGCGCTACGACGACTTCGTGTGGATCTACCGCAGCCCGCTCCCCGAGAGCGCCAAGATCACCGGCTTGGCCTGCTTCTACAACGAGAAGGTCGACCTGGTGATCGACGGCGTGCCCCAGGAGCGCGTCCGCACGCACTTCTCCTGACGCGCGCTCGCACCGCCACCGACCACCGGCCGGCCCTGCCCCCTGGCTCGCCCACTGAGGTTGTCAGGGATCTGCCCAGGAACCGGGTCGATGGCTGACCTCCTCCGAGGTGGTCAGGGATCTACCCGCGGCGCCACCGGCTGCTGCCGTGGCCCGGCGTCCGAGATCAGCGACGCCCGCTGGCCATTTCGGCCCGGCGAGGGCAACTGCGTAGCCTGCCGCGCCATGTCGGCTCGCTCCCGTGACCTCCCTCGCCGGTCCTGCCTGTCCATCCCAGGATCGTCCGAGAAGATGCTGGGCAAGGGCCCGGGCATCCCGGCCGACATGGTCTTCCTCGACCTGGAGGACGCGGTCGCGCCGAAGGAGAAGGAGGCCGCGCGCGACAAGGTCGTCGCCGCCATCCGGGACCAGGACTGGGGCGAGAAGGTCCTCTGCGTCCGGGTGAACGACTGGTCGACCAAGTGGACCGCCTATGACGTCATGGCCGTCGTCGGTGGTGCCGGTCCCCGGCTCGACGAGATCATGTTGCCGAAGGTCGAGACCGCGGCGCAGGTGGTGGCCATGGACCTGCTGCTGGCCCAGGTCGAGCAGGCGGCCGGGCTGCCGGTCGGCCACATCGGCATCGAGGCCCAGATCGAGACCACCCTCGGCCTGATCAACGTCGAGGCCATCTGCGCGGCCTCACCCCGGCTGGAGACGATCATCTTCGGGCCCGCCGACTTCGCAGCGTCGATGGAGATGCCGGTGCTCACGGGCGGCGTCCAGATCCCGTCCTACCCCGGTGACCACTTCCACTACGTGTTCTCCAAGATCCTCATGGCCGGACGGGCATACGGCCTCCAGGTGATCGACGGTCCGTACCTCTACATCCGCGACAGCGACGGGTTCCGCGACTACTGCCAGCGGACCCGGATCCTGGGCTACGACGGCAAGTGGGCGCTCCACCCGGACCAGGTGACGATCCTGAACGAGGTGTTCTCGCCGACCCAGGAGCAGTTCGACAGAGCCTGCGACATCCTCGAGGCCTACCGGACGGCGACCGAGGACGAGGGCAAGGGCGCGGTCATGTTCGGTGACGAGATGATCGATGAGGCCAGCCGCAAGATGGCGATCAAGTTCGTGTCCCGAGGTGAGCGGGCCGGCCTGACGCGCTCCTCCGCCGGCTGAGCGCCGATGCGCGGGGAGCTCGACGCCGTCCTCTTCGACGCGGGCGGCGTGCTCGTGCTGCCCGATCCGACGGTGCTCGGTCCGCTGCTGGCGCCCTACGGCGGCGATCCCACGGTCGAGCGCCACGTGCGGGCCCACTACGCCGGGATGGCCGTCAAGAGCGAGCAGGGCGCGGACGAGCACGACTGGCTGGCCTACGACGAGGCCTACGTCAGCTCGGTCGGCGTCGTCGGCCCCGACGTCACCGAGGCCGCGGTGGTCCTCGGGGCG
Organism: bacterium; assembly: GCA_046734535.1. GTDB lineage: Bacteria > Actinomycetota > Acidimicrobiia > Acidimicrobiales > Ilumatobacteraceae > DASTFY01. Next base: position 9,667 of record JBKPRL010000096.1, on the reverse strand, counting down.
ACTCGCACGGCGTGGCTCTGGCGGTTCCCGATCGCCGCGTCGTCCGCAGCGCTGGCCGAGCTCCACCGCCGGGGCGTGCCGATCGGGGTGGTGTCGAACGCCTCCGGCCAGATCGAGGGCGTGCTCCGCCGCACCGCGGTCTGTCAGGTGGGGCCGGGCGACGGCACGCCGGTCGCCTGCGTGGTCGACTCCCACGTCGTCGGGGTGGCCAAGCCCGACCCGGCCATCTTCACCTCCGCCCTCGCGGCGTTGAGCCGGCCGCCCGAGCGCGTCGCCTACGTCGGTGACTCGGTCGTGATCGACGTACGTGGCGCGCTGGCCGCCGGCCTCCGACCGGTGCTGCTCGACCCCTACGGCGACCACGGCGACGGCCCGTGGGTCGACGGCGACGGCATGGCCCCCGGCCATGCGAGGATCGGCTCCCTGCATGACCTCCTCGAGTGGTGGTGACCAGCCGGGCGCCGAGGTGTCCGAGCGATGGGCGGCGTGGCGGCGCGAGGTCGACCTCGAGGAGTACGAGGCCCGCTGGGCCCGCATGGCCGCGGGGGGACAGGGCGTGCACGGCGAAGCGGACCTGATCGCCTCGCTCGGGCCCGGCCCGGTCCTCGATGCGGGCTGCGGCACCGGCCGGGTGGCCATCGAGCTGGCCCGGCGGCGGATCGACGTGGTCGGCGTGGACCTCGATCCGGAGATGGTGGCGGTCGCCCGCGCCAAGGCTCCCGAGCTGAAGTGGCTGGTCGCCGACCTGGCCACCATGCAGCTCGACCGGCGCTTCCCGATCGTGGCCATGGCCGGCAACGTCCTGCTCTTCGCCCGGCCGGCCGACCACCGGCTGATCATCCACACCCTGGCCAGCCACCTCGAGCCGGGCGGTCGGATGGTGGCCGGGTTCACGCTCGAGCCGGGCGGGCTGGGCCTGGCCGGCTACGACGAGCTGTGCCGGTCCTGCGGGCTGGAGCTGGAGGAGCGGTGGTCGACCTGGGATCGTGAGCCGTTCACCGCGGGCGACGGCTACCACGTGTCCGTCCACCGCCGGACCGAACGGGTGACCGTGCACGATCTGCTGCACGCGGCGCGACAAGAGGCCCCCCGCCTCACGCCGGAGGCGCTGCGTGAGGAGCTGGCCGCCGACCCGGAGATGGTGGTGCTGGACACCCGCACACCGACCGATCGGGAGCGCTTCGGCGTCATCCCGGGATCGATCCACGCGCCGCGGACCGTGCTCGAGTGGGCGGCCGACCCGGCGTCGGGCTACAGCGACCCGGCCGTGAGGGGCTTCGACCAACGCCTCGTCGTCGTCTGCCACGAGGGCTACAGCTCATCGCTCGCCGCGCAGTCGCTCCGCCGGCTCGGCTTCCATCGCGCCACCGACCTGGTCGGCGGGGTCGCCGGTTGGCGGGCGGCCGGCCTGCCCCTCGTGGCGCCGGACCACGAGCGCTTCTCGTCGGGGCGCTCGCCGCGCTCGGCGCCTCCCCCGACGCTGGGCGACCTGCGGGCGAGGCGGGAGGCGACCGTCCGCGAGCACATGGCGGCCGAGAACCGGCGGGACGTCGACGCCACCATCGCCACCTTCGCCCACCCCCGCTACGAGCTCGTCGGCACCGGCCACGTGTTCGACGGCGAGGCCGAGGTGCGTGAGTACTTCCGGCGCTCCCGCACGCCGTTCCCGGACCAGCGCAACGAGCTCGTCGCGCTGCACCACGGCGACGACGCCATCGTCGTCGAGCTCGACCTCCTCGGTACCCACCTCGGGCCGCTCGGCGACCACGCGCCCACCGGCCGGACGTTCCGGGCCCGCATGGCCGCCGTCTTCGCCTTCGCGCCGGCCGAGGACCGGATCAGCTGCGAGCGCGTGTACTTCGATCCGGACACCATCCTGCGCCAGCTGGGCCTGGGGTGACGCGCTTCACGGATCGCCCGGTCGGCCGGCCAGCCTTACGACGTACAGTGGTCGGGGTGACCGCCCCGCCCCGACCGGACGCCGACCGGCCCGGTCTCAACCGGGACAGGGTGGTGGACACCGCGCTGGCCATCGTCGATCGGGACGGCCTCGACGGGCTGACGATGCGCCACCTGGCCAGCGAGCTCGGGGTCGAGGCGATGTCCTTGTACCACTGGTTCCCCAACAAGGCCGCCATCCTCGACGCCCTGGTCGAGGCCGCCATCCGGGAGACCGCCACCCGGGTCGACGCCACCCCTGAGGCGGGCTGGCGAGCCAACCTCCGGGCACTCGCCGTGGGGTACCGGCAGGTGCTCCTGGCCCATCCGAACACCGTGTCCTGCATGGGCGGCCGACCCGGGAAGTCGGTCGAGACGATGCGCTTCATCGAGCGCATGCTCGACGTCCTGCGGTCGGACGGCTTCTCGCCGGTCCACGCTGTCCGGTCCATGCAGTCGGTCCTGGCCTACATCAACGGCGCGGTCTCCGCCGAGATCGGGCGCGCAGTGCCCGAGGGCCACTCCGAGGACTTCCACGAGCGCTTCCCGGCGACCGAGTTCCCGCGCGTCCACGAGGTGGCCGTCCTCTTCAGCGGCCCGCCGCCGACGAACGACGCGCTCTTCACCTTTGGCCTCGACGCCCTGCTCGATGGGCTCGGCCTGCGGTTGGCCGGCGACGCCTGAGCCCGTCACCGCGCACCGGCACGTGAGCGCACCGGTCGCCGCCGCGTGGGATCAGCCGCTGCCGACCAGCCGGCGGGCGATGACCTTGAGGCACAGCGTCTCGTCGGCACCCTCGAAGATCGACAGCACGCGGGCGTCGACGAACAGCCGGCTGACCGGGTACTCCTCGGCGTAGCCGTACCCGCCGTGGATCTGCATGGCTTCTCGCGTCACCCACTCTGCCGCCTTGCAGACGTAGGCCTTCACCATCGAGGCCTCGGTGGCGCCTTGGCCCTTGGCCATGAGCCGGGCCACCGCGTACGCGAACTGCCGGGAGGCCTGGATGACCGCGGCCATGCGCCCCAGCTTCACCTGCGTGAGCTCGTAGTCCCCGACGAGCTCGCCGAAGACGGTGCGGTTGGCGGCGTAGTCGACGGCGGCCTCGTACGCGGCCTGCATCACGCCCACCGCCCGCGCCGCGGTCTGCAAGCGGCCGTTCTCGAACCCTTCCATCTGGTAGTAGAAGCCGCGGCCGAGCCCCTCCTCGCCGCCGATCAGGTTGGCCGCCGGCACCCACCAGCGGTCGAAGGCGATCTCGTAGGAGTGCATGCCCCGATAGCCGATGGTGTCGATGGGCCGGCCCTCCATGCGTCCGCCGCCGTCCTGCGTCAGCTCGAAGCCGTGACCCTCGCCGCGGGGCTTGGGCACGATGAAGAGCGACAGCCCGCGGTGGGCCTTCGCGCGGTCGGGATCGGTGCGGGCGAGGAGCATGAGCACGTCGGCCCGGGCACCGAACGTGCACCACGTCTTGACGCCGTTGATGACGTAGCCCGGAGTGCCGTCCGATCCGTCGGCCGGCGTCGCCGTGACCTTGATGCCGGCCACGTCGGAACCGAAGTCCGGCTCCGTGACGGCGACCGCAGCCATGACCTCCGCGGTGGCCAGCTTGGGGAGCCACTCGTGCTTCTGGTCCTCGGTCCCGCCGCGCACGAGAGCCCGGGTCAGGATCTCGGGGCGGGTGATGAGCGACCCGCCGATGCCGAGCGAGGCTCGCGACAGCTCCTCGGTGGCGACGACCATGGCGAGGTACTCGCCGTCACCGCCTTCCGAGTAGCCGCCGTACTCGGCGGGCACGGAGAGGCCGAAGGCGCCCATCTCAGCGAGGCCGGTGACGATGGCCTCGGGGACGTCGCCGTTCTCCCGGTGGACGTGCTCGGCGACGGGCGCGATCTCGTTCTCGGCGAAGGATCGGAACGTGTCCTGCACCAGCTCGAAGTCGGCGTCGAGGTGACGAGGTCCGGCGACGGTCGCCAGGCCCGCGAGGTACGCCGGGTCGCGGTAGGAGGTCAGGAAGGGCACGGCCGCGGCCAGGCTGTCCGCGGCCACGTCCCACAGCGCTTCCCGGCCCAGCACCCGGCCGGCCAGGTCGTGCACTGCGTCGGCCACGAACGCGCACGTAAGGCGGGCCTCGTCGTCGCCCAGCGCGCCGTACTCGAGCATCGAGCGCGCCGTCTCGACGGCCGCGGCCGCGTGGGCCAGGTCGTAGGCGAGCAGCTGGTGGGCGTCCGGCCCACCGGTGGCGCTCAGGTGGTGGACGCCCTTGCCCACCACCTGCTGGGCCAGGTCGACGACGGTGGCGGCGGCCTGGAGGTCGGGCGCGGTCATGGCGACCGACGTTACCGAGCGGCCGTCCGTGCGAGCCCATCCGCTCATCGGACGCGACTGCTCCGGGGGTCCGCTCGCGATCGCCGGCCGCGCGCGGTGCAGCGGGGGTCGGCCAGACTCTCCGCCCATGTCCCGTCTGTGCGTCTTCTGCGGCTCGAACGCGGGTGTCGCGCCAGCCTTCGCGGACGCCGCCGCCCGCCTCGGCTCGGCGCTGGCCAGCCGCGAGATCGGCCTCGTCTACGGAGGCGGCAACGTCGGGCTGATGGGGATCCTCGCCGACTCGGTCGTCGAGCACGGCGGCGAGGTGATCGGCGTCATCCCCGAGTTCCTCGAACGGGCCGAGGTCGCCCACGCCGGGCTCACCGCGCTGCACGTCGTGGGCTCCATGCACGAGCGCAAGGCGCTCATGGCCACGCTGGCCGACGGCTTCATCGCCCTCCCGGGCGGCTTCGGCACCGTGGACGAGCTGGCCGAAGCGCTGACATGGACCCAGCTCGGCCTGCAGGCCAAACCCGTCGTCCTCCTCGACGTCGAGGGCTTCTGGGAGCCCCTCGTCCGGTTCTTCGACGCCGCCGTCGAGCACGGCTTCGTGCGTCCCGCGCACCGGATGCTCCTGCCGCGGACGGTGACCGTCGACGAGGCGATCGCGCTCGCCACGAGCCCGGTCCCCGACACGCCCCACAAGTGGCTGGACCGCGACGGCACCCGCTGACCCGAGGCTCGGCGTCAGATCCACGCAAGGGTGCTGTGTGCACTCCGTTCGACCGACGAAATGTCGACGTAATGCTCGGGGGTGAACCTTTCGCCGATTCGACGTCTCGAACGAAGGAGTGGGTGTGGACACAGGGAACACCGCGTGGGTCCTGATCTCTGCGGCACTGGTGCTGTTCATGACGCCGGGTCTGGCGTTCTTCTACGGCGGCATGGTGCGGTCGAAGAACGTGCTCGGGATGCTGATGCAGAACATCTTCGCGATGGGCATCCTCGCGATCCTCTGGGTCGTCATCGTCTTCAGCCTGGCCTTCGGCGGTGCCGGCAACGGCGGGATCATCGGCAACTTCGACTTCGCCTTCCTGAAGGACGTCACGCCGGGCGCGGCCCCGGGCGGGCCCGACAGCTTCCTCGGCTTCCTGACGATCCCGTTCGTCCTGTTCTGCGCGTACCAGATGACGTTCGCCATCATCACGCCGGCGCTGATCACCGGCGCGACCGCCGACCGACTGAAGTTCAGCGCCTACGCGGTGTTCATCAGCATCTGGCTGATCGTCGTCTACGGGCCGGTGGCGCACTGGGTGTTCGGTGGCGGCTTCCTCTACGAGCTCGGCGCGCTCGACTTCGCTGGGGGTGCGGTCGTCCACATGAACGCCGGCGCGGCGGCCGTGGCGATGGTGATCCTGCTCGGCGTCCGCTCCGGCTACCCGGAGACGCCGATGCGCCCTCACAACCTGCCCTTGACCGTGCTCGGTACCGGCATCCTCTGGTTCGGATGGGCCGGCTTCAACGCCGGCTCGGCGCTCGCCGCGGACGGCATCGCGGCGCAGGCGATCATGAACACGTTCCTCGCGGCCTCGGCCGCCATGCTGGGCTGGCTCGTCGTCGAGAAGGTGCTGTCCGGCCACGCCACGACCCTCGGCGCCGCCTCCGGCGCGGTCGCCGGCCTGGTGGCGATCACCCCGTGCGCCGGGTTCGTGGGCGGCATGGCCGGGGTCTACATCGGGCTGGCGACCGGTGCGGTGTGCTACCTGGCCCTCGGCATCAAGCGACGGTTCGGGCTCGACGACAGCCTCGACGTCATCGCGGTCCACCTCGTGGGCGGCCTGCTCGGATCGCTCCTCCTCGGCCTCTTCGCCGACGCCGCCATCAACCCGGCGGTGGTGAACGAGGGCCTGTTCCTGGGCGGCGGTCTGTCCCTCCTCGGCGACCAGGCCGTGGCGTCCGTCGTCACCCTGGCGTACTCCTTCGTCGCCACGCTGATCATCGGTCTCGCCATCAAGCGGACGATGGGTCTGCGCATCGATCCGTCGCAGGAGGAGCAGGGCCTCGACCTCAGCCTCCACGCGGAAGAGGCGTACGCCAGCTGAGCCGCGACGGTCGGCGCGGGCCCGGTGGCGTTCGGCCGTCAGTCGTCGGGGGCGAGCAGGCGGTAGCCGACGCCGGGCGCCGTCATGATCCGCGGCGTGCCCGGGCCGGTGCCGAGCTTGCGCCGCAGCAATGTGACGTGGGTGCGCAGCGTGTCGAGCGACTGGTCCGGGCCCCACACCTGGTCGAGGATGGCCCGATGGGTGAGCACGCGGCCGGCGTTGCGGGCCAGCAGTCCCAGGACGGCCAGCTCCTTGCGGGTCAGGCGCAGCTCCGCGCCGTCGAGCAGGGCCATGTGGGCGTCGACGTCGATGATCAGCGTGCCGACGATGATCGTCTCGGGCGCACCCGGCGCCGACGGGATCAGCGCCCGCCGGTGGCGCAGGGCGACGCGGATCCGGGCCAGCAGCTCGGGCAGCGAGAACGGCTTGGTCACGTAGTCGTCGGCGCCCTCGTCGAGCGCCCGGATCTTGCGGTCTTCGGCGCCGTCGGCCGTGAGGACGATGATCGGGTTGCTCGTGGCGCGGCGCAGCCGCGCGCAGACGTCGATGCCGTCGAGGTCGGGCAGGCCGAGGTCGAGCAGGGTGACGTCCGGCTCGGCCACCGCCGCGGCCTCGAGCGCCTTCGCCCCGGTCGGCGCCGTACGCGTGCGGTAGCCCTTCGCCTCGAGACCGGCCGACAGCACCCGCAGCAGCGGGCGCTCGTCATCGACGATCAGGATGCTCGCGCCCACGCCCGCATCGACCTCGTCAGCGGTCGAGGGGGAGGGAGAAGCTGACGGCGGCCCCGCCTCCTGGTGCGTCACCGGCGGAGATGGTACCTCCATGGGCCTCGACGACGGCCCGACAGATGGCCAGGCCCACGCCCGATCCCGAGCCCGGCCCGCCGGAGCGAAATGGTTCGAAGACCTCCTCGCGCCGGTCCACAGCGATGCCCGGGCCGTGATCGGTCACCGTCACGACCAGCTCCGTGTCGCGTTCGGCGACCGTCACCTCGATGGGTGCGCCGGGCGCCGAGTGGCGGGCGGCGTTCTCGAGGAGGTTGGTCACGACCTGGTCGACCTGGGAGTAGTCCGCCGGCACCAGCGGCAGGTCGGACGCGACGTCGAGGCTCACGGCCAGGCCCTCCAACACGCGCTCCATGCGCTCGGCGCTGGAGGTGACCAGCTCGCCGAGGTCGACCGCCTGGCGGTCGGGCTCGAGCGTGCCGGCCTCGATCCGGCTGAGGCTCAACAGGTTGGCGACGATCCGATCGAGTCGCTCGGCCTCGGTCCCGACCAGGTCGAGGAGCTCGTCGCGCGTGGCATCGTCGTACGCGGTTCCGGACCGCAAGTCGGTGGCGACCGCCTGGATCACGGCGAGAGGCGTCCGCAGGTCGTGCGAGACCGAGCGCAACAGGCCGGCCCGCGCCTCGTCCAGCTCCTGGAGGGCGACGACCCGCGCCGCTTCGGCCGAGGCGCGCTGGCGGTCGGCCGTGGCTACCGTGCCGACCAGCCCGCCGACGACGACCGCGACGACGAGGAAGACGATCAGCGCGGCGAGGTCCTCGCCGACGGACATGCCCAGTCCGACGTCCTCCCCCAGGAACAGGAGCGCGAGGGCGGCGGCGCCCTCGATGGCGACGGCGACCGCGGCCAGTCGTCCACCGACCACACCGGCCACGACGACCGCGAGGACGAGCACGACCGCCGGCACCTCGGACGGGAGGCGGTCCCGGAACGGGCCGAGCGCGGCAACGACGAGGACGACGAGGGCGGTGCCGGCACCGAACCCGGCCCACGGCCGCGGGTGTCGGAGCAGCTCCACGCCCCCCATCGTGCGCGCGGCGAGCGTGCTCACCGCTCCTGGCGCCGCGGGAGGGGCAGGGGCCCGTGCTCCTCCAGCACGAAGACGGTCTGGGTGCTACGGACCTGGGGCACGTCGTGGAGCTCACCCAGCACGACGTCGCGCAGGTGGTGAACGTCGGCGGCGCGCACGAGCATCACCATGTCGAACGCGCCGCTCGTCATGGCCAGGTAGACGACGCCCGGTACGGCCAGCAGGAGGTCGCGGGCCGCCTGCCAGTCGGCCTGGCGGACGTTGAGCAGGATCAGTGCCGTGACACCGAACCCCGCCCGGGCCGGGTCGATGGTCGCCGTGAACCCGGTGACCACGCCTTCTCGCCTCAGGCGCTCGACGCGGCTGTAGGCCGTGGCGCGGGAAACGCCGACCTGCGAGGCCAGCTCGTTCATCGAGATACGCCCGTCCCGGGCCAACGCCTCGAGCACGGCGTCGTCGACGGCATCGAGCTGGACATCATGGGCCATCCTGCGACCGTAGTCAGACGTTTGGTTGATCAACAACGCCAGTGGTTGAGGAGTGTCTGGATCGACGCCAGGGTGCTGGATGATCGGCGCTGACCTTGGTTGACTGTCACCGTGGCTACGGACCTTGCTGCAGTGCCCGCTCGACCGGCCGGTCAGGTCGATCTGCCGGCCGACCACCCCGGGTTCTCCGACCGCGCCTACCGAGCCCGCCGGGACGCCATCTCGGCTGTCGGCGCCGCCCATCGGCCGGGTGATCCCATCCCCGATGTCGAGTACGCGCCCGAGGAGGACGCCCTCTGGACGTTGGTCTCGAGCGAGCTGGCGGCCAAGCACGAGCGGTTCGCCGTGCGCGAGTACCGCGACGCCGCGGCGCGGCTCGACCTGCCCCGCGACCGTGTGCCACAGCTCCGACAGGTCTCCGCGTCGCTGGAGCGCCTGACCGGCTTCCGGGTCGCGCCGGTCCCCGGGCTCGTCCCGACCCGGGTGTTCTACGGTTCGCTCGCAGACCGCACCTTCTGCTCGACGCAGTACATCCGCCACCACTCCGTCCCCCTGTACACGCCGGAGCCGGACGTCGTCCACGAGCTGGTCGGTCACTGCAACATGCTGGCCAGCCCGGTGTTCGCCGACCTGTACCAGCTGGCCGGGGAGGCGTCCCGCCGGGCCGAGTCGGATGCCGCGCACGAGTTCTTCAGCCGGGTCTTCTGGTTCAGCTTCGAGTTCGGCGTGGCGTGGGAGGACGACGAGCTGCGCACGTACGGGGCCGGCCTCCTCTCGTCCTACGGCGAGCTCGACGCCTTCCGCGACGCCCAGATCCGCCCGTTCGACCTCACTGCGATGGGCACCACCGACTACGACATCACCGTCTACCAACCCGTGCTGTATGCCGGCCGCTCGGTGGACCACGTCGTCGACGAGCTCGGCACCTTCCTGAGCACCTTCGACGACGACGCCTTCGCCCGCCGCATCGCCGCCCACTCCTGACCTCACCGGCCCGCCCGCCGGCCCCCGCCCCGC
>JBKPRL010000095.1:0-7432 GCA_046734535.1 bacterium | reverse complement strand
GGTTGAACCCGGACCCAACCTGGGGCCGAACGGCGCGCGGCCCGCCGTGCGTGGCGGGTTTCGGCTTTCGTGGTGGGCGTTGACGGACAGAACGGCCGTCACTACCTTCGAGTCCGTCGCCAATGCCGGGAGTGGCTTCATGCGCACCGCCATCATGCGATGGGCGGAGAGGTTGGTGGCTGCCGTTTGGCTCGACCTCGTGTCGTGGCGGGAAGGGCCCTGTTCCACTCGTCTTCCAGGGAGGTCGAGTCATGTCCGATTCGCATTTGAGCGTACGTCTGCGCGGGCGAAGGAAGGTGGTGGCCGCGCTCGTTGTGGGGGTGTTGACGGCGGCAGGGGTGTTTGCCGACGCACCCCAGGGTGGCGCCGACACGGCTCCGCCGCCGTGGCTCGACGTGAACAAGCCGATTCAGGCCCGGGTCAATGCTCTGCTCGCGGCGATGACGCTGGACGAGAAGGTCGGCCAGATGGATCAGCAGTTGGTGAGCACCCTGACCGATCCCGATGGCACCAGGTGTGGTGACAATGGGTTCAACATGCCGAATCCGAGCTGCATGCAGAAGATCCTCATCGACCAGAAGGCGGGGTCCGTCCTGGCCGGAGGCACCAACAACCCGATCGATACGACCGGTGGTGGCGGAGTTGGCAATACCGGCTTCGACTGGGCCAACGAATACAACATGATCCAGAAGTACGCGATTGCGAATTCCCGACTGCACGTGCCCTTGTTGTTCGGTGTTGATGCGGTACATGGTTTTGGCCATCCTTGGGAGGCACCGTTGTATCCGCAGTCGATCGGTATGGGTGCCACCTGGGATCCGTTAGCGGCACAAGCCGGTGGTGCCGTCACGGCGAACGCTTTGCGGGCGACCGGCTGGGTGTGGGACTTCGCGCCTGTCCAGGACCTGTCTCGGGACAATCGGTGGGGCAGGACGTACGAGACGTGGGCGGAGGAACCGGTGTTGTCGGCGGCAATGGGCGGAGCCAATGTGAGCGGACTGCAGGGAGCCGGCCCGGCGAACTCGCTCGGGGTCACCGCGACCGTCAAGCACTTCGCCGGTTATTCACAATCGATCAACGGGCACGATCGTAACGAGGCGCTGCTGCCGCTGAACTACCTGCAAGACATGATCCTGCCTTCGTACGCAGGCGCCCTTGCTGCCGGGGCTGGCACGGTCATGGTCGACTCCGGGTCGATCAATGGAGTCCCGGCAACCGCGTCGCACTACCTCTTGACAGACGTGTTGCGCAAGCAGATGGGCTTCCAGGGCGTCGTCATCAGCGACTACCAAGACGTCCCGGCACTGCAAACCGCGTACCACATCGCGCCGGATCTCCCCGGCGCCATCGCCAAGGCAGTGAACGCTGGTGTCGACATGAGCATGCAGGTGTTCGGTGCCGATCAGTGGCAGACCGCCATCCTCCAAGACGTCAGCTCCGGAGCGATCTCGAAGGCGCGCATCGACGAGGCGGTGCGTCGGATCCTCACCCTGAAGTTCGCGCTCGGCCTCTTCGAGCAGCCGTGCGTCCGCGATCCCAACGCCGAGTGCGTCGACAGTGCGGCGGCGAACGCGGCCGTGACCGCAGGGCGGGATTCAACGCTGAACGCCACTCGCGAATCGATCACCTTGCTCCGTAACGAGGACCAGGTGCTACCGCTCGCTCCGTCGGCCAAGATCGTGGTCACCGGCCCGAGTGCGGACTCGATGACCAACCAGCTCGGCGGCTGGAGCGTCAGTTGGCAGGGCGTGTTCGGTGCGGGCCACGTCTGCTGCATGGGGCCGCCTGATCAGATCCCTCCGGGCACCACGGTCCTGAAGGGCATTCAGGCGGCAGACCCGAACACCGTCTTCGCGCCGGACGCGGCCAGCGCCGTGGCAGCAGCATCGTCGGCAGATGCCATCGTGGCCGTCGTCGGAGAAAAGGCCTACGCCGAAGGACTCGGGGACGACCCGGCACCCCAGCTGCCACCCGATCAGAAGGCCTTGATCACCACCCTCGCGGCGACCGGCAAACCGGTCATCGTCGTCGTCATCGCAGGTCGTCCGATCGGACTCGGACCGGCAGAGAACGCCGCCGGCGTGATCATGGCCTACCAAGGCAGTACTGAAGCGGGCCAGGCGGTCGCCGACGTCATCTTGGGCGCCGTCAATCCCAGCGGCAAGCTGCCGGTCAGCTGGCCGTCCGACGCGGCAACCGTCGGCGCGGACTTCAACGGGACGGCGCCCTCCCCACTGGGCGACCAGCCGAAGTTCTTCGACCAGCTGCCCGGCACCGGCTCCGGCCAGGGGCACGCCTACAACCCCCTGTACCCGTTCGGGTTCGGACTGTCCTACACCACCTTCACCATCAGCGACCTGACCGCCACGCCCAGCGTGTCCACGCAAGGCACGGCAACGGCGACATTCACCGTGACCAACACCGGCAGTCGCGCCGGAACCGACATCGTTCCGGTCTACGTCAGCCAGCCCGTGAGCAGTGTGGTCGTACCGCCCCAGCGGCTCGTCGGCTTCGCCCGCGTGGCGTTGGATCCCGGTCAGTCGAAGCCGGTGACCGTTACGTTCCCCGTCTCCACGCTCGCTAAGACCCAGGGCGACATCAACGCGGCCGGACCACCCTCGGTCGAGCCCGGCTCATACCTCGTCCAATTGAACAAGGACACCACGACGCCATACGACGTGGCGGCGTCAGCCCCGTTCACCATCCACTGATCCACGACGCAGGGATCGCCGCGCCCAAACCCCGGCGCGGCGATCCCCCAGGTCCGCGCGATGCGACGCGGCCGCGCAACCAAGGTCGCCAGACGCGTACCAGCGCACCTTCGCCCCGGATCTCCAGATACAGGGGGTGCGATCGGATATCGCCAGACTCGAGCGCCTCGCTTCCAAGGAGGTGAGGCGCACCGGTTGACGCAAGCCAGTCCTTCGGAGTTCTGCCCTCATGCTCTGCCGGCATCGCTCGTCGAGCGCCCACCGTCTAAGCGGCCTTGCTTGATCGAACGCCCGTTCGTATCCTCGGGTCCGTGACGGGAACCTCGACGCTTACGGCGGCGGAGGTGGACGAGCTGCGCCGCGCCGCTGCGGTCGGGCCGCTCGACCCCGCCGACGTCCGTCGGGTGCTCGAGTCGCTCGGGGAGGTGCTGGCGGAGCGAGCCGAGCTCGTCGCCCAGCTGCGACGGCTGGGGCCGGCGTGGGGTGAGCTGCGAGCGGTCCTCAACGAGTTGAACAGGGTGCTGGGGTCCTGACGCGCCCGATCGGTAGATCTGACTTTCCCCCGGTGCTGTCCAACGTCCGAGCGGTCGCGGCATGATCATCCGAATCGGCGCGTCAGTCGAGCAGCCTGAGGTACCTCACGACGGGTAATGCCCTGTAGCCGAGCGATTCGTAGAGCGCACGCGCAGGACCGTGTCCCGGGTCGGCGCCGGTTTCCACGGCCGCGATGTCCATGCCCTGCGTGCGCATGTGCGCAATCGAGTGATCCATCAGCTGCCTTGCGATACCGCGCCGCTGTAGCGCGGATCGACGGCAATCATGTCGACGACGCCCATTCGCTCATGGACTGCGTTGAGTGCGACCGTGGCGAACCCCACAGGCAGCCCCTCGGTGACCGCAACAAAGGCGTCTCGTTCATCGCTCGTGCAACTCCACCGCACGGCCTCAGCCTGAACAGCTGCCCAGTCCGGTTGGTGGAGACGCTCGAAGATCGCGTCGCCCAGGACGTGCAGCAACGACTCGAACACCGGCTGCCACGCCCGAAGGGATAAGTCGACTATTGCCTCGAGGTCCGAGTCTTCGTAAGGCCGAATCGCAACCTCGCCTCTCACCCGGCGCAACCTAGTGGCGCCCGTTCTGAAGCGGCTTGGGCCGTCTCGAGCCGCCAGCCAGACCCCGACGCGAGGACCTCCCCCAGCCCGTCGGCCAGGGGACGCTCGAGGACCGGTTGCGAATCGGTCCGGTCGCACCTGGCCGAACAGGAGGGACGTCCGGTGCGAAGGCGGCGACGGTAGCGACGAGCTCGATGGGTGCCACGGGCGGAGCGTGAACTGGCCGGATCGCCCGGTTTCACGGCGTCAACAGCATCCGAAGCCGCCCCCATCGGACGAACGAGGCAGTGACCGCCTCGAGGCTCCGGTGGGGGCGTTTCGCGTGGAGCTGGTGGAGCTGGAGGTGATGTCGGCGGCAGAGCGGCATCAGCGCCTCGTGCTGAACGAGTTCCACCGCATCGTCGAGCCCTGACGCGCCAGATCGGCGTCGTCTCAGGCGGCGGCCAGGGCGTCTCGCAACTTGGCGTGCTCGGCGATGATCGTGCGGCCGCTCGTCTGGAGGTGTTCGCTGCCGGAGGCAAAGGTCGCATCGGCGTCGAACAGCATGAAGGCGTCCCCCGCGAGCGGGCCACCGGCGTGGTAGGTGTGGTTGCGGTCGCCGAACCACCGGCCGATCTCTAAGTCGGGGTCGTTCAGCTGAGTGACCCTGGGGTCGGCCAGGATGCGTTCGGGGTCGCCGCCGCCTTGGCCGTCGCCCTCGATCGCCTGCCAGACAGCCAGGACACGAAGATCGGCGTCCGGCTGCGCTTTGAGGATGTTGTCGGCGACCCACCTGGCCCCCCGAAGACAGGTGCTTCAAGTGGGCGACATCAACAACACGAGACGGCGATGACCAGACCCGCCGTCGAATGCTTTGGCGAAGGTGGCCAGCGCGCCCGGCTGCGTCCCGGACGGGGACGAAGACGAGCCCGTCGCGCACGCCGAGAGCGCGGCGAGGCTGACGACGAACGCGGCCAGGAGCCTTCGACGCGGGCTGGGCATCGCATCCACTCTCTCGTAACGACAACGGTGATGGGTAGAGCCGTCGCGATACCGATGGCCGCCGACGCGTGCCTCGCGCACCATGCGAACGTCGGCGTGCTTTAGCCAGGTCGCTGGCCGAACCGCCGTTGGGTGCGGCGTATCTCGAGGCGTCGGCGCTCGACACGACCTTCCTTGAGGGCCCCTGAGTCTCTGACCACCTCGACGTCACCGGAGGCGAGCAGCGACTCGGGAGTCGAGAACTCGACGTCCTGTTCCTCGAACGGACCGTCTGGCGTGATGGCCCGGAACCGCCATTCCCCGTCGGCCGCACGGGAGTAGGTCACGATGGCGGAGTCCAGCTGGCTCACTGGAGGTGACCATAGGTCCAGCCGCATCGGCGCTTTCGCCGGCCAGGATGACACCAACAGGCGCTGAGCTCTGGAAGACCCTGAGCGAGCTCAGTCGGGTACTGGAGTATGCGGCTTGTCGTAGGGCCATGCAGCTGGGTGAGCATCGTCTTGGTCGACGGTGTGCTTGTACGGGAACACCCAGCGGAAGGTGCTGAGCACGGGACGCTTGCACCAGCAGCGGGGGCTGCACCCACACCGGACGGCGCCCATGCCTTCGACGAACCGGCCGATGATGGCGAACAGCAAGTAGAGGCCAAGGACCGAGAGCACGATGCGTCTCACCGCGGCCGAGCATAGGCAGCGGCCACCGGGAGAGGAACAGCGCCCTGACGCGCAGCACCCCCGACCCTTGGAAGTCGGGGTGGCGTGGGTCGAGTGCGAGTCGACCGGTTCGCACCGGGGCCGAACAGAGGAGAAGGTCCGGGTGCGAGGGCGGCGACCGTAGCAACGGCCGCGCTCGGACCCAACCGGGGCTCGGTGTTGATGCCATGGCCGGCCGAGCTGACGGCCCGCTCTCCGCTACTTCCCGCGGCGTCGCGCCCACTGCTCGATGTCGTGACGCAGCCAGAGGATGCAACGCCCCTTCCCCATGTTGACTGCAGGTTGCGGGAAGTCCTCGTACCTCTTTCGATAGACGGCAACGCTGGTCGACCGCGCTAGGCCAAGCAACTCGGCGACGACGTGTGCGTCGATGAGGTCGACGGGATCGACCTTCTTTGGCGTCATGCCCAAAGCCTAGTAGACAACCTACTACCCGCTGCTGTTCCGTGCCAGTCGTAAGGCCCTTCCACCGGAGGACGAACGTGCGCGACCCCTTCGAGAAGATCATGAACATGACGGCCGTCAGCTCGACAAGGCATGGCGAAGTGCGAGGCCGGACATCGAGCGGACCTGGAGCGGCACACCCTGGTCCTGGAGTTGGCGCGCCTGCGTTCGCACGGAGCACGAGCCGTGAACCCGACCGCGCCAATACGATCCCGGTCGGAGGAGACGACCTCGCATCCTCATCGGCGTGGCGCTCGTGCTCGTCGCCAGCGGCGGAGGTTGCCGCGCCGCCCGCTGACCGTCCCAGCGCTCCACGTCGATACCGAAGAGCACCGGCTGGCGTTCAACGGTGGTCGAGCGGCCGCTGTCAGGATGCCAGTCTGTGTCCAAACACCGGTGGCTACGCCAGGCGCGCAGTCGTAACGTGGTGATGCGCTGAGCCGGGAATGGCTCCGCCGGACGCCGGAAGGAGTGGCCATGCCTACCGCGGCCGTGAGGGACATTGCCATGCACTTCGAGACGGAGGGCTCTGGGGACCCGCTCATCCTCATTCCCTACCTCTCCGCCGACCACGCCTGCTACGCCTTTCAGACGCCCGAGTATGCCAAGCACTTCACCTGCGTGGCAGTTGACCTCAGAGGGGCGGGCACGAGCGACAAGCCCGCCGGCCCGTATTCGATGGAGCAGATGGGCGACGACGTGGCGACGCTCATGGAAGTCCTCGACATCGACCGGGCGCACGTCGCCGGGGTATCGTTCGGCGCCGCGGCGGGAATGTGGTTGGCGGCCAAGCACCCCGAGCGGGTCGCCTCGTTGTCGCTCCACAGTGCCTGGGCGAAAACGGACCCCTTCCTCGCGGTCGTCGTGAAGAGCTGGCAGGTCATGGCCCAGGCCCTCGGAAACGTGGCGGACACGGTGATCCAGGGCATCTTCCCGTGGTGCTTCACCCCTGAGATGTACGCGGAGAAGCCGGAATTCGTCGCCGGCTTGGAGGACTTCGTCCGGGGCCGCCCACCCCAGCCCGTCGACGCCTTCATCAACCAGTCCGAAGCGGTTCTCGCCCATGACGCCGAGGCCCAACTGGGACGCATCGTCGCGCCGACACAGATCACCTACGGACGCTGGGACCTCGTGACCTCGACCCGTTTCGCCCCCACGATCACCGAAGGCATCAGGAATGCCGAGCTGGTGGTCTTCGACCACCTCTCCCACGCCGGTCTGCACGAGGACGCTGACGGGTTCAACCGTGCCACGCTCGAGTTCCTCACCCGCCAGACGCTTTAGCACGGGCGCAGCCGCAATGCAGCGACGGTGTCGCCGAAGAGGGACGCCGCCCACCGCATCGATCGCGCCGCGCCCGAATGCCCTGATCGCGAGCCGGGCCGGCCCGCGCCCGATCGCAGTTATGGGCGGCGCTCGAGAACACGTGCCAGGAGCCCCCGCCAAGCGCCCGAGAACGGCACTTCTTGCG
>JBKPRL010000094.1:0-19402 GCA_046734535.1 bacterium | reverse complement strand
ACGAGGGCCCACCGCTGCCCGTCTCGGATCGGGCGGCGATCCTCGACGCCGCAGCCGCCGCCCTCGAGGCCCGGAACGACCACTTCGGCCGGCTCATCGCCGAGGAGTCCGCCAAGCCGATCAAGACGGCGCGGGTCGAAGCCGAGCGGGCCGTCAGCACGTTCCAGTTCGCGGCCGCCGAGGCGAGGACGCTGGTCGGCGACATGGTGCCGCTCGACGCCTCCGCCGCCGGTGAGGGCAAGCTCGGCTTCGCGCTGCGCGTCCCGGTCGGCGTCGTCGGAGCGATCGCGCCGTTCAACTTCCCGCTCAACCTCGTCGCCCACAAGGTGGCGCCGGCCATCGCCGCGGGCTGCCCGGTGGTGCTGAAGCCGGCCAGCCAGACCCCGTTCTCGTCGATCGCGCTGGCCGAGCTGCTCATCGACGAGTGCGGTCTCCCCGCCGAGCAGCTCCACGTCGTGACCGGTGGCGGCGGCACGGTGGGCAATGCCCTCGTCGATCACCCGGACATCGCGCTGATCACCTTCACCGGTTCGCCGCCGGTCGGCTGGAGCATCCGCGCCCGGGCGCCGCGCAAGCGGGTCGGGCTCGAGCTGGGCAACAACGCACCGGTGGTGATCGAGCCCGACGGCGACTGGCGCGGCGCGGCAGCCAAGATCCGCGTGGCCGGCTTCTCCCACGCCGGCCAGAGCTGCATCTCGACGCAGCGGATCTACGTGCACCGCTCGATCGCCGACGACTTCACGGCCGAGCTGGTCGAAGGCGTCCGCACGCTGGTCGTCGGGGATCCGATGGAGGAGGCCACCGACGTGTCGGCCCTGATCTCGCCGTCGGAGCGAGAGCGGGTCGCCTCGTGGGTCGAGGAGGCCCAGGCCGCTGGGGCCAAGGTCGCGACCGGCGGCGAGCTGACCGCCGACGGCGTGCTCCAGCCGACCGTGCTCACCGACGTGACGCCGGACATGAAGGTGTGTGCGCTCGAGGTCTTCGGTCCCGTGGTCGGCGTCGCCGCGTACGACGACCTCGACGAGGCGCTCCGCCTGGCCAACGAGTCCGACTACGGCCTGCAGGCGGCCATCTTCACCTCGGACATCGGCAAGGCCTTCAAGGCGTTCCAGACCCTGGACTACGGCGGGGTGCTGGTGAACGAGGTGCCGACGTGGCGGGCCGACCAGCAGCCGTACGGGGGCCTCCGCGACAGTGGCAACACCCGCGAGGGACCCGCCTACTCCGTCAAGGAGATGACCGAGATCCGCATGGTGGTCATCAACCCATAGGGGGTCGCCGCCGAACCGGAGGTTCCTCGGCGAGTCGCCGATGACGATCTACAGGATGCGGCTCTGGTGGCCGGCCCAGTACTCGTCCTTGAGGAGGCGCTTGTAGAGCTTCCCGGTCGGATGGCGGGGAAGCTCCTCGCGGAAGTCGATGCTCCGTGGGCACTTGACGTCGGCCAGCTCGCCGCGGCAGTAGGCGATGAGCTCGCGTTCGAGCGCGGCCGCCGCGTCGGCATCGGCCGGCATCGTGGCGGGCTGCACGACCGCCTTGACCTCCTCGCCGAAGTCCTCGTTGGGCACGCCGAACACGGCGACGTCGATGACGGCGGGATGGTTGATGAGGACGTTCTCCGCCTCCTGGGGGTAGATGTTGACGCCACCCGAGATGATCATGAACGCCTTGCGGTCGGTCAGGAAGAGGAAGCCGTCCGCGTCGAGGTAGCCGACGTCGCCGAGCGTCGACCAGCCCCGCGCCGAGCGGGAGGCCGCGGTCTTGTCGGGATCGTTGTGGTACTCGAAGCTGGCGCCACCCTCGAAGTAGATGGTGCCGGACTCGCCCTGTGGCACCTCCTCGCCATCCTCGCCGACGATGTGGATCGTGCATCCGAGCGCGCTTCCCACTGTGCCCGGGTGGGCGAGCCACATCTCGCTGTTGCAGTAGACGAATCCGTTGCCCTCGGTCCCCGCGTAGTACTCGTGGAGCACGGGACCCCACCACTCGATCATCTTGCGCTTGACGGGGACGGGGCAGGGCGCAGCCGCGTGGACCGCCACCTGCAGCGATGACACGTCATAGCGGGCACGGACCTCGTCGGGCAGCTTCAGCATGCGCACGAACATGGTCGGCACCCACTGGCTGTGGGTGGCCCGGTAGCGCTCGATGAAGGCCAGGGCCTGCTCGGGATCGAAGTGCTCCATGACGATGACGGTGCCACCGACCTCGTGGGTCGCCATGCAGAACCGGAGCGGTGCGGCGTGGTAGAGCGGCGCCGGCGACAGGTAGACGGCGTCCGCCGTGCCGCCGAACAGGATCGAGAACAGGGCACCGACGCTGGACAGCTCGCTCCCGAGCGGCTTCTCCGGCACACGGGAGCGCACGCCCTTCGGTCGTCCGGTGGTCCCCGACGAGTACAGCATGTCAATCCCGCCGATCCGGTCCGGGAGTGGCTCCTCGGGCTGCCGAGCGGTCTCCTCCTCGTAGGACAGGTAGCCCTCGACGGTGCCGTCGATCATCAGCCGAAGCTCGACGTCGGGGGTCTCGGGCAGGATCTCGACGGCCTGCTCGGCCTTGTACCGGGACGTGATGAAGGCGCGGGCGCCGCAGTCGTTCAAGATGTACGCCAGCTCGGCATGGGTCAGTCGGGACGAGCAGGCCGTGTAGATCAGACCGGCGTAGTGGCAGCCCCAGACGATCTCGAAGTAGCGAGGATGGTTCTCCAGGCAGAACGCCACGTGGTCGCCCGGCCGGAGGCCGGCCGCGTGCAGCAGCTGGCTGAGCCGGTTGGCGCCGGCGTCCAGCTCGGCGTAGGTGAGGGTCTGGCCGGTCTCGCCCATGACGACGGCGGGCTTGGCGGGGGTGGTGGCCGCATGGGCACCGGGGTACATGCTCGTCGAAGGTAGCCGCGGGGCAGCGCGGCGGTACCGTGTCGGCGATGGAGCCGTCGCAGCGCTTCGCTGCGCTGGTCGCGACCAGCGGTGACCACCTCCCGCTGGACGAGGCCGCGGTCCTGATCGCCGCCTGCGCCGAGCCGGAGCTGCGCTCTGGGGCCGTGATGGCCCAGCTCGACGTGCTGGCCGAGACCTGCCCCGGCTACACGCTCGACGCCTTGGTGCCCCACCTGTTCGGCCGGGGCGGCTTCGGACCTGACCGCACGGACTACTACGACCCTCGCAACTCCCTGATCAACCACGTGCTCGAGCGCCGGCTGGGCATCCCGATCACACTGTCGGTCGTCGCCCTCGAGGTCGGCCGACGCATCGGCGTGCCCATGGCCGGCGTCGGCATGCCGGGCCACTTCCTCCTCCAGGACAAGGTCGACCGTTCGGTCTTCATCGACCCGTTCCACGGCGGTCAGCTGCTCGACGCCCAGGGTTGCCGCCGGCTCTTCCATCGGCTCCGGGGCACGGAGACGTCGTGGTCGGCGGACTACCTGGAGCCGGTGGGAAACCTCTCGATCGTGGCTCGGATGCTGAACAACCTGCGGGTGACCTACGGCCAGCGCCACGACTACGGCGGGCTGCGCTGGGTGCTCGACCTGCGAGCGGCTCTCCCGCCGCCCTACGGCGACGACCCCGGCTCGGCGGCCCGGGCCATGGCGCCCATGAACTGAATCTTCGTCGCCCTCCTCCGCTGCGCTTCGGCTGGCTCCTACTCGCTTCGCTCGGCAATGCGTCGGGTCTCGTTGCGGTGCGCCGGCCCAGCCGGACGCACCGAGGCCGGGCACCGCGGTCCAGCCAGGCGCGCCGTGTTCACCACGGCCCCCGCGATTGCTTGCTGGGGAAGGTTTGTGGCCTCAGTTCCGGTTTCCGGAACCTCGGGTGCACACTTCCGACGTGGCGGGGTCGTGCGCGGGATGTGGGGGGATCCGTGATGGGCTCGGCGGCCTCGACGGCACGGCGGGGCGGCGGGCACGGGCGCCCGGGCGGTCGTGTCAGTAGCCTGCCGGGATGACCGTGACCGAGAGCCGGACCGACGAGCAGCGCGTCGTCGACCTCATCGACGAGCTGCTGCGGGACCATCCGCCGGGCACGACCGGCGCCGCGGCCTTCCTCGGCGCACAGTTCGACCTGGGTCTGGCCTGGATCCACTTCCCGGAGGGCCATGGCGGTCTGGGCCTGTCGCCCCGCCTGCAGAACCTCGTCAACGAGCGTGTGCAGGCCGCCGGCGGTCCCAACCCGTACTACCGGAACCCGATCGGCTACGGGATGTGCGGGCCCACGGTCGTGGAGTGGGGGACCGAGGAGCAGAAGCGGCGCTACCTCCGCCCCCTCTTCACCGGTGAGGAGATCTGGTGCCAGCTGTTCTCGGAACCCGGGAGCGGGTCGGACTTCGCCGGGCTGTCGTCACGCGGCGTCCGGGACGGTGACGAGTGGATCGTCAACGGTCAGAAGGTCTGGACGACGCTGGCCCACATCTCGAGGTGGGGCCTCCTGGTCGTGCGAACGGACCCGGAGGCCGTGAAGCACGCCGGCCTCGCGGCGTTCGTCGTCGACATGCACGCGCCCGGGGTGGAGGTGCGCCCGCTGCGGCAGATGACGGGCGAAGCCGAGTTCAACGAGGTCTACTTCACGGACACGAGGATCCCGAACACCGAGATGCTCGGCTCGCCTGGCGACGGCTGGCGGGTCTCGCTCACCACACTCATGAACGAGCGGGTGTCGATCGGCGGCGCCGTCGCCCCACGCGGCTCGGGGCCCATCGCCAGCGCGCTGCGGCTGTGGCGACAGCTGCCCGAGGAGCGGCGGGACGCGGTGGCCCGCGACGAGCTGGTCCAGCTGTGGATCCGCAGCGAGGTCGGTCGCCTCACGAACATCCGGGCGGCGCAGAACCGCAAGATCGGTGTGCCTGGCCCGGAGGGGTCGATCGGGAAGGTGGCCTCGGCCGAGGTCAACAAGGACGTCTACGAGCTGTGCGTCGACCTCATGGGGGCCGATGGCATGCTCTACGGCTCCTACGCGATGCTCCGCCCGGAGACGGCGATGGAGTCCGACACGCTGCAGAAGGCGTTCCTCCGGAGCCGGGCCAACTCGATCGAGGGCGGGACGTCCGAGGTCATGCGCAACATCCTCGGCGAGCGTGTCCTTGGCTTGCCGGGCGACGTCCGGGTCGACCGGGACGTCCCGTGGATCCAGGTGCCGCGCAACTGACCCAGCGGACGCGCCGGGGTCAGGACGCAGGGGTGGCGACGACGACCACGTTCTGCTTGTAGCGACGGATCGAGCGGTCGAACTCGCCGCCGCAGGTGATGAGCACGAGCTTGGCGGGTCCCGTCCGGGCGAAGAGGTCACGCGGCAGCTCGGTCTTGGGGATGAGGTGCGTCTCGGCGACGACGAACGCGTGCGAGGTGCCGTCCCCGAGGTCGACCTCGATCCGCTCGCCGGGCTGGACGTCGTCCAGGTGGATGAAGGCGCCGGGCTGGCCCTTCCAGTCGACGTGACCGGCCAGCACCGCAGCGCCGGGCGCGCCCGGGGCGGCGCCGAACTGGTACCAGCCGACCTGGGCCGGGTCGGCCGGCACCGAGAGCTCGCCAGTGCCCTGGTCGACGCCCACCGGCACGATCCGGCTGACGACATCGTGATCCGGGATGCGGAGCGTGACCGGCGCCGCGATCGGCACGGGGCCCTGCTGGTCGAGGACGATGCCGTGCGTGGGCACCCTGGGGACGGGCGGCGGCGGTGTCGGTGCGGGTGAGCCCTCGAGCGAGATCGTGGCGGTGAAGGCCGGACGGACGACGAGGGACCCCGAGCCGACTACGGCGCGGCGCACGGGTGACGTGTCGACGGGTGGTGGTGGCCCGATGGCGACGACGCTCTGCTGAGCGAGGTGCCCGCAGCCGGCCAGGGCGAGGACCAGCGCGAGCCCGAGCGGGGCACGGGCGGCCGAGCCGCAGGTGGCCGGAAGGCGGAGGGTCACGCCGTGCGGCGCAGCCGCCTGATGGTGGCGACGGCGAAGAAGACAGCGACGGCGCCGAGCCCGATGGCTTCGCCGCCGGTGCCGTTCGATTCGGTCGGCGCCTGGGTGACGCTGCCATCGCCGGTCGGCACCTTCGTCGGGGCCGACTGCAGCCCGGTGGCCTGGACGGCCAGCCAGTCGAGGGTCTGGGCCTGGCTCGATCCGATCAGGTACATGAACGTCGCCGTGCCCTCCGGGTAGGTGACGTTGCGGCTCGGGATGATCGGCGTGGGCGAGCCCGCCGCGGAGACGGCGACCTCGTACTCACCGGCCGGCAGGACAGTGTCAGCGCCCGCGCCGTTGGCCAAACCGGAGGCCGCGACGGTCGGCCCGACGCGGACGTCGATCGGTCCGGTGGCGGCCGTGTTGCGGACGACGGCACGGGCCTGGCCAGGTGGCAGCGGCGAGACATCATCGAGGAAGAGGCTGACCGTGGGCGTGCCGGCCTGATCGACGTGGGCCACCGCGTCGTACCGCCTGCCTGCGGCCAGGTCGATCGTCGCCGTCAGCGCTGGGGTGGTGTCCGCGCCGGTGCCCGCCTCCCGGATCTCGACGACGTGGGATCCGGCCGGGACGGCCATCGGGTCGGTCGAGCGCTCGGGCCGGAAGGTGCTGATCAGGAGCTTGCCGTCGACGTAGAGGTCGGCGGTGAAGCCCCGCAGTCCGTGGACGATGACCACGCTGGCGGTCCCCGCGTCCTGCGCCGATGCGGCCGGCGCCGCCACGACGGACGCTCCGAGGGCGAGCGCCGCCAACGAGAAGAACTGCAGCCGCCGCTTCATCGTCTCCCCTTGTCCGGCGTCCAGCCACGCCGTAGGTTGTCCAGCCGACGGCGACTGTAGGCGGGATCGGTCGAAGAGATGGCGATCGCGTGAACTGTTGGAGGCGAGCAGGCTCCGGCGATAGGAATCTCACCTTGAGGCGCACGGTCGGTAGGCGGAGGTCCACCGTGTGCGGTCCGCGCCGCGGCCGTGTGACTCGTGGTATCGGACGCCTGGGACGGTGCGTGCTCGGGGCCTCCGCGGCGGTCGCCCTGTCAGCGACAGCGGCCGCCGTCGGCCCGGCCGGCGTCGCCATCGCAGCCGGGGTCGATGCCCTCCAGGTGGTTCGAGTCCGTCCGAACGGCGACACCGTCGAGCTGCTGGTCGCAGTGCCGGAGCGCTACACCGGCCTCACGGTCCCGCCGGCCGCCTTCAGCCTGGACGGTGGCCAGGGGGCGGTCGCGCCGCTCTCGTCGGCGCCGGTGCCACCCGCGCAGAGCCCGGTGGCCGTCGTGTTCGACAACCGAGCGGTCATCCCCTCGTCCGACCTGCTCACCGCCCAGGTTGCCGCGGTCGAGCTGCTGCGCGGCGTGGAGGACGGCACACCCTTCGCCGTCGCCACCACTGCTCGACCCGCGGCCCTGCAGGGCCCGACCACGGACAAGGAGGCCGCCGGCGAGGCGATCCGCGACGTGGCCCTGGGCGGCGACGGCTCGCTCTCCGACGGCGTCTCGGTGGCCCTCGACGGGTTGGGCGGCGATGCGGTCGCGCCCGCGCTGGCGCTCTTCACGGCCGGCGGGCAGGGCGCCGGGCCGGAGCTGTCGGCGCAGGCCGAGGCGGCGGGAGCGGTACTGACGGAGCTGGACGCGACCGGCGTCCCGCCCGCGGCGCTGCTCCCGGCCGTCGACGAGCTCACCGGGACGCTCACCGGACGCCAGCTCCTGACCTTCCCGGCGTGGGGTCCCGGTCGGGCCAACCTCGCGCTCTCGCTGGACGGCCACCGCTACGCGGCTGCGGTCGACCTCCCCACGACGGCCGCACCGCGCTCGTTCGGCAACGCCTCCTCCCACGGCGCACCACCGGCTGCGGCCGAGGTCCCGCCCAACGACCTGAGTCCGTCCCAGACCTCGGCGCCGGTGCGGCCTTCGCCCACGAGCCGATCCGACGGCTCGGGCGGCGGTCGCCGGTCGCGGTCGTTGCTCTTCTCGATCGCCGCCGCGCTGGCGGCGATCGCCATCTTGGGCGCGGGCCTCACCATCAACCGCCGAGAGCGCCGAGCCCGCCAGCGCGGTGCGCTGCGTCCGCTCGGAGCGGCCGCGGACGGTCGGCCGGACGAGGCGGTGCCGCGGTTCGCGGCCGGCGCCGACCCACGCAGGACCGCCGAGCCGGACGTCGCCGTCGAAACCGAGTCGCCCCCCGACTCATCCGGGTCGCGTGCGATCGCCGCTCGTGAGGCCGGCCGGACCGAGCCCGAACCGGCCGAGCACGAAGCGAACGCCGAGCCGCATGAGCCCGAACCGCATGAGGACGAACCGGCCGGGCGCGAGACTGACGGCGAGCCGCAGGAGCCCGAGCCCGAACCGGGTCGCGCCGCTGGCTCGACCGTCCGGGCGCGGCCGTCGCGCGCCGCCGACCTGCCCGCGCTCGACGATCTGCTCATGTGGTCCACCCGCGGGGTGGCGACGGGCCGCACGTGGGTCGTGTCCCCGTCCGCCTCGGACCTGCGCGCCCGTTGGGATCGGCTGGTCGCCGCGCCACTCGAGGAGCGGGCCGAGCTGTTCGTCGTCGACGAGCGGCGCGATCTGGACACGGTGGTGGAGGGCTCGGTCCCCGGCCAGGCGCCCGCCCGCCGCCCGCTCGCCGCCGAGCGACGGGGCGCGCCGATGCCCATCCGCTACGCCCGGCGCAGCTTCGACCGGCAGTGGCTGCTGCCCGACCTCCGCGTGGTCGACCGGCCGAACCTGCCCCTGTGGTCCCTGCAGGAGGCGCCGGGCCAGCTGTTCCTGACCGCGGCAACCGCCGCCGTCCCACCGGGCGGCCCGGCCCTCGTGGCGACCGCCGCGCTGCCGCAGTTCAACCACTTCAACGGCCAGCGGAGCCGGGTCTGGCCGCTGTGGCTCGACCGTGGTGGCGCCGAGGCCAACCTCGCCGACGACGTCCTCCCGCTCCTCGAGGACGAGACGGGCGTCGCGCTGGCCGCCCCGGACCTGGTCGCCTACGTCGCCGCCGTGGTCGCCCACCCGGGCTACGGCGCCCGCTTCGCCCGTGAGCTGGCGTCCGGCGTCGTCCGGGTCCCGATCACGACCGCCAAGGAGCTCCTGATCCGCGGGACCACGCTCGGACACGAAGTGCTGCGGTTGCAGACGCTCGGCGAGCATCGCGCCCCGACCGGTCGGCGTGGAGCGCCCGGGCCGCTCCTTCCCGCTGACGCGCCGATCCGCCCTCGGCTGGAGGCTCCGCTCTCCCACCTCCCGGGCAGCCGGCCGGACACCGCCATCTACGACCCCTCGGTGGGCACGCTGACCCTCGGCGACGGCGTCGTCTCGGACATCACCCTCGACGTCTGGGACTACGAGGTCGGCGGCATGCTGGTCGTCGAGCAGTGGCTGGGGCAACGGCTGACACCAGGCGCCCGCCGGCGCCAGTCCCGTCTCGACCTCATGACGGTCGACGCGTGGGAGGCGGGGTGGACGGCGGAGCTGCTGCTCGTCCTCTCCGCGCTCACCGGGCTGCGCAGCCTGGAGCGCGCCCAGCAGGCGCTCCTCGACGAGGTCCTGCAGGGGCCGCACCTGGCCCGCACTGACGTCCACGACCCCCGCCGGTCGACGCGCAGCGTCTCCTGACGATCAGGTCCGCAGCGCGGCGAGCACGTCGCTGGCGGCCAGCGCCCGGTCGTCCATGAGCGGCCCGGCCTGGGGCGAACCGCCGGTCATCGTCGTCACGGCGAGCTCGATCGCGGCCTGCAGCTCACGGATGTTCCGGGGCGGCGGGAAGTACTCGTCCTCGTCCGTGACGTTGATCTCCTCGACGCCTGTTCGGGGAGCGAGGCGGGCTATAACCGCATCGACGAGCTCCTCCGGCGCCGACGCGCCGGCCGTCACGCCGACCGTGCCCACCAGGTCCTCCGGCAGCTCCTCCACGTGGTTGACGCGGTACACGCGGGGGCAACCCGCGTCGACGGCCAGCTTCTCGAGCGCCCGGGTGTTGGAGGAGTTGGCCGAGCCGATGACGACGATGGCCGAGCACCTCGGGGCCATCGCCATCAGCGCGGACTGTCGGTTGGTCGTGGCGAAGCAGAGGTCGGAGCGGCCGGGCGTCCAGAGGTCCGGGAAGCGGCGGCGCGTCGCGTCGAGCACGTCGGCCCAGTCGCGGTGGGAGAGCGTGGTCTGCGCGAGCAGGGCCACCGGACCCGCGAGCTCCGGCAGCGCGTCGACCTCCTCGACCGACTCGACCCGGTGGATCGCCTCCGGCGCGACGGCCATCGTGCCGACCGCCTCCTCGTGGCCGTCGTGGCCCACGTAGACGATGCCGTAGCCCTTCCCCGTGCGGACCTTCACCTCGTGATGGACCTTCGTCACCAGCGGGCACACACTGTCGACGACGTACGAGCCCTTGGCGCGGGCGGCCTCGACGACGGCGGGAGCGGACCCGTGTGCGGAGAGCATGATCGGTGCGCCGTCGGGCACCTCGGCGATCTCGTCCACGAACACGACGCCGAGCGCCTTGAACCGGTCGACCACCAGCTTGTTGTGGACGATCTCGTGGTAGCAGTACACCGGTGGCTCGAAGGTGCGGACCATCCAGGCCAGCGCCTTGATCGCCATCTCCACGCCGGCGCAGAAACCGCGGGGAGACGCCAAGAGCACCCGCTCGACATCCACGCCGTCGAGGCTAGCGAGAGGCCGGTCGATAGCCTGGCTGGGCCATGAGCCCACCCCGAGTCGTTGCTGTCGCGCCGGCGTCACCAGCCGAGCGGGCCGGCATCGCGCCTGGTGACGAAGTGCTCCGGCTCAACGGTGAGGTGCCGCGCGACATCCTCCGCTGGCGCCTCCTGGCCGACGAGGCTGAGGTCGAGATCGACCTTCGGCGCGGTGGGCTGGAGCTGACCCTGACCGCGGAGAAGCGGGCCGGCGAGCCGCTCGGCGCCGAGGTGGAGAGCGCCCTCTTCGACCAGATCCGCACCTGCGACAACCACTGCGAGTTCTGCTTCATCTACCAGCTGCCGGCCGGGCTGCGATCCAGCCTCTACCTGAAGGACGACGACTACCGGCTGTCCTTCCTGTACGGGAACTTCACCACCCTGACCCGATTCACCGAGGCCGACCTGGAACGAGTCGTGGACGAAGGGCTCTCGCCGTTGCACGTCAGCATCCACGCCACCGACGCCGAGGTGCGCAGCCGGATGCTCCGCAACCGCCGGGGCGGCACCAGCCTGCGCTGGCTGCGGGCGCTCCTCGACCACGGCATCACGGTGCACGGGCAGGTCGTCGTGTGTCCCGGGGTCAACGACGGCGCCGTGCTGGACGATACCTTCGCCGGGGTCCTCGACCGCTACCCGGAGCTGGCGACGCTCTGCGTCGTGCCGCTCGGGCTGTCCCGGTACAACCGCGAGCCCGGCCTGCGACCGCACACCGTCGAAGAGGCCGCGGGGGTCATCGACGCCGTCGAGGACTGGCAAGGCGTGTTCCGGTCCGTGCTCGGTCGACGGCTGGCCTTCGCGGCGGACGAGTACTACCTCCTCGCCGGGCGGCCGTTCCCGCCGGCCGACGCCTACGAGGGCTTCCCGATGCACGAGGACGGCATCGGCATGGCCCGCACGTTCGAGCTCGAGTTCACCGGCCGGGTCGAGCGGGCGACCGGGGTCCAGAGCGGGTTCTTCGCCTGGGTCGACGGCGCCCCCGCCGCCGGCTACCGCGCCCCCCGGAACCCGGCCGCGGCGACCGGGCTGCGGGTCGTCGCGCCAGCCGCCGGGCCGGGCGACTCCGCCGGCCGGGCGAGCGCCCCGGTGGCACTGCTGCCGTCTCGGCAGGCACCGGTGGGCGTGCTCACCGGACGCTACGGCGGCCAGGTGCTGCGACCCCTCCTCGCGACACTCGGGCGCGACGACGTGCGCGTCGTCGAGGTCCCCAACGAGTTCTTCGGCGGGAACACCGGCGTGACGGGCCTCATGGTCGGAGCAGACCTCTCGACCGTCCTGGCCGGCGAGCCCGAGGGGCACCGCTACCTGCTGCCCGACGTCTGCCTCTCCGACGGGCGCTTCCTCGACGGCACCACGCCGGCCGGCCTGCCCCGGCCCGTCGAGGTCGTGCGGACCGACGGCATCGCTCTGCGGCGAGCCCTCGCCAGGACCGGTGCGTGATGGAGGCTCCGGTGGTCGCCGTGGTCGGCCGGCCGAACGTCGGCAAGTCCACCTTCGTCAACCGGGCCGTCGGCAAGCGAGTCGTCATCGTCGAGGACCGGCCGGGTGTTACCCGGGACCGCAAGACCGTCGAGGCCGAGTGGCTCGGCATCCCCTTCCTGCTCGTCGACACGGGGGGCTGGCTGCCGTCGGGCAGCGACCTGGACCAGAAGGTGAGCCGGCAGGTCGAAGAGGCCGTGCGGGGCGCGGACCTGATCGTCTTCCTGGTCGATGCCACCGTGGGCATCACCGAGGACGATGACGCGGTCGCCACCTGGCTGCGCCGGGCCGGGAAGCCGGTGCTGCTCGGGGTGAACAAGGCCGACAACAACCAGCGCGAGGACGACCGCTGGCAGTTCCTCGCCCTCGGCCTGGGGGAGCCCCACCCCATCTCCGCGCTCCACGGCCGGCGCACGGGCGACTTCCTCGACGAGGTCGTCGCCCGGTTGCCGTCGGCCAACGGTGAGCGGCCAGACGGCGACGGCGCCGCAGACGATGATGCGGATGACGCCCGTGGTGACGATCGCGACGGCGCCTTGGGCGAGCGCGGCTCCGCGATCCCGGCCGTCGCCATCGTCGGGCGACCCAACGTGGGCAAGAGCACGCTCTTCAATCGGCTGATCGGCGACGACCGCTCCGTGGTCCACGACCAGCCGGGCACGACCCGCGATGCCATCGACACCGTGGTCGACACCCCCGACGGGCCCATCCGCTACGTCGACACGGCCGGCATGCGGCGCAAGAGCCGCATCGACGATCCCACCGAGTACTACTCGCTCGTGCGGGCCCTGCGAGCGGTGGACGAGTCCGACATCGCACTGCTGGTCATCGACGCCACCGAAGGCGTCACCGCGCAGGACCAGCGCCTGGCCGAGCGCATCGACGCCGCGGGGTGCCCTGTGGTCGTGCTGCTCAACAAGTGGGAGCTGCTCGACGATCCGGACGACCGGGCCGACGTGCTCGGCCAGATGGCCCGCAAGCTCCACTTCATCGGCGACGCGCCCGTCCTGCGGGTGTCCGCCCTGACCGGCAAGGGTGTGCACAAGCTGCGCCCCGTCCTGGCCGATGCCATCGAGCGCTACCACCGCCGGGTACCGACCCGGGAGGTCAACGCGGTGATCGCCGACGCCCAGCAGGCGCAGCCCGCGCCCGGCGGGGCACGGGTGCTCTACGCGCTGCAGGGCGCGAGCGACCCGCCCACGTTCACGCTCTTCGTCAACCGGGAGCTGCCGTCGACCTACCTCCGCTACCTCGAGCGCAAGCTGCGCGAGCGCTTCGATCTCGGATCGGTGCCGATCAAGCTCCGGGTCCGGAAGCGCTCGAGCTGAGGGGGACGACCCGGATGCCGTGGTGCGAGCGCTGCGCCAAGTTCTGGACGCCGTCGAGCATGAAGGCGGACGGTTCCTGCCCGACCTGCGGTCGTGTGCTACCCCGCGCCACCGCGGCCGCCTCGGGCGAGGTCGAGCCTGGCGAGGTCGAAGCGAAGGACGGCGAGCCGGGTCCGGCGCTGAGGGCCAAGGACGTCAACCTCCGCGAGATGGCGGGCAAGGAGGCCAAGGCGCCGTGGCACTTCAAGCTGCTCATGGTGCTGCTTGCCATCTACCTGGGCTGGCGTCTCGTGCAGCTCGTCCAGCTCGTCATCTGACGCCGACTGGCCGCTCCCAGACGGGCTGCGCGCGGCGCCGTCCTCGCGGACGCTGGCGTCAGGCGGCGTCGATGCGCACGCAGCAGTAGCCGGGTTCGGGCGCCAGCCGTGCGTCGAGCCAGTCGTTCGGACCCATGCCGTCGAGCAGGCCGCCCAGGAAGTCGAGGTTCATCCCGCAGACCAGGGTGCGATGCTCCTCCGCCAGCCGGTGGAACGGGCAGTTGGCCAGCGCGATCTCGCCCTCATCGCTGACCGCCGGCTCGTAGCCGTGCTGAGCGAGCACGTCGAGCACCGCCTGACGGCGCGCCTCCTCGGTTGTCACCGCGCCGATGGCTGCCACCGTTTCGGCGCCGATGGTCCGACCGGCGGCACCCGCGGCGGCGCTCAAGCACTCCCGGATCGGCGCGCCCGTGCGCTCCGCCTCGGCCACGGCCGTCGCGAGCAGCGAACCGGCCAGGTCGTAGCGCCGCTCGGGCACTGACGCCGCGACCTCGTCCTCGCTCCGGCGGTACAGCTTGGCCGGCCGTCCCGCCCCGGGCCCGGTGCGGCCACTGGTGCGCTCGAACATGACCTCGACCACTCCTGCCTCGGCCAGCTTGTCCAGGTGGAAGGCGGCCACGGAGCGGGGGAGGCCGAGGGCCGCAGCGGCCTCGTCCCGGGTCACCCACACCCCACGATCGGCCAGCAGCCGGTACAGCCGGCGCCGCAGCGGCTGGTCCAACGCGGCGATGCCGCCGATGCGTCGCTCGAGCTCCTCGGCGTGTTCCATGCCAGCGAGTCTAAAACACTTTGTAGTTGACGAAACACTGATCGCCGTTCTATGGTCAAATGTACTGGCTTTTAGACCGGAGGAACTGCGATGACCACACTCACCGTCGACCAGCTCGAGGCGCCCAGCGGGCGTCGCTTCAGCAACCCTGCGTACCAGGCCTTCACGCTCCTGCGCGTCGGGTTCACCGTGGCCCCGATCGTGTTCGGGCTCGACAAGTTCTTGAACTGGCTCGTGGACTGGCCCATCTACCTGGCTCCGCAGATCAACGACCTCGTGCCCGGCAACGCCCACCAGGCGATGCTGGCCGTCGGCGTGATCGAGATCGTGGCCGGGATCGTCGTCGCCGTGCGCCCCAGGTTCGGCGGCTACCTGGTCGCGGCGTGGCTGGCCGGGATCATCGTCAACCTCCTGGTGTTGGGCGACTTCTACGACGTCGCCCTTCGCGACTTCGGGTTGCTGATCGGCGCCGTGGCACTGGCTCGTCTGGCCACGGCGTTCGACCGGCTGGCCGTGACCCGATGAGCGGCATCCACCGGCGCGCCGTCCTCGGCGCTACCACTGGGGCCGTGGCCGTCCTGGTCCTCGTCGCGGCGTGCGGATCGAGTACCGGCAGCTCCGCCACCCCCGCCGTGCCGGCCGCGCCTCACGACAGCCAGGCGCACGCCACGGCGACGGCCGCGGGCTCGGCGTCTACGGCGGCGAGCGCCGCTGGTCCAGCGTACGGGGCGGCGAGCGCCGCCGCCCTCGTCGACCCGGTCGCGTTCCACGCCGACATGCGCAAGCTCTGGGAGGACCACGTCACCTGGACCCGCCTCTACCTGGTGAGCGCCATCGCCGGCCTACCAGATCTCCAGCCGACGGCGGAGCGGCTGTTGCAGAACCAGGCCGACATCGGCACCGCCATGGCGACCTTCTACGGCCAACCGGCCGGCGCCAAGCTCGCCGATCTGCTCCGCCAGCACATCCTCACGGCCGCTGATCTCGTCGCAGCCGCGAAGGCGGGCGACGCCGCCGCGACCTCGAAGCAGAAGGACCTCTGGTACGCCAACGGCGACCAGATCGCCGACTTCCTCTCCTCCGCCAACCCGGCGTGGCCGCAGCAGACGATGCGTCAGATGATGAAGGAGCACCTCGACCAGACGTTGGCCGAGGCCACCGCGCGGCTGACGGAAGACTGGAAGGCCGACATCGCCGACTACGACCAGATCCACGCGCACATCCTCGACATGGCCGACGCTCTCGCCGACGGCATCGTCCAGCAGTTCCCCGACAAGTTCGGCGCATGACGACCCATGTCCGGTGGCCGGCCGAACCCTGCCGGCCGGTCACCGGTCAGGTCTTCCGGCAACCCCGACAAGGAGGACCGACGTTGTTCTCTGGTTCCATCACGTCCTCGCGGCCTGGGCGGCTCCGCGAAGATCCCCGACCGCGACGAGTTCTCGCCTCAGCGGGAGGGCGGCGATGAGCGCCTCAGTTCCGAGCGGCACGCTCGCCATCATCGGCGCCAGTCTGGCTGGCGCGAAGGCCGCGGAGGCGGCGAGGGAGGCCGGCCACGATGGCCGCATCCTCCTGATCGGTGACGAGCTGACCGCGCCATACGAGCGGCCGCCGCTCTCGAAGAAGGTGCTGCGCGGCGAGGCCGACGAGAGCTCGACCCACGTCCATCCCGACGGGTTCTACGCCGAGCACGGCATCGAGGTGATCACCGACGAGGTCACCGAGATCGCCCCGGACGATCGCCGCCTGCACCTCGCGAGTGGCGGTCAGGTCGGGTTCGCCTCCGCGGTGGTGGCGACCGGCGCCGCGCCGCGCCGGCTCGAGCTCCCCGGCGCCGAACTCGGCGGCGTCCACTACCTCCGCACGATCGAGGACTCGCTGCGGCTCCGCGAGGCCATCCGGACGGCGTCACGCGTGGCCGTCGTGGGCGGCGGCTGGATCGGATCCGAGGTCGCGGCGTCCGCTCGGCAGATGGGCGCTGACGTGGTGCTGATCGACCCGGCACCGACGCCGTTGCATCGCGTCCTCGGCCGCGAGGTCGGCGGCATCTTCGCCGCGCTCCACGCCGACCACGGCGTCGTCCTCCGCATGGGCGTCGGCGTCAGCGCGCTCCGCGGCGCTGCCCGCGTCGAGGAGGTCGTGCTGTCCGACGGTCGCGTCGAGCCGGCCGACGTCGTCGTGGTCGGCATCGGCGTCACCCCACGGACCTCGGTGGTCGAGGGCGCGCCCGGCGTACGCATCGACAACGGCATCGTCGTCGACGAGCGCCTCGAGACGGACATCCCTCGGGTCTACGCCGCCGGCGACGTCGCCAACGCGTGGCACCCTCACTTCGAGCGACACCTCCGGGTCGAGCACTGGGCCAACGCTCTGAACCAGGGAACCACCGCGGGCCGCAACGCCGCCGGTCGACACGAGGTCTACGACCGGCTGCCCTACTTCTTCTCGGACCAGTACGACCTGGGCCTCGAGTACATCGGCTACAGCCAGCCGGACGATGCCGTCGTCATTCGGGGCGACGCCGACGGGCGTGAGTTCCTCGCGTTCTGGCATCGCGACGGCATCGTGTCAGCAGCCCTCGCCGTGAACATCTGGGACGTCGTCGATGACTTCAAGGCCATCGTCGGCGCTGGCCGGGCGCTGGACCCCGGCCGCCTGGTCGATCCTGACATCGCGCTCGCTGACGTCGGCTGAGTCCGCGCATCGGCCGCCGTCCTCCAAGAGGTGGGCGAAGCATGGCGCCTCCCCACCCTCGTCAGCAGGCGTCTCGGGATCGGCCACGGGTCATCTCCTCGCCTCGTCCGTTGAGTGTGCCACCCGCACCTCGACCACCACGGCGAGGTGCCGCTTCCTGTTTGACGAGCCGCCCGCGCACCGTACGCGGGTAGCCTGGCGCCTGGTAGCACAACTGAATGAGGGCGAAAGCCCTTCGCACGGGCTGTGGCGCAGTTTGGTTAGCGCGCTTGACTGGGGGTCAAGAGGTCGGAGGTTCAAATCCTCTCAGCCCGACTCACTACCGGAAACCGAATGCGTGTCGGCTGCGGAGCGCTCGCCGATGCTCAGGATGTTCGGTTCTTAGCTGCTTCGGTCGCGAGGGCCGCTCGGCTTCGGACACCGAGCTTGGCGTAGATGTGTTCCAGGTGGGACTTGATCGTGCTCGGCGCCACGAAGAGCCGCTGGGCTGCCTCGGCGTTGCTTCGCCCGGCGGCGATCTCATCGGCGACCGCTCTCTCGGTGGGCGTGAGCGCTGCCCAACCGTGACTCGGTCGCCTGCGATCACCCCGCATGCGCTGGGCGAACTGCACGCTCTCCATGAGCGACGACTGTGCGCCGGCGTCGTAGGCGGTCTGGAAGGCGGGTTCATCGAGCGCGCCACGGGTGCGTTCGAGAGCGTCGTCGACGGCAGCCTGGTGGTACGGATATCGCCATATGACACCCATGTCGTCGCGGGCCGCTTGGGCAGCGCCAAGCAATCGGGCGGCACCCAGATGATCGCCGCGCGTGGCCCGTTGAGCTGCGACAAGCTCCAACGCGTCGGCCGTCGCGGGCCGTAGCCCGAGATCGACAACCTCGTCGAGGGCGTCGTGGATCTGATCCATGGCCGTCGAGTCATCTCGGTGGAAGGCGATCCATGCTCGGGCGAGGCTGCCGCCGGCGTGCGCAGACGGCCAGGTGGGCGGTAGCTGGTCGATCCACGACAGCGCGTCGTCGAACCGATGGTCGCTGAGCAGCAACCGGACGACGAGCTCCGAATTGGCCAGTATGAGCGGCACGGCCGGTGGAACGGGTAGCTCGTTGAACGCTCCCGTGGTCGTCAGCCGTCGCAGAGCATCATCGATGAGCTGTCCCCACCACTGTGATCCAGGCAGATCCCGCAGCGCAGGCTGCACGTAGTCCGCCGCTTGGCGCAGAAGATCGCTGTCACCTCCCTGCAGGGCCGTGAACATCGCCGCAGCGACGACTTCGAAGACAGCGCCGGTCGCCCGGCTCTCGTGCTCGAGAGCTTCGAGCGCGAGCAGCCGCGCCCTCTGCTGCTCGCCACGGAGGGCCCGATGAAGCGTCATCCAACCGAGCATCAGGAAGTGGAACGTGTCGTCGTCGAATCCCTGACCGAGGGACTCCGCCCGCGCGAACAGGGACTCCGCTCGATCGGTGCCGAGCAGGGAGATGACCGTGACCAATGCGCCGTAGTTGGTGAAGCGGGTGTCGTTCGCCTCGCGCCCCAGCTCGAAGACTCGCTCGAGCAGCTCGCTGTCGCCGGTGGTGGCACCGCCGATGGCGTAGAGGCAGCGGGCTTCGGAGCCCGCGTCGTGGCGGTCATGGGCGATGACGACGGCCTCGGCCGTCTGATTCATGAAGTCGAAATCACCGGCGATCAGGCGAACCCATGAGAGCAGGCTCACCAACCGGGCCCACAGATGGCGGTCGGCGGCCTTGGCCTCGGCCAGCACCGGGTCGGCCATCGAGATGGCGTCGCGGAGGGTGCCCGACAGACCCCAGTAGTGAGCGAGGCCGTCGACGAGCTCGAAGGCCAGCGGTGACCTCGTCTCGGTGGCCCATTCGAGCGCCGTGCGGAGGTTGGGATATTCGGCGTCGAACGCGGCGATGACCGACTCGTCGCAGAGATCATGGTCCTGGCTGTCGACGACGCTCACCGCCCAGGCCAGGTGTCGGTCCCTGAGCTCCTCCAACTCCCCGAACTGCACACATCGATCGAGTGCGTACTGGCGAATGGTCTCGAGGAGTTGGTAGCGGCCCGAGGTGTCGTCGAGTTGCACGAGGCTCTTGTCGACGAGGTTCCCGAGGAGCTCCAACACGCGATAGCCGTCCAAGCTGGCGTCTGCAGCTACGGCCTCGGCGGCATCCACCGAGAAGTCCGCGAGGAAGAC
>JBKPRL010000093.1:0-12079 GCA_046734535.1 bacterium | reverse complement strand
ACACCGCCCGCGCCCAGTGCGATCGCGCACCGACACGCCGAGCCCGCCACCGAACAACCCGCCCTGCAGACTGCATAATCAACTCGTTCCCGCGGAGCAACACGCGGACGATCTACACCACTCCTCCGGGCTCAATCAGGTACTGCCCGTCAGTTGCGAGTGGTGACAGCCCACCGGGCAGGGCCGTAGACCTCCACCACCATAGCGTTCGAGCGCAGGAACTCGAGCGTGTCCTGCGGTGACGCGGTCCCCGCCGCGTCACCCTCGTCGAGCGTGATGCGTGCGGCGAGTCCGCGGAGCACCACGTCCTCGCGGACGTACAAGTTGTCCGGCGCGTCCGCGGGTCTCGATGTGGTGCTGCGATGGCCGTGACGGCATCGGTACCCGGCCCGCTCGTGCACCCAGTGTGAGTCCATCCGCCGCCCGCAGTGCCCGCACCGCAACAGCCCCTGCAGCAGGTAACGACGTCGCACACCGTCGGCGGTGGCACGCTCGGCACGGACCTGCTGGGCGGCCACGAAGTCCGCCTCGGACACCAGCGCCGGATGCGTCACCGCCTTGGACACGACGCACCCGCCGGCGACCGTCGAACGACCAGTCCTGTCCGTCGCCTGCCTCCGGTTCCACACCTCCCGACCGGTGTAGCGCGGATTAGCCAAGATCGCCCCCACCGTTGGCACCGACCACATTCCGCCCGAGCGGTTGCGGTTGCGTTCCGGATCGTCCATCGAGGGGCACAGCACACCACGCTCGTTCAACTCGCGGGCGATGCCCGCCAGACTGCGCCCCTCCAGTCGGCGGGCGAACATCCACCGCACATGAGCCGCGGTGACCGGCTCCGGGTCCAACCGCTGCAAGCGCTTGCCCCACGCCGCCTGCGCACGGTTCGGGTGCGCCCCGGCATCCACCAGCCGGTACCCGTACGGCGGGCGCCCGCCCTGGAAGCGACCCTGCTCAAGCGTCTGCGCGCGCATCGCCGCCAACGTCCGATGCCTACAACGCGACACCTCCCGCTGCGCGATCGCCCCCAGCGCCGTCACCAACGCCCGGTGCGTCGGATCGGCGGGATCCACCGGGCCGTCCGCCTCCGGCAGCCACACTCGCACCCCATGACGCTCCAACTGCTCGGCCACCCGCAGGAACTGTCGAGCGGTGAATCCCCGCTCGTACTCCCCCACCACGACCGCGTCGAACCTCCGCCCCGGATTCCGCGCGGCCGCCAGCAACGCTGCCGCACGCGGACGCCGTTCCC
Organism: bacterium; assembly: GCA_046734535.1. Classification (GTDB taxonomy): domain Bacteria; phylum Actinomycetota; class Acidimicrobiia; order Acidimicrobiales; family Ilumatobacteraceae; genus DASTFY01. Next base: position 10,827 of record JBKPRL010000093.1, on the reverse strand, counting down.
ACGCCACCTCCCGCGACCAGCCCACATCCACGAACTCCTCGGCGATCTCACCGTGCCCGGCGATCACCGACTCGGCCACCTCCCGCTGCCACCCCCGCGACGACTCCGGATCCTGAAACCCCTCCGTTGACGTCCGCCCATAGAACGCGAACCGCAGGCCGCGCCCGACCGCTGTCCGTGGTGCGCCGCTCCGCGGCGGCCGCTGGCCACGCCCGCCAACCCAGCTCCGGGGAACGTCCTCGTGATCATCCACCTCGAACAGGGTGTTCATCCGAGTAGCACAACCTCGGCGAACCGCTCACTGCCTCGCCACCAACAAGACCCGTAGTTGCGCCAACGCGGCTTCGGCCTGCTCGCGGGAACGGCACATCACCAACGCGCCGGCAGACCGCACCAGCACGCCGTGCTCGCCCACGTCCCATGCACGATCTGAACCGGCGTTGCCATACCACCGCAGCACATAGCTCCGTGCGGATCAATCAGCTGGGTGGCTGCGGCGCTTCTCGCGAGGGCGGGCTCGATGCCGGTCGGGCGGCGGAGGAGCGCTCGGTCCCGGCCGGCGCCAGGAGGTACTCGATGAGCGCCATGCCCTCCTGCATGTCGACGTGGGGGTCGAGCAGCCACTGGGTGGACAGGCCGTCGAGGGCCGCGATCATGAGCGCCGCCGCCGTGTCGAGGGGATGTCGGTGCGGACCGCTCCGCGGTCCCGCGCGTGCCGGAGGACGACCAGCGCCTCGTCGCGGATCGACCGGTAGCGGTCCCGGAAGAACTCGCGGGAGTGCTCGTTGCGCGGCTCGAGCGCGCGGGCGATCATGCTGTGCCGCAGCGCCATGAGCCCCGGCGCCTGCTGCGCGTAGTTCACGGCCAGGGTAGCGAAACCGGCCGCCTCGTCCAGGCCGCTCTCGTGGGCCTGCGCCACCGCCTGGCGATCCTTCTCGCGCAGAACCTCGAGGAAGAGCTCCTCGCGGGTGTCGAAGTAGCGCCGGAGAGCCGCACGGCTCACCCCGATGGCATCGCCGATCGCTCGCAGGGAGGTGCCCTCGAACCCCAGGTCCGCGAAGACCTCGACCGCGCGGTCGAGGATCTGCTGGCGGCGCAGGACCCGCTTCGCATAGCGGCCGCGAGCCCCCGTGCCCGATATCAACTTTCTTAGGGGGATGAAGACCTGGGCGAGCGCGACCTGGATTGTGCCCGGCGCTGGGTTGGCATCCACGAATTCCCAGCCCAGGCTCGCGGGCGCCCGGGATCGGCCGCCGCCCGGCGACCGCGTCCCAGGACCTCCCGGTTTGTCGCCTCTTCGACGCTTCTATGTCTGTCAAGCAGCGTTCCGTGTGTCGGCGATGCTCGACGCGCTGGCCTATCTCAAGGCGGCCCGGGCAGTCGGAGTTCCGGCGGCGTTGGAGGTGTCGCGGTCGGGGATCGGGGCTCATGTCTGGATCTTCTTCACGGGCCCGGTACCCGCTACGACCGCTCGAGCGCTCGGTTCCGGCCTGCTGCGGGAGGCGATCGCGCTGCGTGGGCGGATGAACCTGACCGCATACGACCGGCTGTTCCCCTCTCAGGACGTGCTGCCGTCGTCGGGAGGGATCGGCAACCTGATCGCCGCGCCGCTGCAGGGCCGATCACGCCGACACGGCGCGGCGGTCTTCCTCGACCTGGCGACGTTGGAACCGCACACCGACCAGTGGTCCTACCTGGCTTCGCTGCACCGGCTGTCACCGCGCGAGGTGGAGCGGCTCGCTGACCGGGTCGTTCCACCAGCGGTGGGTGCCGCCATCACCAGGCTGGTGCCGGCCACGGCGTCGGGCATCCAACCCCGGCCCGCGCAGGTGGTCAACGTGCAGCTCGCCGCAGAGGTTGCGGTCGACATGTCCGCACTCACCCCGGCGCTGCTCGCGACGCTGAAGCATGCGGCGTCGATGCCAAACCCGGCCTTCTACGACCGGCAGCGTCGACGCTTCTCTACCTGGGGCGTCCCACGGTTCCTGCACTCCTTCGACGAGACCCTCGACGGTCGGCTGGTGCTTCCACGCGGGTTGGCCGGCCCTGCTGTCAACTGTCGTGCGGGAGGCCGGCAGCGCGGTCGAGATCGACGACCGGCGTGCGGACGGCACGCCGCAGCACTTCGTGCTCACCGCGACGATGCGCGATAACCAGGCCGACGCCGTCGCCGGCCTCGCTGATCATGACCATGGAGTGCTGGTCGCGGCGCCCGGGACGGGCAAAACCGTGATCGCATGCGCGCTGATCGCCCGGCACGCCACCTCGACGCTGGTGCTGGTCGACCGCAAGACTCTCGCCGATCAGTGGCGTGCGCGGCTTGCCGAGCACCTCGGCGTCACCGCGGGCCAGCTAGGTGGCGGCCGCACAAAGCTGCGCGGCACGGTCGACGTGGTGACACTGCAGACCTTGTCGCGGCGCGACGACCTGCCGAAGCTGACCGCCGGATACGGCTTCGTGGTGGTCGACGAGTGCCATCACCTCCCGGCAGCCGCATTCGAGAACGCCGTGCGCCAGATCCCCGCCCGGCGGTGGCTCGGGCTGACCGCAACCCCCTACCGTCGCGACGAACTCGACGATCTGATCGCGCTGCAGCTGGGCCCAATCCGGCACACCGGACAACTTCGGCGGCCGCCCCGGCACCGGGCGTAGCTCGCCGCGCTGGTCATGCTGCTGGTCATACTGCTGGTCATACTGCGCTGCTCGCGGCTAGCATCGCCGGCTGGCTGCACCAGCTCACCGCGAGCCGGACGTCGCCGCAGTTTCGAGGCCGCCCAGTTCGGCATCGCTGTCGGCTTTTACCATCAGCCCATGGCGGAAACGGGAGACCAGCCCCGCCCACCAGGCCCGCGCTTCACGATCGTGTACAGCGCCTTCTCGGGCGACGCCATCACCGGATCGACACCGGCGTTGTGCAGGATCGCCCAGACCGTCGAGGCGCCGATCTGGTAGCCGAGGCCGGCGAGTTCGCCGTGGATCCGTCGGTACCCCCAAGTCGGGTTCTCGGTGGCCAAGCGGCGGACCAGGGCGCGCAGGCCGGCGGGGATGGCGGGTCGACCCGGCCGGACGGGCTGAGTGGTCCAGCGGCGGGCGACGAGCTGGCGATGCCAGCGCAGGATCGTGGCCGGGGTGACGAGCAGCCCGAGTCGGTGCCGGGCGGGTAGCAGCCGGCTGAGGGCGGCAATCACGGCTCGGTCGGCCCAGCTGAGCCTCGGCCGGATGGGGCGGCGCCGGAGCACGGCGACCTGGTGACGCAGGACCAGGAGCTCGACCTCCTTGCTGGTGTCGGATCGGGCCCGGAGCACGATCCAGCCCAAGAGCGTGGAGAGCATCTTGTAGATCAGCCGCAGCGCCACCGACGGATCATGCCGGAACTCCGTCGCCGGCGAAGCAGCAGGTCAGCGGACGTGAGCCGAGTTTCGGGCACCCACAGGGCTGCGCCGGAGCGAATCATCCGCTCGCGCCGCCCCGCGCATCCGGCCATCGTGTCCGTGGAGCTGTTCACGCGGGCGCAGCTGCTCCGGCGGACCAAGAGCGCCGGCGGCCTGGCCGGCGCACGTAGGACCGAGCGGGGTCCCAGCCAGACGAAGAAGGCGTACCTCCTGCGCGGACTCGTCCGGTGCGGTGTCTGCGGACGGCGGATGCAGGGCGAGCTGGCGCACGGGACTCGGTACTACCGGTGCACGGCGCGGACACTGGCGCCCGGCTCCGCAGCACTGGCGAGTCACCCACCCACGGTCAACCTGCGCGAGGAAACGATCATCAGTGCGATCAACGGCTGGATCGGGCAGCTGTTCCACCCGACCCAACGGGACCACACAGTCGATCTCCTGCTCGCTGCTCAACCCGCGTCGGTGTCAGTCGACACCGACGAGGCGAAGAAGCGACGGGCGGACGCGGACCAACGGCTCCGCCGCTACCAGGCCGCGATCGCGGCCGGAGTGGATCCAGACGCGATGATCGACGCGATCAACCAGGCTCAGGCCGAGCGCCGAGCCGCACAGGCCGAGATCGACAGCACCCCGACATCTCCTGTGCTCACCGCGGCGGACATCCACGCCGTGATCGACTCACTCGGAGATGTCGGAGCTGCGCTCGACGAGGCCCGTCCCGCAGCTCTCACACGGCTGTACCAGGCCCTGGACGTCGGAGTTCGCTACGAGCCGGATGAGCGGGCCGCGTACGTCACGGCCCGGCCCCGTGTGGATAGTGCGTGTGTCCGAGGGGGGACTTGCGCACTGACCACACGGCTACGCCTGCCGTGACGCGGACGCGGACGGCGTCGGTGGCTTCAGGTCAGCGCGCCCGGACGACCTCGACGGAGATCGGTTCCCAGGTGGCGCCGGGCAGGTCGGTGAGCGGTGCGAAGGGATCGGCCGCGCGCTTCCAGAGTTCGGAGAAGCTGTCGTCCGGGGGGTCGGTGCTCGCGGTATTCCAGTGGAGGAGGTAAATGTCGGTGATCGTGACGGTCACCGACCAGCGGGCCCGGACCCGTTCCGGGCTCTCGTCGGTCGTGTCGAGGTCGATCGCATCGAGCCGGAGTGCCTCGGCGAGCTGGGGCCAGGTGCCGGTGGTGGGTTCGATCCACCAGCGGACGGCGGCGGCGTCGCTGGTGGCGATTTCCTCGTGCGGGTCGAGCAGGTCTGGGTCGTCGTCGGCGGGCCCGAGGTCGATGGTGATGCCATCGTCCAGACGCCGGTGTGCGGCGTCGCGCAGCGTCGCGCTGTCGACGACGTGCAGGTCGGCGACGATGGTGCGGGTCCAGCGCTCACCACGCCTTCCGCGGTCACGGGAGGCGTGGGCGGGTGGGGTCGGGGGTGGGTCGGGCAGGTCGAACAGGCCCTGCTGCGCGGTCATGACCTGCCAGTGTGGGGGGCCAGGCCCCGGTCGAGCTCGGTGAGATCGAGCGGGCGGGGTGGTGGGGGTTCGTCGTCGGGCCAGTCCTCGACGGGGGCGTCGCCTCGCCCGCCGATGCAGGTGGGTCGGTTTGGCACCGCGGCCGGGCCGCCGGATTCGAGGAGCACGGTGTGGTCCCAGCAGTCGCCGAGGTCGTAGCGGTAGGTCAGGCGGGCGCCGGGGCGGGGCAGGGCGGCGGCGAGGGTGAGCTGGTCGGAGTCGGCGCAGTCGTCGAGCTGGTCGAGGGGGTCGGCGTAGTGCATGCCGTCGACGGTGAAGATGTGCAGGTGGTCGCCGTTCCATTCGAAGAGGATCTGGATGATCTCGTGGAGCTCGATGAGGGTAGTGGCGGCGCGCAGCCGCACGCGACGCCAGACCGGAGGTCGAAATCGGTCGAGGTCGATCCGTAGCTCGAGCGCGTCGTCGTCGGTCCAAGTAAGCGGGGGAGGTGGGGGTCGGTCGAACTCGGGCCGTGCCCAGATCCCGAGCGGTGTGACGGTGTGGGTCGTGGGGTCGATTGCGCCGCACTCGGCGAGCAGCTCGATCCCGCCGTGTTCCGGGAGCAGGCCCCGGCGGAATGTGTACGGGACGGCGATCTGGTCGTGCAGCGGCAGGCGGTCCAGCGCACCTTCAAGGGCGTCGCCGAAGGGGCGGTCGGGCAGTCCGGGGGTGTGGGTGAGTACGTCGAGGGCGGCGGTACAGACGAGCGCGGCGCCGCGCCGGTCGGGATCGTCGGACTCGGCCCGCAGGACGGCTGCCACGCCCTGCCGCCACTGGTCGAGCGGGTCGGCGGTGGCCGTGGCGGCGCATGCCTCCCGGTGCCCGACGGTAAGGATTCCGGCGGCCTGCGCGGCTGTCCAGGCTCGGTGCAGCGCGGGTACGTGCGCGGCGCTGACCACCCGTCCGGGATCGGGCAGTCCGGTGGCGGCGCATGCTGCGGGGATGTCGGCGCGACTCAGAACTGCCTTCGCGGTCACCGGGCGGCCTGCGCCGACAAACGCGGCCACGGCACGGGCCCGGGTGAGTAGCCGGCACCCGCGTGCCGCGTCGACCACCGTCGGGGTGGGCGTCAACGCTGTACTCCGCCCACGGCTGGGTGGCGATCCCGGCCGGCAGGCCCACCAGACATCACCGATCGGCATGAATGTCGGTTGCGCTGCGCCACGGCGGGGACCCTACCGAGGGCTCGACAGCGATCCCGTCGCTGCCCTGATCAGCAAGCCCAGCCAACGAGCTTCCGCCCTGCCGAGGAAGAGCGCCGCTGGTCAGGAAGCCAAAAGCGTCTGAGGGGCGGGTGACGAGCGCGGCCTGTACCTGATGTGGCTGCTCACCGTCCAGGCAGGTGCGGTCGACGACGACGCTGTTGAGCCGCCGGTGCCATCCGGGCTGGATGCGCTGACGGGCTCGCAGACGGCGCTGGTCGCGTTCCTGCGGATCGATCGGGACCTCCCGGAGGTCGCCGCGCTGGTCATGGCTGAGGCAACTGCGCCGGACGTCGCGGGTTTCGTGGCCGGATGGCCCGCGGCCGAGCAGGAGGCGCTGCTGGTGGGCCTGTTGCGCGGCGACGACCCTTCCAGGGCGCCGAGATGCTGCGCGGGTTGCGTTCGACGCCCGACACCGGTGGGCGCACTGTGGCCGCGCTGCGGGAGCGGCCGCCGCGCGGTGTGACGAGCGGTGAACGAGACGATCGGCGTGACCGAGCAGGCGCAACGCCTCGTCGAGGGCGACCGCGGCTGAACGTGCGCCATATGGATGCGCCGCGACCCGCTTTCCGGGTGGGGGCGGCGCCCCCCGCATTGTTGTCGGTACCGCTCGCTAGGGTCGCCCCGTCGCCGTGGGAGGAGTGATCGATGTCGGCCGGACTGGTACTGGCGCGGGCGGCGGACGGCGGTCTCCCGGCCGCGTATGGGCCGCTGGTGGAGCAGTTGCTCGCCGGGCGCGAGCCCGTCGACCTCGGGCGGTGCGAGCTGGTGGAGCAGGCTGCAGATGTATGGAGCCGGCCGGGCTTCGATACCATTCTGTCCCAGCCGCGGCTAGCGTTCACTCCGTTCGACTACCAGCTCGCGACCATGCGGACAGTGCTCGGACGCATGCGTGGCCGGGCGATCCTGGCCGACGAGGTCGGCTTGGGCAAGACGATCGAGGCCGGGCTGGTGCTGTCCGAGCTGCGCATGCGCGCGTCGGCCGACCGGGCACTGGTGGTGGTGCCGGCCGGGCTGGTCGGGCAGTGGCGCGAGGAGCTGGAACGCAAGTTCGGGTTACCCACCACCGTGGCCGAGCGCGGCGGCTGGGAGCAGGGTGCGGGTCGGCCGGTGGTGCTCGCCTCTTTGGCGGCGGCGCGCCGCGACCCACTGCGCAGCGCGCTCACCGGCGAGCGGTGGGACGTCGTGATCGCGGACGAGGCACACCGGCTACGCAACCCGGCGAGCGCGTCGGGCAAGCTCGCCCGCTCCTTGCGCACGCGATACCTGCTGCTGCTCACCGCGACCCCGGTGGAGAACCGGCTCGCCGACCTCTACGAGCTGATCAACCTCGTCGCGCCGGGACTGCTGGGAACGATCGCGCAGTTCCGGCGTGCCCATGGCAGCGCGGACACCGCCGCCTCGGCGGTGCGCAACGCCGCCGCGCTGCGCGCCCGCACCCGTGAGGTGATGGTGCGGCACCGGCGCAGTGAGGTCGCGGTGCTGCTGCCCCGCCGGCTGGCCGAGACCGTCCTGGTCACCCCGGGGGACGACGAGCGCGAGCTCTACGCCCGGATCGCCGGGCGGGTCCGCCGCGAGGGCCGCGGCGCCCCCGCGACGCGGCGGTTGACGCTGCGCTCGCTCACCCGTCTGGCCGGTTCCGGCCCGGCGGCGGTGGCGCCGACGCTGGACAAGGTCGGCTGGGCCGACCTCGCAGTGCGCGCGCGGGAGATCGTACGTCCGCGCAAGACCAGTGAGCTGCTGGCCCGGCTCCGCCGGCACGTCGAGCGCGGAGAGAAAGTGCTGGTGTTCACCGCGTTCCGGCACACCCTGGACGCGCTCAGCGCCGATCTGGCCGGCGCCGGGATCGCCGCGACGTGCTATCACGGGAGCCTATCCCGGCGGGACAAGGACTCCGCGGTCGCCGCGTTCGCCGGGGACACCGCGGTCCTGTTGTCCACCGAGTCGGCCGGCGAGGGTCGCAACCTGCAGTTCTGCCACGCCATGATCAATTTTGACCTACCGTGGAACCCGATGCAGATCGAGCAGCGGCTCGGCCGGTTGCACCGGATCGGCCAGCAGCACGAGGTCCTGCTGGCCAACCTGGTCGCACGCGGCACGCTGGAGGAGCACGTCCTGCGCGTCCTCGAATCAAAGATCAACCTGTTCGAGCTGGTCGTCGGGGAGCTGGACATGATTCTGGGCCGGGTCGGCGACGAGTTCGACTTCGAGTCCTCGGTGTTCGACGCCTACCTCGGCGCCGCCGACGACGCCGAGTTCGTCGACGCCCTCGCGGGACTGGGCGAGCAGCTGGCGCGGGCTCGACGCGACTACCTGGACACCCGCACTGCTGTCGACCAGCTAGTAGGGGAGGAATGACCGTGGCCCAATCCGATCCTGGGCTGGCGTTCTGGCTGCGCTACGTCGAGCACCGCGGTGGGTTGACCGAACCCACTGCCGACGGTGCTCTGGTGATGTTGTCGCCGGCCATGGCCGAGCAGTGCGCGCTACCCGAGGAGACGGTGGTCACCGCTGACCCCGCTGTCGCGCGCGAGGACGGCGCGATGCTGTTCACCACCGGCCACCCGGTCCTGCTCGAGGCGGCCGACAACGTCCTGTCCGCCGGCGACGTGGGCGTCGTCGCGCTCACACCGCCACCGGCGCCCGCGCCGGACCAAGCGTGGTTGCAGGACACGCTGCGCGACCGGATCACCGTCGAGCACGGCCGCCTCGAGGTCACCGGCCTGGCGACGCGCATTGACCGGCCCGTGCTGCGGCTCGGCGCCCTGGTCACCTACTCCGTCTCCGACGAGGAGACCTACCAGGAACGGGCGGAGTGCGTGCTTGACGCGTCCACGGGACGGCCGCTGGACCGAGCCGACGTCGCACGGCTCCAGCTGGCACCGCGCGCCGCCGCGCCGGTACCACGGCCGGCGGCGGCGCTCGTCGCCGCGGCGATTCGGACGTTGCCGCACGCTCACCGGCAAATCGAGGACGCGGCGACGCGGCGCCGCGACGCCCTGTCGGCCCAGGCATCCGCGGCGCACCTGCGCGAACGGCGCAGCGCCCGCAACTACTACGCAGACGCGCTGCGCTCACTGGAGAAGCGGCGGGCCACCGCTCCGCCCGACCGAGCGGTCCTGTTGGACGCCCGGATCGCCAGTACCCGTGATGAGCGGGACCGACGCATGGCGGAGATCGACGAGAAGTTCCGCGCTCGACACCACATCCGCCCGTTCCGATTGCACGTGCTGTTGGTGCCCGGGTGGCGGGTGCCGGTGGACGTGTGCCGGGGCCCGCGCCGCTACCCGTTCGCGTTCGACTGGCTGCCCGCGCTGGGACACTTCGCGACTGAGCGCTGCCCCCACTGCGGCGGCCTCTGCACCTTCTCGGCCAGCAAGACCCGCCTCGGGTGCCGGGCCTGCCTGCCGCCGGCCGCTGCCACGGCGTCCTGACGGTTGAACGGCGCCTCCCACATCGACCTGACCCCGACCGACCGCCGGACAACTACCTCGACACCCCCCGGCCGCCGCATTCGAGAACGCCGTGCGCCAGATCCCCGCCCGGCGGTGGCTCGGGTTGACCCTCGACGATCTGATCGCGCTGCAGCTGGGCCCGGTCCGGCACACCATGAGTGCCCCGGAGCCGGGCATCCTCGCCGCCGCGGCCGTCGGTGGGGCGCCGGAGCGATCTCTCACCGTGCACCTGACCGAGTTCGTCTACCGCGGCCAGGCCGATCCGTCGGATCCTGGTGGGATCGCCGCGGTCTACCGGGATCTCGCTGCCGACGAGGCTCGTAACCAGCAGGTGCTCACCGACGTCCTGGCCGCGCTCGCCCGCGGGCGGAACTGCCTGGTCCTCACCCAGTGGACCGCGCACGTTTCGGTCCTGGCCGATCTGCTTCGCGCTGTCGGACACGATCCCGTCGTGCTGCAAGGGGGGACGGGAGTCGGTCAGCGGCGCGGCGCCCTGGAGCGGCTCCGGCCGAACGACGCGCCGCTGCTCGTGGTCGCGACCGGTCCCTACATCGGGGAGGGCTTCGACTGCCCGGCTCTCGACACCCTGTTCCTGGCTGCGTCGATCGCGTTCAAGGGGCGGCTCGTGCAGTACGTGGGGCGGGTGCTGCGCCCGGCACCCGGCAAGCACGTCGTCGAGGTGCACGACTACCACCACATCCGCACCGGGGTACTCGCGTCCTCGCTGCGCAAGCGTGCGCCCGATTACCGCAGCCTCGGGTTCCCCGATCCGAGCACGACACGCCACCACCCGCCGCCATTTTCGGGCTGAGCATGGTCCACCATCGTCCGGCTCCGATTGACGAATTGAGGCAACAGACGATCAGGGTGGCCCGCATCTCCCCGGTGAGTGGATGGCGCGCGGTGGAGGTCGGGTTCTCCGACGTACGGCTCGGATGGTGTGGTGGATGCGCTGTTCGAGATCGATGACAGGGACGTTCTGCAGAGCTGGATCGGCGGCCGAGGACGGCGCCGTCGCGTGGTTGAACCGCCGGATGTGGTCGTACCGGGTCTGCGGTTCGCGTTCTACGGGCGGACCTCGACGGCGGAGTACCAGGATCCGGTGACGTCGCAGGCGTGGCAGCGGGAGGTGACCGCGACGCTGATCGCCGGGCACGGGACGATCACGGCTGAATTCTTCGATGTGGGCTGCTCGCGGCGGGTCTCGTGGGAGCGCCGGCCGCAGGCGGCGGCGCTGTTGAAGCAGGCGCAGGGTGTGGATCGACCCTTCGACG
>JBKPRL010000092.1:0-22663 GCA_046734535.1 bacterium | reverse complement strand
ACGCCATACCGTCGGGTGACAACTCCGGAGGGACGCCTCATGCGAGGCAAGGCGGGAACCATGGCGGCGCTGGCCGCCGTCGCGGCGGTTGCGCGCCCGGTCGCTCGTGCCGGCGCGGCACCGTTGGTCCCGCCAGCCGAGGGGCGCCTCCGCGTCTGAGCTCGAAGCGGCATGATCGCGGCATGACCGACCGCGAAGACTTCCTGGCCTGGGTTCACAGCGCGCTCTACGACGCTGAACTCGCCTTGCACAACGGCGACCCCGTCCCTCGCCGTGCGCTGTGGTCGCGCAACGAACCCGTCAGCGTCCTCGGCGCCTGGCGCAACGCCGTCGGGCAGGATGAGATCGACGAGCTGTTCACCTATCTCGGTGGAAGCTTCTCTGGCTGCACTTCGTATGTCGTCGAGGTGCTCGCCTTCGACGTGATCGGCGATATGGCCTACACCGCCGCACTCGAGCACACGACCGTCTCCGTCGATGGCCAGCCGCGCACCTACACGTTGCGGGCAACGCAGGTGTACCGCCGCGAGGATGGCGAGTGGAAGGTCGCCCACCGACATGGCGACACGGTGGCTGACTGACTACCGAGCGTTGGCTTCGCCATCGGCAGTGGGAGGCAGACTTGAGATGGCCCCGGCCGGGGCACCCGTGCCCAACGGCTCCGCCGAGGTCGGGACGCTTTTGGACTCGCGTCAGCCCGGCTCCGACCCGACCACCCGGTTGAGCTCGTTCAGGATCGTTCGCATCTCACCCCACGCCGGCCCCAGCCGCTGCTCGTAGTCCTTGCGCGTCATGACAGGGGCTCCTCGACTTGCGCCGCTTCCAGGACGGCATCCAGCAGGGAGTCGGCCAACTCGATCTTCAACTCATCGATGGCCGTCTCGATGGCCTGCTTGGCGTTGGGGTGGTTTCGCACCAGCGTGCTGTTGGCGATCCGCTCGAGAGCGACGATCGCATTCACGTACTCCTGAATCTCTCGCTCGGTCATGCGCCTTGTCCTCCGTGACGATGGGTTAGCCGGTTCAAGGTTCCGCAGAGCCGGACAGGCAGGACTACCCACCCGGCGCCACGGTGCGCCCAGCGACCAGACCAACGCACAGCGCACCCCTGCCCGACAACCAAACGGCAGGGGAACCGTTCGTGAGACGGCCCACCCGCGCCGCCATGACGCAGCTTGCGCAATCGGGCTCCTCGGACAACGAGGCGGGGCGGATTAGCCGCGGCAAGTGAGCTGACGTCGCCCGGTGGGCGCGCCGCCGCGGCAAGTAGCAGAGCGGCCACCGCGCCACCACCTCGTCGGCTGCGCCACCGGCCCCGGTTGGGTTCGAGCTCACCCGTTGCTACCGTCGCCGCCCTCGCACCGGACCTTCTCCTCTGTTCGGCCAGGTGCGAACCGGCCGACACGCGCTCGGCCACGCCACCCCCGATCCTCCAAAGGTCGGGGTGCTGCGCGTCAGGGCTGCGGCTTCTCAAGACTCCGGGACCTTGGGGGGTGGGCAGTGATGTCGTCGTCGGAGATGCTCATCGCCGGACCCCACGGCTGATCGCCAGGTGCGACCGACCGACTCGCAACGGGTCTTCGAGCGTCCCCTGGCCGATGGGCTGGGGACATCCTCGCGCCGGGGCCGCTCCGGGCAAATCTGGCGCGCTTGCGGAGGGCAGCACTGGAGCGCGAGTGCAGACCGAGAGTCCCCACGCCCGGCCGGCCCTCCTATGCCGACAGTTGACATAGTCAGTCGACAGATGACATAGTGCCGTCATGAGTGGTCGCGGCGAGGTCGACGAGTTCTTGCCCCTGCCGGCGTCGGTGATGCACATCGTGGTGGCGCTCGCTGATGGTGAGAAGCATGGGTATGCGATCTTGCGCGACGTGGCGGAGCTGAGCGGCGGAGCCGTGCGAATGGGGTCGGGCACCCTCTATGGATCCATCAAGCGAATGCTCGACCAGGGTTTGATCGAGGAGGCCGAGGAGCGCCCCGATCCATCCTTGGACGACCAGCGTCGCCGCTACTACCGGCTGACCGAACTCGGTCGGCGGGTGGGAGCGGCCGAGCATCGGCGCCTCACGTCGCTCGTCGACGCGGCCAGGCTGCGCCAGCTCGGTCTTCGGCCCAGTGGGGCGTGGTGAGCACCGCCGTGTTCCGTCTGTACCGGCTGGTCCTGCTGCTCTATCCCGCAGAGTTCAGGCGCCGCTATCGCGACGACATGGTCCAACTGCTGCTCGATCGGCAACTCCACGACCAGCGACGCGCCTCGCTGGTCCTGCTCGACGAGACATTCGACGCGGTGCGTACCGCGCCGCGCATGAGATGGGAGTCTCCAATGAACCGAACCGTGATCATCGCTGTCGTCGGGACCGTGGCCATTGCGGCAGCGCTCGTCGCCAAGGTGATGCTTCTCCCGCTTGGGTTGCTCGCACTTGCGGCCTGGTTCCTGTGGGGACGGCGGGCGCGGCCGATCACCTCGGCGTCGGCTTCGAGTCACTGGATGCGGTGGATGCTCGCGGGTGCGCTCGCGATCGCCATCGCAGTGGCGATTCCCACGATCGATGGCGGCGAGCTGAACGAGGTCTGGTGGGCAGTGGCAGCGGTCGCCCTGCTCGGCGGGATTGCCATGGCCATCACTGCCACGGTCCTTGCGGCCAGCGCCAGGGCCCATCGACTCGCTTCGCCACACTGACGAGATCCGCACCCTGCGGCACATCGAACCGCCCATACCGCGCAACCCAATGACGTCGAGGACCATCTGCCACGTGCCGTTCGGGGATACTCGCGATCGCGATCAACGACGTGCGGACGCGTCGCGCCGGCGCACTCCTGACCTCCGATCGGGGCCCGTCAGCGCTTCAGCACCCGGTTGACCTCGTTGAGGAATCTTCCGCAGCTCGGCCCACGCCGGCGCCAGGTTCACGAGGAGCGCCTCGAGGGCGGCACATTCCTTCGCCAGCTCGTGGTAGGAGCGGAGGAGCCTGGCGACTTGGTCGCTGGCCCGTCCGGCGTCACCTGCGTCGACTCGCCGACCGGCTGTCCGTCTCCGACCGTCAGGTCCGCCGTGTGCTCGAGGAGATCGGCACCTCGCGCCGCAGTCAGGGCTGTGACCGATCACCCCGCATCACCGCGATCGGCGATGCGGCCGAGGCTCGTCCCTCGGTCGACTGAGGACCTCCCCGAAGTGTCCTTCGTCGAGTGCTGTCGGGGGCATCTTCCAGGTCAACTTGTGCAGCCATGAGGTGGCGAGGATCTCCTGGAGGACGTGCTCGTCGAACTCCGAGGCGAGCACCGACTGCAGGCGGTGCGGGGGCTCGAAGCTGTGGACCGGAACGTCCATCCACATCTGGCGCAGTCGTCGGTCCGCTGTCACGGCGCTCTCGAACATGAAGTGCAACAGGAAATAGTCCGCCAATGTCTCGTGGTGACACCAGTAGTCGTCGAGCATGTCCCGCAGGGCGAGCACGATCGGATGGGCGGGCCGGGCGTGAAGGAACCAGCTCGACAGCAGGAACGGGTCCTCCGGGCGCGAGAACGCGAAGAACGGGACCTCGTCGACGTGCTCGGGCATCGGCGCGCTCATCATCACGGTCGCGTCGATCCACGTCCCACCATGGTCGGCCAGGAGCCAGATGCGGAGCAGGTCTGAGAAGTGGGTCCAGCCCATCTGCTCGCGCCGCACCTCGATGTGCTGGGGCAGTCTCACGAACTCGCCGTACGAGGCCGGGTCGAGCACCGTCACGGTTCGGTCACTCAGGTGCTCAGCCACCGAGTGCATGCAGTTCCGCACCAGCGCCGGCGCGCACTCGGGATCGGGCGCCCAGAACTGCCATACGGGAAGGTCCGTGCTGTGCACCTGCCGGTGCTCGGCGTGTCGCCGAAGAACCGTTGCGTGCTCAACGCACCGGAGGCGCGCCGCCAGGTGAGCCTCACTGCGACGGCGAATCTCCATCAAGACAGCACGACGCCGCCAGCGCCATGGCAGCGGCCAGCGTGCGACGTCAACCGACGTAAGCGATCGTCGCCCCGGCGGTCGTCGCACGATCGCACGGTAGCGACGTGTCCGGCAGCGAGCGCTCCACGCACGGCGCCGCCGTCGCCTCCGGTGCGGTGGCGGACGTGGAGCGGCCCGGACCTCCACATCCCGCACGCCGCGTACCTCCAGGCGCGGCATGTCGGGACCCACGCCCACCACGTCAGGTGCTGGACCGCGAGCACAGTTGAAGCGGGCCGCCCACGCCGTGTGCGACGTGCCGTTGCATCCACATCTCGGCCGACCCACCTACCGGGCGTGTGCTCAGGCCAACGCGGCGCACCGGTCCTGCACGGGTCCGGCGCTACCCGAGTCGTGATCGGCTCAGGACCCCTGACCACGAACGGGATGCCGTCAGGGCTGAAGCCGACGACAACTCCGTTGAAGACCGCCTTGGCCGCCGCCGCCGGTGCGCCCGGCACCCTCTCAGCGAGTCCGAAGATCGTCCACGTCGCCGCGGCGCCGAGCGTCGCGACGAGACAGGCGACACGTCGTTGCCGGCACTCCTCCATCGGGGCAATCTGTGTGCGTGCCGGGGCCCGAGCTCTCAGCCCTCCCGGACGACGCTTCGGTCGCCGAGCAGCTGGCGAAGCTGCAGGCGTTGACGGACAGAACCCTCACGCGGCTCGACGTCGACGACCTTCTCGTCGAGCTGCTGGCCCGCGTGCGCGAGATCCTCGACGTGGACACGGCTGCGGTGCTGATCCTCGACGACCGGTCGGGTGAGCTCGTGGCTCGGGCAGCGTGCGGCATCGAGGACGAGGTTCGCCAAGGAGTACGGGTACCGCTCGGGGCGGGGTTCGCGGGGCGGGTGGCGGAGACGAAGCGGGCCGTCCGCCTGGGCCGCGTCGACTCCACGACGGTCGCCAACCCGATCCTGTGGGAGAAGGGCATCAAGCAGATGGTCGGTGTCCCGCTCTTCGTTGGCGACAAGGTGCTCGGCGTGCTGCACGTCGGCCGGCTGGACGACCGACCGTTCAGCGACGAGAACATCGCGCTGCTCCAGATCGTCTCGGACCGGGTTGCGGGCGCGTTCCAAGCCCGGGAGCTCGAGCTCGAGCGGGCGGCCACCGGCCTTCTCGAGCGCAGCCTCCTACCGTCCAAGCTGCCGCGCTGCGAGGGGGTCACCTTCGCCGCCCGGTACGTCGCCGCCGAAGAGCGCACGGTCGGCGGTGACTGGTACGACCTGTTCACGCTCCCGTCGGGCGACCTCTGGGTCGTCGTCGGCGACGTCGCCGGCCACGGTCTGAAGGCGGCGGTCGTGATGGGACGCGTGCGCAGCGCGTTGCGCGCCTACAGCCTGCTGGACGAGCCGCCCGAGCGCGTGCTCGACCTTGTCGACCAAAAGGTCAACCACTTCGAGATCGACACCATCGCGACGGTGGCGTGTGCCGTCAGTCCTCCGCCCTACGACACGATGACCCTCGCGGTGGCAGGACATCCACCACCCGTCGTCGCGTCACCGGTGCGACCAGCGGAGTTCGTGGAGATCGAGGCCAGTCCCCCGATCGGAACGAACCTCGCCGCTCGACGTCGTTCGACGACGATCAAGCTCGAATCCGAGATGGTCGTCGCGTTCTACACGGATGGGCTCGTCGAGCGCCGCGACGAGCCGTTCGACATCGGCATGGAGCGCCTGCGAAGCGCGATCTCCCCCGGTCCACCCGACCGCGTCGCTCGCGACATCATGCGACAGGCCATCGGTAGCCGCATCCCGACCGATGACATCGCGCTCGTCGTCATGCGTCGGAGCCGAGTGCCCGAGGGGCCTTAGCCGCAGGCGACTGCTCAGGGCGGGCCCTCAGGCGACGCCTTCACCCCGGTAGTCCATGATCCAGTGGCTGGCCATTGTCGGCCGGCGGGAGGCGGATCACCCGAGCGGGCCGGCTCCTCAGCACCGCGTGATCGCGAAGTCGGGATTGTTCTCGGCGTCCGGGGTGTTGATGCCGGCATGGACGACGTTGGGCCGGTGCCGGTACGTGTGCTGATGGTGTGCGGCAGCCTCCAGTCGCGCTCGTCGAACCGCGCCGCACTCGACGTCGCGTCGGAGTTCGCGACCGCCGGCGGCGCCGCCGTCGAGACGTTCCACCGCCTCGCCGAGCTGCCGCCCTTCGACCCCGACAGGGCCGACGAGCCCGATGATGTCGTGGCCGAGTGGCAGGCCCAGGTGAGCCGCGCCGATGCGGTGCTCGTCGCGGCACCCGAGTACGCGGGCGGCCTCGCGGGAGCGGTCAAGAACGCGCTCGACTGGCTGGTCGCCGCCGCCAGCATCTACCGCACGCCGGTCGCCGTGATGAGCGCAGGCACCAGCGGCGGGCGCCATGCGCTGGTGCAGATGGCGCAGACCCTGACCTGGCAGGGCGCGTACGTCGTGGGCACGCTCGGCATCGCCGCGCCGCGGTCGAAGTCCGACGAGCAGGGTCGCTTCACCGATGCTCCGACCGTGGCAGCGATTGGCGCGCTCACGGAGGAGCTGCTCGGCGCCGCGTCGGCCCCTTCACCGGAGGTGTCGGTCACGGCCCAGCACGTGGTCGGCGGGTTGGGGATCGACGCCGCGCACGTCGTCCCGGCCGCGTGACGCTCAGCCTCGTGGGATGAGCGCCAGCTGACGGCTCTGCGCCACGAGGGTGCCCGTGTCGTCCCAGAGCACGCCGTCCTCCTCCAGGAAGCCACCTGTCACGAAGCGGGTCGTGAACGCGCACCGCAGCCAGCCGGGCGATGGGCGAGCGCGGACGTGCGCCGTCAGCTCGACCGTCGGCGTCCAGGCGAGGGGCAGGCGGGCGTTGAAGACGGTGGGCGGGAAGGCATCGACGGCCAGCACGAGCGCCACGGTGTCGATGGGCTCGCCGTCGCGTAGGCGGAACCAGCCCCTGACCCGAAGACGGCCACTCGGGGTGCCGTCCGCGAAGCCCGCGTCCTCCGGGTGGAGCCGCAGGTCGACCCTTCCCATGAAGGGAGGCGGGAACGTCTCCGTGGCGACGACGGCGACGCACTCCTCAGGCGGCGGGAGGTCGGGCGGGGCGGCCTCGACGAGCTCGGGACCGGTCGAGGTCGACAGATCGCCGAACGCGCCGAGCGCCTGGACGAGGCGACGGCCACCGGCCTCGAGCGCAGCGCTCACGGTGGCCAGACGCCGACCCTGCTTCACGACCTCAGTGACCACTTCCGCCGGACCGGGGTGGCCGGGGGCCAGGTAGTGACCCGTGACCGACACCGGGTCGGGCCGGCCGCTGACGTCGCGCATGGCCCGGGTCACCATCGACAGGAGGTAGCCGCCGTTCGCGTTGCCGGCGATGTCCCAACCGGGCCGGATCTCGGTGCGGTATCGGCCTCCACCGTCCTGCCGGACGGCGGTGTCGTCGGCGAAGCCCATCCGCGGCGAGCTCCCCCGCCCGCTCAGACGCCCCGCCCGACGGGCAGGCCCGGTGGCAACGTCAGCTCCGGCATCCCGCCTGGTCTACACCCGGAGCGGTCGCGCGGACGTTGACGCCCGGACCTGTATCCGCATCGACGGCACCGACTCTGGAGGTGGGTAGATGCCCGGCCGCGCACCGCCGTGGGGCTCGGCCAAGGAGCGCCACGACCGTCAGCGTCGTGGACCGACGGACATGGGACGGGAGCGTGAGGTATGTGCGACGCAGCCACCAGGGGCCCGGCCGCCCAGCTGGAGATCGCGGCACTGATGGCCGCGGCCGCCGGCCCGCGGGCCGACGTGGATGCCATCGCCGGGCGGCTGACCGAGCTGGCCTCTCGGCTCTCGGCCGCCGGGCTCAGCGCCGTGGCCGTTGACGCCGAGCAGGCGGCGGTCGACATCCTCCGCGCGGCGGGTGCCCCCCGGGCGGCCCTGGACGCCCACCTCGTCCTGCTGGCCGGGCGGATCCATGCCCGGGCTGCACAGCTCGTCGGCACGGGCCGCACGACGGAAGCCGTCGTCGAGGGCCGCGAGGCGCTCGCCGCCTACCGCGACATCGCGCTCACCGGCCTGGACGTCGACCACCTCGCGGTGGCTCGCGACCGCGCCAACCTCGAGCGGCTGTTCGAGGCGCGCGGCCTCTCGTTGGCCGGGTCTGCGCCGGCACCGTCCTCGCGGCGCTGACCGCGCGTCAACCGTAGAGGTCGCCGGCCAGGTACTTGAGCCCCGAGTCGGGCTGGATCGTGACCACGCGGTGGTCCGGGCCGAGGCGTTCGGCGATCCGGAGGGCAGCGACGAGGTTGGCGCCACCCGACGGTCCGGTCCACACGCCCTCCTGGCGTGCGGCCCGCCGGGCCATCGCGAACGCGTCGGCCGTGCTGACCGCCTCCACCCCGTCGAGCTCGGCCGTGGTCATGTGGGGCGGGACGAACCCCACGCCGCCGCCCTCGATCCGGTGGGTGCCGGGCGAGCCGCCCGACAGCACCGCGGACTCCGCCGGCTCGACGGCGATGCGCTCGATCGCCGGCCAGGCGTCGTGCAGCACCTCCGACACGCCGACGAAGCAGCCGCCGACGCCGACGTAGACGCACATCGCGTCGATCCCTCCGGGGACCTGGCGGAGGATCTCCTCCCCGATCACCCGGTAGCCGTCGAGTGCGTCGCGGTTGTTGAACTGGTCGGTGGCGAACGCCCCCTCCTGCTCCACGATCTCCGCCGCTCGCTGCCGCATGGCCGGGATGAGGTCGGGGGTGATCCCTTCGGGGCTCAGGATCAGCTCGACGTCGGCGCCGAACGCGGCCATCGTCCGCAGCTTCTCCGCGGCGAAGGCGTCCGAGCTGACGATCTTCAGGGGATAGCCCTTCACCGCGCAGACGAGGGCCAGCGAGCTCCCCGTCGAGCCGCCGGTGTACTCGACGACGCACTGGCCCGGCCGAAGGGTGCCCCGGCGCTCCGCCCCCTCGATCATGGCCAGGGCCATCCGGTCCTTGTAGGACCCGGTCGGGTTGGCCGCCTCCAGCTTGACCCAGACCTCCGCGACGCCGGGACCGGCCAGCCGCGACAGCTGCATGATCGGCGTCTCGCCGATCGCGGCCAGTGCACCGGGACGATCCATTGCCCGCTCCTCAGCCCTGGCCCGGCCGGTGCCACAGCGTGAGGCGCATCATCCGGACGTAGCCCATCCCCTCGTAGACCGGTTGCCCGTCGTCGCTGGCGATCAGGGCGGCGGGCAGATCCGGCTCGACCAGGGTCGCTGCCCACGTGAGAGCGGCACCGATCCCCTGCCCCCGCACCTCCGCTCGCGTCGAGACCCACTCCACGTCGACGAGCCCGTGGCCGAGTCGCGCCCCGGAGGTGGCCACCGGCCGGCCGCCGAGGTAGCCGACGAACAGTCGCACCGGCCCGGAGAGCAGCGCAGGGTTGCTCAGCATCGTGCGCTCGGCGCCCGGCATGGGGTAGGCCTCGACCATCGTCGTGACGAAGTCGGCCAGCGCCGCCTCGTCCGTGACGGGCCTGATCTCCAGGCCCTCGGGTGAAGGCGGCGCCTCGCCGCCGGCCGGGCGGAACATCAGCGGCGGGTGGCCCATCAGCTCGAAGCCGGCGGCGGAGAGGTCGGGCGTCGGCCAAGCCGACAGCAACACCACGTGCCGCTCCGGCGGGTAGAAGTCGAGGATCTCCCGCATCGTGGCGTCGAGGTCGGTGTAGGCGGGCGGCTGAAGGAGGACGGCGACGTTGTCGAACATGACGGGCGAGGCAGGGTCGGCCAGGCTGACGTTCGGCCGCACCTCGCCCCGACCGCCTCCCCGCTGCGCCAGCTCGACGCTGCGGTGGGCACTGGCCAGGACGAACTGGCGGAGGAGGGTGTCCGAGCCGGCCAGCTCCGGCTCCCAACCGTGGGTGAGATGATCCATCGCCCGTCAGTCTGACCGGCGAGCGCAGGGGGGAGCGCCATGGCCGAGTCTGTCGGGCCGCGCGTGCGGGCCCGCGCCTCCTCGGCGGCGCCGGTCTCATCGGGCAGTGCTCCTAAGGTGACGGCCATGCGCGCGGCCCGCCTGCACGAGATCGGTGGCAACCTCCGGATCGACACCCTGGACGACCCGGTCCCCGGCGACGGCGAGGTCGTGGTCGACATGGCCTATGCCGCCGTGAACCCGCTGGACATCTGGATCACCCGCGGTGCGCCGGGCACGGCCGGGGACAACCTCCCCTGGGTGCCGGGGACCGAGGGGACCGGCCGCGTCGACGGACGACCGGTGCTCGTGTCAGGAGGTGGCGTCGGCGTCGTGCGCCACGGGCTGTACCAGGAGCAGGCCGTCGTGCCCGTGGGCGCCGTGATGGAGCTGCCTGCCGACACCGACCTGGCGCAGGCGGCCGGCATCGGTGTGGCGGGCGTGACGGCCTGGAACGCGCTCCACGCCCGCGCCGGGCTCCGCGACGACGACCGCGTGCTCGTGCTCGGGGCCAGCGGCGGCGTGGGATCGATGGCCGTCCAGCTGGCCCACGCCGCGGGAGCGGTCGTGTGGGGCCAGACGACGCAGGTGGAGAAGACGGCGAGCATCGAGGAGGGTGGGGCGGACCGGGTGGTCGTGACCGACGCCGACGGCCTTTCCGCCGCAGTGGCCGAGCTGGAGCCGACCGTGATCCTCGACGGGCTGGGTGGCGCGTACACCACGGCCAGCGTCGAGGCAGTGGCGCCGAACGGGCGCCTCGTCGTCTACGGCACGTCGGCCGACGTCGAGAGCACACTCAACCTCCGAGTCCTGTACCGGAAGGGGACGAGCCTGCTCGGTTACAGCGGCCTGATCCTGCCCGAGGACCAGCGCCGGCAGATCCTGGCGGACCTGCTCGCCGACGTCGCCGCGGGCCGGCTGCGGGTACCGGTCGAGGTCGTCCCGCTCGACCAGGCGGCCGACTGCCACCGCCGCGTCCTCGACCGGGGGCTCACCGGAAAGCTCGTCATCGACACCCGCGCCTGAGCGCCGCGGCCCGGCCCATCGCGCCGGCCGGTCCGCGCGTCAGACGTGTCCGGCGAGGTCGATCCGCCCCTCCTCGGAGGAGATGGCAGCGTGGCGGAGGATGTTGCGGGCCATCGATGACTCCTGCTCCTCGGCCCGGGCCGCGTAGACCTCCGCCCGCAGCGCGTGGACCTCGGGCGAGCCGGGTGCGGCGAGGACGGCGTGCTCGATCAGGTGGCAGGCCATCCGCCGATCCCCGTCCTCGGCCAGCGTCCGCGCCCGTTCGAGGACCGGACGGATCCCACCAGCCAGCGCAACCCACTCCCGCGCCTGCTGCGCGCGCGGCGCCGGCAGCAGGTTGTCGGGCTGGCCATCGTGCCAGCCACCGAACCGCCGCCACACGTTGCGGACCAGGAACTGCGGGTGGTCGTAGACCGGACGAAGGTACGGCCGGTCGAGCAGATGGGGCGGCACCTCCACCTCGTGGATCACGCGATCCAACGAGCAGCCAGCGTTCATGAGCGCGAGCGTCTGCTCCTCGATCGACTCCAGGACCTCGGCGGTCTCGGTCAGGGCCTGGCGGATGCGGACGGCGCCGAAGATCGGCAGCCCGTGACCAGCCAGGAGGACCTCGGCACCCAGCCCTGCCATCTCCCGCAGCGCGGCCGCCCACTCGCCGGCGTAGCGCTGGACCTTCTGCGGGTTGCCGGCGTTCGGCACGGCCCAGATGAACAGGTCGCCGGCGTGGAGGATCCGGCGGTCGGGCAGCCAGGTCCACGTGGCGTCGTCGGTCTCGCCCAGGCTGTGGTGCAGCTCGAAGGCCACGTCGCCCTGCTGGAACGTGAGCTGTTCGCCGTACGTGACATCCGGGTCGGGGAACTCGGACGGGAACTCCCAGGCCGCTACCGGCAGCCCGAACTGGCGTTGGTTGATCGCCGTGTTCCACCCGACGGTGCGCCGGTAGCGGTGGAAGTCGGCCGGCATGGCTTCGTGGCCGTACACGGTGGGCAGGCGCCAGCCCTCTGCCTCGGCCTCGGCCTGGAACAGCCCTGTCCCGAAGACGTGGTCGATGTGGTGGTGGGAGAAGATCGCGGCGGCCAGGCGGCCGTGTCCGGCGTCGCCCGGCCGCCAGGCCCGCACGACGTCGAAGATGTGCTGCGCGTCGAACGGGCCGCCGGTGTCGAGCAGCACCAGGCCGTCACCGGTGTCGATCGCGGTGATGCTGGCCACGCTCTTCACGTAGAGCACGCCGTCCAGCAGCTCCTCCGCCTCCCGCCGCTCGACGGGCATCACCGGGTGGTGGGCGTGGACGAGGTCGCCTTCGCCGTTCCAGTGCCGCTCGGCCAGCTCACGGATGCGGCTCGTCGTCATCTCCGTCCCTCCGTCACCAGGTGTCGATGTTCGGCCGCTTCTTGCCCGGCCGCGGCGGCAGCGGCGGTACGGACCGCAGCGCGCCGGTGATCCAGGCCCGCGAGTCGGCCGGGTCGATGACGTCGTCGATCTCGAAGTGGGAGGCGGCGTTGACGGCCTTCCCGTGCTCGTAGGCCCTCGCGACCATCTGCTCGAAGAGCTCCTTGCGCTCCTCGGGGTCCTGGACCGCGGCGAGCTCGTTCCGGAAACCCAGCTTCACGAACCCCTCCAGGCCCATCCCCCCGAACTCGCCGGTCGGCCACGCCACGGTGAACATCGGCGCCTTGGTGCTCCCGCCGGCCATGGCCTGCCCACCCAGGCCGTACATCTTGCGGAGCACGATGGTGAAGAACGGCACGGTGAGGTTGGCGCCGGTCACGAAGAGGCGGCTGCAATGGCGGACCAGACCGGTCTTCTCGGCCTCCGGACCCACCATCATCCCCGGCGTGTCGCAGAGGAAGAGGACGGGCAGGTCGAAGGCGTCGCACAGCTGGAGGAACCGGGCCGCCTTGTCCGAGCCGTCCGCGTCGATGGCGCCGCCGAGGTGCGTCGGGTCGTTGGCCACGACGCCCAACGGCCGGCCCTCGATCCGGGCCAGCGCGGTGACCATCCCCCGGCCGAAGCCCGCCCGCAGCTCCAGCACGGAGCCGGTGTCCGTCATCGTGTCGATCACCCGCCGGACGTCGTAGACGCGGAGGCGGTTCTCCGGGACGGCATCCCGCAGCAGCCGTTGGTCGGCGACCTCCCAGTGCGCTACCGGACCCTGGAAGTACGAGAGGTAGCGCTTGGCCTCCGCGACCGCGGCGGCCTCGTCCTCGACGGCGATGTCGACCACCCCGCTCGGGACCTGCACGGCCATCGGTCCGACCTCCTCGGGCCGGTAGACGCCGAGGCCGCCGCCTTCGATCATGGCCGGGCCGCCCATCCCGATGGTCGAGTCGGCGGTGGCGATGACGACATCACAGCAGCCGAGCAGCGCGGCGTTGCCGGCGAAGCACCTCCCCGAGGTGATGCCGACGAGCGGGACCAGACCGCTCAACCGCCCCCACAGGTGGAACGCCATGCAGTCCAGGCCGGCGACGCCGGTGGCGGCGTCGGTGTCACCCGGCCGGCCGCCGCCGCCCTCGGTGAAGAACACGACCGGGAGCCGCCAGCGCTCGGCCAGCTCGAAGAGCCGGTCCTTCTTGCGGTGGTTCTGCAGGCCCTGCGTCCCCGCGAGGACCGTGTAGTCGTAGGACAGGATTACGCACCGGGAGCGGTCCGCCGGGAACAGGTGGCCGTTGACCGCGCCGAGACCCGACACCAGGCCGTCGGCCGGCGTCCGGGCGATCAGGTCGTCGACCGACCGCCGGCGGCGCTGCGCGGCGATGACCAGCGGCCCGTACTCGACGAAGGACCCCGGGTCGCAGAGGTCCTCCACGTTCTCCCGGGCCGTGCGCTGCCCGGTCGCTCGACGGCGGGCCACCATGTCGGGCCGGGCCGGGTCGAGCCCGACGGCGTGGCGGTCGAGCACCTCGCCGAGGTCGGCCCGGATCCGGTCGAGGTCCGGGCCGCCGCCGCCGGCGTCGTCGGGCACGGCCACGTCGAGGGGCTCGAGGAAGGCCAGCGGGTAGCCCTCGGCGATGGCGTCACCCTCGGCGGCCAGCCATCGCAGCACCCTGCCGCCGCCGGGGGCCACGACGACGTGCTCCATCTTCATGGCCTCCATGACGAGGAGCGGCTGGCCGGTGTGGACGAGGTCGCCGCCTGCGACGAGGAAGGCCACCACCGTGCCTTGGAGCGGAGCCGGCACGGCGACGGTGCCATCAGGGGCGATGACCTGGTGCTCGGGGTCGCCTGGCGGGGACGCGGTCGGCGGCGGGCCCGCGGTGACCGCCTTGCCGTGATCGAGCACGGCCAGCGGGTCGACGGGGTCGATCCGTGAGCCCACCAGGCCCAGGTGGGCCGGCGCCGCGCTGGCTGCCGGCGGCGGTGGCGGTGGCGGTGTGTCGTCGGCGGGCGGGAGGAGGTCGGCCACGTGGTCGTCGACGAAGGTCGTCGTCGCCTCGCCCGCCGCGACCTCGGGCCGCTCCAGCAGGGCGACGAGGAACGCGGCGTTGGTGGCCACCCCGTCGACCCGCAGCTCGCCCACGGCCCGCGCCGTACGGCCGAGCGCGGCGCCGAGGTCGTCGGTCGGAACGGTCCCGATCACCTTCGTCAGCAACGAGTCGTAGCGAGGGTCGAGGGCCGCGCCGGCAGAAGCCCATCCGTCGACCCGGATCCCCGGACCGCCGGGCGGCTCGTAGGCCGTGATCGTGCCGGTGGCCGGCAGGGCGGTGCCGTCCGGCTGCAGCCGCTCGGCGTTGACCCGGGCCTGCACGGCGATGCCGCGGGGCGGCTCGAGCTCCCCCGGCTCCAGGCCGACCTCGCCGAGGCTGGCGCCACCGGCCAGCCGCAGCTGGGTCTGGACGAGGTCGACCCCTGTCACCTCCTCCGTCACGGTGTGCTCGACCTGGATGCGCGCGTTGGCCTCGATGAAGCTGATCCGTTCGCCCGGACCATCGGCGTCGAGGTCGACCAGCAGCTCGACCGTGCCCACGCCCCGGTAGCGGAGGGCCTCACCGAGCCGTACTGCTCCGGCCGTCATCTCGTCCCGCAGGTCCTCAGACAGGTGAGGCGCAGGCGCGATCTCGACCAGCTTCTGGCGACGCCGCTGCAGGCTGCACTCGCGCGTGTGGAGGTGGATCACCGATCCGGTTCCGTCCCCCACCAGCTGGACCTCGATGTGGCGGGCCCGCGGGACGAGGCGCTCCAGGTAGAGCGCGCCGTCGCCGAAGGCCGCGGTCGCTTCCCGCGCACAGCTCGCCATCGCCGCGTCGAGGTCCTCGGGCCGCGTCACCGGCCGCATCCCCCGCCCACCGCCCCCGGCCACCGCCTTGACCATCACGGCGGCGCCCTCGCCGAGCGAGGCCAGGAAGGCGTGCGCCTCGACCGGCGTGGTCGGCCCCTCCGTGCCCGGCAGCACGCTCAGGCCGCAGCCCGCGGCGAGGGCACGGGCGGCGACCTTGTCCCCCAGGACGGCCAGTGTCTCGGGCTCCGGCCCCACGAAGACCAGGCCGGCCCCGCGACAGCGCTCGGCGAACGCCGCCTGCTCGGCGAGGAAGCCGTAGCCGGGGTGGACGGCGTCGCATCCCTGCTCGGCGGCCACCGCCACGAGCTGGTCGGCGTCCAGGTAGGCCGCGGGGCCGGTCCCCCGCAGCACCACGGCGTGGTCCGCTCGGCGGACGGCGAGCGAGCCTCGGTCATCCTCGGCGTGGACGGCGACGGTCTCGATGTCGAGCTCTGCCGCCGCGCGCACGATGCGGAGGGCGATCTCACCTCGGTTGGCCACGAGCAGCCGTCGGATGCTCACCATGCCGTCAGTCTGGCCGAGCCCGCGCGGCCACGTTCCTGTCCGAGGGTCGCGCCGAGCGGCCAGCGCTCAGGCGACGGTGAGCTCGAGGCGGCTGACGCCGCGGATGGTGAGGCGGTCGCGCCACTCCGGCTCGGCGGCCAGCTCGATGTCGGGGAAGCGGCGGATCAGCGTCCCGATGGCGACCTGCGCCTCGGCCCGGGCCAACGCCGCGCCGAGGCAGTAGTGGATGCCGCCGCCGAAGGCCAGGTGGCGGGCGGCGTTGCCGCGGCCGAGATCAAGGTCGTCCGGACGGTCGAACGCGGCCGGATCGTGGTTGGCGGCCCCGAGGACGGCCATGACCGGCGTGCCCGGCTCGACGTCGACGTCGCCGAAGCGGACCGGCTCGAGCGGCACCCGGACGGTCAGCTGGACCGGGCCGTCGAACCGGAGCAGCTCGTCGACGGCGTGAGCGTCGAGCGCGGCGTCGGCCCGCCAGCGGGTCAGCTCGTCGGGGTGGCGCAGCAGGGCGAGGACGCCGTTGCCGATCAGGTTCACCGTCGTCTCGTGGCCGGCGACGTAGAGCAGGAGCACGGTCGCCACCAGCTCGTCGGTGGTCAGGGCGTCACCTTCCTCCTCGACCGCGATCAACCCGGACAGGACGTCCTCGCCGAGGTGATGGCGGCGGTCGGCGATGACCTCCCGGACGTAGCCGCCCATCGAGCGGGCGGCCTCGTCGGCCGCCGCCAGCTGCTCCTCGGTACACGCGGGCTCCAGGCCGTGGGTCAGGGCCTGGGACCAGGAGCGCAGCTCCTCCGCCCGCTCGGTCGGCATGGCGAGGAGGTCGGAGATCACCTGGAACGGTACGGGGAAGGCGAGGTCGCCGACCAGCTCCGTCCGGCCGGCCTCGGCGGCGTGGTCGAGGGCGACGTCCACCAGCTCCTGGATGCGGGGCCGCAGGCGTTCGATGGCCCGCGGGGTGAAGGCCGCCTGGACGAGGCGGCGCAGACGGGTGTGGTCGGGCGGGTCGAGCACGAGCATCGAACGGCCACGTGCGGCGGTGCGCAGCTGGCGGCGGCGGCCGACGAACGGCCCCGGCGTCGCGTTGGTCTCCAGGTCGCGGCTGAAGACCGGCTCCCGCAGCGCTCGGGAGACGTCGTCGTATCGGGTCAGCACGACCAGACCGATCGAGCTGCGGTGGACCGGCTCCGTGTCGCGCAAGGTGCGGTACGACGGGTACGGGTCGGCGCGCACGGCCGGGTCGAACGGGTTGAAGAGCACGGGCGGCGGGGTGGCGGCCGTGGACATGTCCCGGCTCCTATCCCGCGATGCCGAGCTCGGTGTCGCGCTTGCCGGCGGCGCGGTCGTCGGCGAAGTGCTCCAGCCAGGCCCGCATCTCCTCGCTGCCGGCGGCGTCGGCCCACTGCCGAGGGATGGCCGGGAACGAGTAGTCGCCCAGGTCGCGAGTCGTGCGCGGCTTGCGGGCCATCGCCGCGGCGATGATCGGCTCCATGCGCTTGGCCTTCTCGAGGGTCGCCGCCTCGTCGCGGTCGAGGAACTCGGGCAGCACCTCGCGCCCGAACAGCTCGATCGACTCCATGATGTGCTCGTGCCGGTTGCGCCCGGCCTGCAGGACGAAGATGACCTGGTCGACCCCGGCCTCCTCGTAGCGGCGGAGGTACTCGCGGACCTGGTCCGGCGTGCCGATGGCACCGCGTAGCCCGGTCGTGTCACCGGCCGCCACCTTGGCGCCCAGCCGCTCCTCCTTGACCGCCCGGGCCACGGCCTCCGGGTCGAAGCCTTGTGCGGCGCGCCGTTGCTCGTACTCGCTCCACACGTCGGTCACGCCGGGCCGGTGCTCGCCGAAGACGTAGAAGTGCCCGAGGGAGTAGCCGAAGAAGTTCGCGCCTTCCACGCCGCGGCCGATGGCTTCGTCCTCGTCCGGGTGCAGCATCATCGGGCTCACACAGGCCACCTGCGGGTTGACCGACCAGCCCACCGGGACGCACGACTCGGCCAGCGTGCGCTCGTACTCGCCCACCCAGCTGCGGGCCTCCTCCGGGTCGATGAAGGCGAAGGTGAGCGCGCCCATCCCCTTCTCGGCCGCGAGGAGGATCGTGTCCCGGCGGGAGCAGGCGACCCACAGCGGCGGGTGCGGCTTCTGCATCGGCTTGGGGACGACGTTGCGGGGCGGCATCTTCACGTACTCGCCGTCGACCCCGGTGAAGGGCTCCTCGACCATGCAGCGCACGGCGACCTCGAGCCCCTCCAGCCACTGCTCGCGCTTGATGAGGGGGTCGATCCCGAAGCCGGCCAGCTCGGCCTCGCTCGACGACTCACCCGAGCCGAACTCCACCCGGCCGTTCGACACGAGGTCGAGCATCGCCACCCGCTCGGCCGTGCGGGCGGGGTGGTTGAAGCCGGGCGCGGTGAGGATGATGCCGTGCCCGAGGCGGATGTGCCGGGTGCGCTGGCTGCAGGCGGCCAGGAAGACCTCGGGTGCCGAGGAGTGGCTGTACTCCTCCAGGAAGTGATGTTCGACCTCCCACACGAACTGCATGCCGAGGCGGTCGGCCAGCTCGACCTGCTCCAGCGCGTCCTGGATGAGGCGGTGCTCGGCGTCCGCCTCCCACGGCCGCCCCATCTGGTGCTCGTAGAAGATCCCGAACTTCACGCGACGGTCCTCCTCGTCGTGGAGCCGGGACGATCGGGTCAGATCCTTGCCTCGCGCTCCGGGTCCGATGTAAACACACGCGTATACACACGTCAACGCCACCCCGGCGGCTCCCCCGGGCCGAACGGCGTGCCCAGATCCTGCGCGCCGCGGCCGCGACGTTCGTGCGTGCGGGCTTCGACGGCACCTCGATGGACGAGGTGGCCCGCTCGGCCGGCGTCACGCGCCTCATCGTGTATCGGATCTTCGCCTCGAAGGAGGAGCTCTACCGGGCCGTCCTCGAGCAGGTGACGACCAGGCTCGGCGACGAGTTCGACGCCATCGTCGGTGAGGGGCCGAGGCTCCGGACCTCGGCCGAGGCCGGGCGCGGGCCCGCCGGGGTGGGGCGCGGCCACGCCGCGGCCGCCCTGTTGCGGGTCGCGCGCGAGGACCCCGCCGCGTTCCGCCTGCTCTGGGTGCACGCGGCCCACGAGCCGCCCTTCGCCGCCTACCACCACGAGTTCCGCACCGTCGCCGACGCGATGGCCGCGGACCTCATCCGCCCCTACCTCGCCGACCCGGCGCTGCGGGCCTGGGCTGCGCCCACGCTGGTCGCCCACCTCTACGACGGCGTCATCGCGTGGCTCGATCGGGGCCAGCCCGAGCAGGACGACGCCTTCGTGGCCGCGATGTCCCGGGGGGCGCGGGCACTGGTCGCGGCCTGGGCCGCCGGCACGGGCTAAGAACGGCCGGTGACCGGCCTGCGCATCATGAGCTGGAACCTGCGCGGGGCTGCTCGGCCTCGCCTGGACGCGGTGGTCGAGATCCTGCAGGCGCACGAGCCGGACCTCGTGGCCCTGCAGGAGGTCCGCCGGGGCCAGGCCCGCCGCATCGCCGGGCTGCTCGGGTGGCGGCGGCCGGCGTGGGCGCTGAAGCACAACCCCTACTGGCCGGCCTGGTGGCTGGCTGAAGGTCTCGCCCTCCTCTCCCACCATCGCCTCGCGGTGCACCGTCCCGTCGTGCTGACGCCGGAGATCAACCGCCGCACCTTCCGGCGGCGCATCCTCCTGCCCGCCGAAGTGCTGCTCGAGGAGGATCAGCGGGTCCTCGTCATCGACGCCCACCTCTCCTCCGGGGACGACGACGCGCTGCGCGTGCGGGAGGCGCACCACATCCTCTCGTTGCTCCCGGACGCGCTGCCGACCGTGCTCGTCGGCGACCTCAACGCCACGCCCCGGGCCGGGTCGATCAACGCGCTCATCGAGGGGGGCTTGGTCGACGCGTGGCCGGCGGCAGCCGCCGCGGGCGAGCGCGGCCTGACGTTTCCGGCCAACGCGCCGCGCCGCCGCATCGACTACGTGATGGTCACCGGCGGCCTCCGCGTCGTCGCGGCCTCGGTGCCCGACGACCTCGGCGCGGCCATGAGCGGGTTGTCCGACCACCGGCCGCTGCTCGTCCGGCTCGAGCTGGCGGATCCAGGACCGGATTAACCTGCGCCGGTGACCACCGGCATCCTCGACGTCGATCTGCTGGCCTTCGAACAGGGTGACGAGGCCACGCAGCGGGCGGTCGTCGACGGGGTGCGACGGAGCCTCCAGACCGGCTTCGTCTACACCAGCCACGACCTGTCCGAGGACCTCCTCGACGAGGCCTACGGCATGCTGGCCGAGTTCTTCTCCAAGCCGATGGAGGAGAAGGCGCGCTTCGTCGCGCCCGGCTCCCACGGCCAGACGGGGTACACGGGGCTGCTCGTGGAGACGGCGGCGACGTCCGACGTGCCGGACTGGAAGGAGATGCTCAACTGGGGCCGGGAGGCGCCCGAGGGCCATCCGCTGCGCGCCCGCTACCCGCATCGCTACGGACCGCAGGTCCTTCCCGAGGGGGCGGTGCCCGGCATCACCAAGGTGCTCAACGAGTTCCACGACCGCATCGCCGAGCTGCAGCAGCGCTTCCTGCACATCATCGCCGTCGCCATCGGCTGCCACGAGACCTTCTTCGACCGGATGCTGCACCACGGGCCGCACCTGACCCGAGCCATCCACTACCCGGCCATGGAGCTGGCCCCTGACGAAGGCCACGTGTGGGCGGGCGCTCACGGCGACATCAACCTGATCACGGCCCTGCCCCGAGCCAGCGCTCCGGGCCTGCAGGTGGAGACCGACGACGGCTGGATCGACGCCGTCGCGCCCGAGGGCCAGGTCATCATCAACACCGGGATGATGCTGGAGCAGCTGAGCAACGGCGCGATCCCGACCGGGATCCACCGCGTCGTGTCGGCGCCCGGCCAGACCGGCGACCGCTACAGCGTCGTCCAGTTCTGCCACCCGACGCCGTGGACCATCCTCTCCCCCGTCCCGTCGTGCGTGTCGCCGGACCGACCGCAGCGCTACGCCGGCATCGCCTCCGGCGACCGGCTCGACGAGGTCCTGTGGGAGATCAACCTGGTGGAGGGCGGCCGCCGGGTCGGCTGAATGTCATGAAGTGGGGCCTCCCCGGCGAGACCATGTGGGTTCTCGCTGGAACCAGCTCAACCGAGGAGGCCCCTACCCATCATGTTGCACGTCGGGATGGATCTGTCACGACATGGCCTTGATGTTTGTTTGTGTGCTCGAGGATGATGGCGCCACGGTGGCCGAGCTCGCTGTCGCGCCCACCGGTGTCGAGCTGCGCCGGCTGGCGGCCCGCTTCACGCTGGACAGTCCGGTGCGGGCGGTGATCGAGTCGATGAACGGGGCCCGGTTCGTGCATGACACCTTGGAGCTGGCCGGCTGGGAGGTGGCCATCGCCGACGCCCAGAAGGTGAAGGGTCTGGCCCCGTTGGCCTGCAAGACCGACCGCATCGATGCCTGGGTGCTGGCCGAGCTGTCCCGCCGGGATCTGATTCCGGCCATCTGGTTGCCCGACCCGACGGTGCGAGCCCATCGGGAACGGGCCCGGTTCCGGTTGCACCTGGTGGCGCATCGGGTGGGGTTGAAGAACCGGATCCACGCCGCCTCATTGCGTTTCGGGCATGTGTGCCCGACCTCAGACCTGTTCGGCCAGTCAGGCCGGCCCGAGTCGAGATCGCCCGAAAGCTGACCGAGGCCACAACCACCCCACCCGTCGAGAGCACCCCACGTCACGGGCTCTCGACAGCCGGCCCCGCTTCATAGAGACCTTTCGTCGCCATCCTCCACTGCTCCGTTCTGGTCGCGAAATTTCCGCCAGGAGCGGCAAAATCGCGACCAGAACGGTTGGCTCCTCCGCTTCGCTAGGCCATGCGTTGCGGTGCGCCGGCCGAGCCGGACGCACCGGTTCTGAGGCTGCTCACTCGGCGCGCAGGATGGCCGACGGACGCTGCCGGCGTCGGCTCCACGGCAGCACGACGACCAGGTTCGCCAGCAGAAGCAGC
The DNA here is from genome assembly GCA_046734535.1 of bacterium. Lineage (GTDB taxonomy): Bacteria > Actinomycetota > Acidimicrobiia > Acidimicrobiales > Ilumatobacteraceae > DASTFY01. Next base: position 952 of record JBKPRL010000092.1, on the reverse strand, counting down.
CCGGCGACGGCCGCCAGAAGGGCCAGGGCCGGGAACACGGCGTCGTGGACGGCGCCGATCCCGTCCGCGTACGCGCTGAAGATCGCCCGTCCGACGACGAAGCCGGCGGGCACGGCCAAGACCATCGGCGCGATGGCGAACGCCGACGCCTGCCAGTGGACCGCGCGGCTGACGAAGGAGCGGTCGGCACCGAGCGAGGAGAGGACGGCCAGGTCTCGCCGCCGCGCCCGCACCGACCCGAGCAGGCACTGGCCGACGGTGATGGCGGCCAGCACCGCGAGCACCCCGGCCAGCACGAAGGGGACCCCGCGCACCCGCTGCACGCTCGTGATGGGAGCCGGCACGTACTTGTCCTCCGGTACCGCACCCGGCGGCAAGAGATCGCGGTAGGCCTCGATCCCGTCGCTCCCCGGCCGGAAGGTGACGACGGCCGAGGTCACCTGGGCGGTGGCGTCGACCCGGCCGAGACCGGGCAAGGTGACCACCCCGCCCTCGCCGACGCCTTCGTTCGCGCCCAGCCCCTGAACGACGACGAGCCCTGTCACCCGGTAGCGCTGCTGGCCGGTCGGGCCGGCCAGCGTGATGTCGTCGCCTCGGTGGACCTTCAGCTCGCGCGCGGCCCGCCGTCCGAGCGCGATCTCGTCCTCGGCGGCTGGCAGCCGTCCCGAGAGGACGAGCGGCGTGCCCGGCCCCCGCGCCGCCTCCAGCCCGCTCAGCGGCACGGTGGTGCGGCCGGAGCGCGCGACGCCGTCGGCGTAGAACATCAGCGAGGTGACGTTGTCGTCGTCGCGGAGCCGCTCCACGAGCTGCGGGTCCATCTCCTGGCCACCGTTGTCGCCGAGCGCGACGTCGTAGTTGCCGCCGTAGCGGAAGGGCTGGTCGATGAGTCGAGCGAGGCTGGCGCCGAAGGTGAGGGCGGCCGTCAGCCCGCACACCGCCAGGGCGACGCCGG
>JBKPRL010000091.1:0-5503 GCA_046734535.1 bacterium | reverse complement strand
CTCGATCATCCGCTCGATCCGCTCGATGGATTGCGCCATCCGGTGCAGCTCGGCCGCCTGCTGACCGATGGCGTTGGCCGACTCGGTCGCCGCCCACGCGGTGGCGGCGTCGAAATCGAGCTGGGCGGTCCAGCGGGGCTCGATGTACCACGCGGTCATCTTGCGGACCACCCGCTTCACGAAGCGCTTGAGCTTCCCGGTCAGCCCCGGCGCGGCGCCGAGGTCCGGCGCCCCGAGCTGCTTGAACCGCTGGTGCAGCTGCTCGGCCCGCTGGCGGGCCAGCTCCGGCCCTCCCCGGCCCGGTTGGGCCGGGAGGTTCCGGGGCGAGTGCGGTATCGCCGGCAAGCCGGCGCGTGGCGTCTCAGCCAGCAGCGACTGCACGCGCAGCACCAGCTCGTCGGGAGAGATGACGGCCGCGTCGACTTCGATCATTGGCAGAGAGGGGTGCAGACCAGCCGGGCCACCGCCGGATGCGTCGACGAAACAGCATACCGCTGGGGCCTCCGGCCAACCGGCCACGACTCCGTCCCGACGAGCGTGACCCTCTGAGCCCGCGCCGGCGACGATGGACGTCGCCGACCTGGCGGCAGGTAGCGGCTCAGCCGGCGACGGCTGCCAGCGCGTCGTCGAGCTGCTCGAACGCCGCGCTCCAGGTGAAGCGGTGCTCGACCGCCTCCCGCCCGGCTTCGCCGTAGTGGCGGGCCAGCTCGGGGTCGTAGGCGATCCGCCGGACCGCGTCGGAGATGGCGCGGTGGTCAGGCGCTACGACCTCCCCGGCGCCGGTCTGGCTCACCAGCTCGGCCAGGCTGCCGCCGTCCTCGCACACGACCAGGGGCGCGCCCCAGGCCATCGCCTCGATGGCCGTCAAGCCGTAGTCCTCGTCGTAGGCGGGCGCCACCACGCAGCGGGCCTCGCGGTAGAGGCGTTCGAGCTCGTTGCCGAGCACGTGGCTGACGAAGCGCACCCTCCCGGTGCCCGCGGCCCCCATCCGGGGCATGGAGGCCACCGTGGGGCGCAGCCACAGCTCCTCGGGCGGGATCGACGCGCCGCGGTCGAGGTACTGGTCGAGCTGCTGGACCCGCCGGAGCAACGCGCCGGCACCCACACTCACCGACGGCAGCTCGGGCACGAGGTGGGCCGAGGCCACGAAGAGCTCTGTCCGCTTGGGGAACTCGTGGCGGCTGACGCACAGCACGTGGCTGCGATCGCGGTCGGCGTCGGGTGAGAGCGGGCCGAGCGCTTGGCCGAGGCCGGCGTGGAACGGCAACACGCGGGGCACGCCGTTGTACCGACGCAGGCGTTCCTGGACGGTCATGCTCGGCACGACGAACTGCCGCACGCCGTCCATCCCCGGCTTGTCGGCCTCCCTGACCAGCGCGGACAGCTCCCGGTGGAGCTCGGCGTCCGCGACCATCCCCGAGCGGATCATGAGCTCGGTGAGGTCGTAGAAGGCCCGATCGTGGTGGTAGAAGAGCGCGAGGTGCCGGTCGTGGTGGATGCCTTGCGAGGGCGGTTGGGTGCTGATCACGACGTCGGCGTCGCTGAGGTCGAGGCGGCGGAACGCCGTCAGCTGGCTGAGGTGGGCGATGAAGGCCGGCGACGCCCGCTGGAGCGACTTCGACGGAAGGGCCCCGATGGTCCGCTCGACCGGCAGGTCTGTCCGCAAGGACACGACGCGCACCTCGTGGCCCTGGGCGCGGAGCCAGCGCACGACCCGCTGCACCACCCGCTCGAAGCCACCGATGACCCCGGCGTCGGGCTTGGCGACGGTGACGCGCAGCGGTGCGGTGGTCATCCGGACGCTCGCGTCGGTGGCCTCAGGCGCCCGAAGGCGCAGGGTCGCTGCGCTCCGGCTCGCGCACCGCCTCTCGCTCCGCCTCGAGCTCGGCCAAGCGGGCCTCGGCGACGTCGAGCCTGGCCGTGAGCTCCTCCAGCGCGTTGACGTTGAGCCGGTTGAACGCGGCCTGATCGTGGAGGAAGACGTTGGAGATCTTGAGGACGGCGCGCTTCAGGTTCCGCATCCGCCCGACGGGCGCGATGGCGTCCACGTTGCCGCGGGAGGTCAGCGCGGCGATGACCGAGTCGGCCGCCTCGCCGCTCGGCGGCAGGGGATTGGCCGCGGCGGCTGCTCCGTTCTGCACGAGCTCTCGGGCCTCCGAGGTCAGGTCGAATCGGTGCTCGGGCGTGTGCTGGCGCCCCGTTGCCACTGGGTCAGCCCCGGTCGAGCTTCATCCGCTCGGTCTTGAGGTCGTGGTCCACCATCAGCTTGACCAGCTCGTCGAAGTCGACCTGGGGCCGCCAGCCCAGCGCGACGTGGGCCTTGGAGGCGTCGCCGACCAGCAGGTCCACCTCGGCAGGGCGGAGGAACCGCGGGTCTTGGCTCACGAACCGCTGCCAGTCGTCGATCCCGGCGTGGGCGAAGGCGCGGGTGACGAACTCCTCGACCGTGTGCGTCTGGCCCGTGGCCACGACGTAGTCGTCCGGCTCGTCCTGCTGGAGCATCGACCACATGGCCTTCACGTAGTCCCCGGCGTAGCCCCAGTCCCGCTTGGGGTGCAGGTCGCCCATCACCAGCTCTTCCTGCAGGCCGAGCTTGATGCGGGCGACCGCGTTGGTGACCTTGCGGGTCACGAACTCCTGGCCTCGCCGCTCTGACTCGTGGTTGAAGAGGATCCCGCTGCAGGCGAACAACCCGTAGGACTCCCGGTAGTTCACGGTGATCTGGTGGCCGAAGACCTTGGCGACGCCATAGGGCGAGCGGGGGTAGAAGGGCGTGAGCTCGGACTGCGGCGTCTCCCGGACCTTGCCGAACATCTCCGACGACGACGCCTGGTAGAAGCGCATGGGGTTGCCCTGCGAGCCACCGACCATGCGGATGGCCTCGAGGATCCGGAGGACGCCCGTGCCGGTGACGTTGGCCGTCAGCTCGGCCTGCTTCCACGACATGGCGACGAACGAGATCCCGGCCAGGTTGTAGACCTCGTCGGGCTGGGACTGCTCCAGGGCGCCGACCAGGGACGACAGGTCCTGGAGGTCGCCCGAGATGAGCTCGACGAAGGGGAGCTCGGCCTGTACCTGCACGCCCTTGGGGTTGTTCTGGCCCTTGACGAGACCGAAGACCTGGTAGCCCTTCTCGTGCAGCAGCTCGGCCAGGAACTGCCCGTCCTGGCCGGTGATGCCGGTGATCAACGCGCGACGCATCGACTAGGTCCCTTCGACGTCGGAGAGTGATCGATCCTACCCGTGGACACGTGGCCGGCCCGGGTCACCGGCCCGCTCAGGGCGCGGCCGGGTTGACCGCGTCGGGGTCGATGCCGTAGCGGGCGATGGCTTCCGAGACGACCTCGGCCTTGACCTCACCCTGCTCGGCCAGGCCGTCCAGGACGGCGACGACGATGTGGCCGGCGTCGACCTCGAAGAAGCGCCGCAGCGCCTCACGTGTGTCCGAGCGGCCCATTCCGTCGGTGCCGAGGGGGGTGAACAGGCGGTCCGGGAGGAAACGAGCGATCTGCTCCGGCACGATCTTCATGAAGTCGGTGACGGCGACGATCGGACCCGGAGCGTCGCCGAGCAGCCGGCGCACGAGCGGCACCTTCTGCTCCTGCCCGGGGTGGAGGCGGTTGGTGCGCTCGGTGGCCAGCGCCTCGTCCCGCAACGCCTTGTAGCTGGTGGCCGACCACAGCTCGACGCCGACGTCGTAGTGCTCGGCCAGCTCCTCGGCCGCCAGCCGGGCCGCGCCCTGCGCCGCGCCCGAGAACAGGACGGTGGCGTGCTTGGACGGCCCGGTCGGCGCCTCGGCCCAGCGGTACAGGCCGTCGACGATGCCCTGCTCCACCCGCTCCGGCATGGCCGGCATCGGGTAGTTCTCGTTGTAGAGGGTCAGGTAGTAGAAGACGTCGTCCGGGTTTGGCCCGTACATGCGCTGGATGCCATGACGGATGATCGTTGCCATCTCGTAGGCGAACGCCGGGTCGTACGCCTGGCACGGCGGCACGGTCGAGGCCAGGACGAGGCTGTGGCCGTCCTGGTGCTGCAGGCCCTCGCCGAGGAGCGTCGTGCGACCGGCGGTGGCGCCGAGCAGGAAGCCGCGAGCTCGGCTGTCCGCCGCCTGCCAGATGAGGTCGCCGACCCGCTGGAACCCGAACATCGAGTAGAAGATGTAGAAGGGCACCATGGGGACGCCGCGGGCCGCGTAGCTGGTGGCGGCGGCGATGAAGCTCGACATGCTGCCGGCCTCGGTGATGCCCTCCTCGAGGATCTGGCCGTCGGCCGACTCGGTGTAGGAGAGCAGCAGGTCGGCGTCGACGGGCTCGTACTTCTGGCCGTGGGCGGCGTAGATCTTGATCTCCCGGAACAGCGAGTCCATGCCGAAGGTGCGGGCCTCGTCGGGGATGATCGGCACCACGCGCTGCCCGAAGGCCTGGTCGCGGGCCAGGTTGCGGACGAGGCGGGTGAAGGCCATCGTCGTCGACGCGGACTGGCCGCCCGAGCCCGACAGGACCTCCTTGAACGCAGTCTCGGCGGGGAGGGTCAGCGTCCGGCGGGTGCGCAGCGTGCGTCGGGGGAGCGAGCCGGCGAGCGCCTTGCGCCGCTCCACCATGTACTGGTACTCGACCGAGTCCTCGGGCGGCCGGTAGTACGGCGGCTCGTCGCCCTCGAGCGCGGCGTCGGGGATCTCCTCCTGGAGGTAGAGCCGGTCCCGCAGCACGCGCAGCTGCGGGCCGCTCAGCTTCTTGATCTGGTGGGTGGCGTTGCGGCCCTCGACCTCCGGACCGAGCGTCCAGCCCTTGATCGTCTTGCAGAGGATGGCCGTCGGCTTGCCGCTGCCCAGGTTGTCGGTGGCCGCCTTGTACGCCGCGTAGAGCTTGCGGTAGTCGTGGCCGCCGCGTGGCAACCAGCGCAGCTCGTCGTCCGAGAGGTGCTCGACCAGCTTGCGGAGCCGTGGATCCGGGCCGAAGAAGTGCTCGCGGATGTAGGCGCCGGACTCCACTGAGTAGCGCTGGAACTCACCGTCGACGGTGGTGTTCATCTTGTTGAGGAGCACGCCGTCCTTGTCCATCGCCAGCAGCTCGTCCCACTTCGAGCCCCAGATCACCTTGATCACGTTCCAGCCGGCGCCCCGGAACGTCGCCTCCAGCTCCTGGATCACCTTGCCGTTGCCGCGGACCGGTCCGTCGAGCCGTTGCAGGTTGCAGTTCACGACGAACACCAGGTTGTCGAGCTGCTCCCGGCTGGCCAGCGACAGCGCACCGAGCGTCTCGGGCTCGTCGCACTCGCCGTCACCGACGAAGGACCAGATGCGGGACCCCGACGTGTCGTCCAGGCGCCGGTTGTGGAGGTAGCGGTTGAAGCGGGCGTGGTAGATGGCGGTGATCGGGCCGAGGCCCATGGAGACCGTCGGGAACTCCCAGAAGTCCGGCATGAGCCGCGGGTGGGGGTAGGAGCTCAGCCCGGTGCGGCCGATCTCGCGACGGAAGTGGTCGAGGTCCTCCTCCTCCAGCCG
>JBKPRL010000090.1:0-22605 GCA_046734535.1 bacterium | reverse complement strand
GTCCGGGCGCGCCGCGCCGGCGGCGGCCACTGGGGCTGCGTCCGAGCCGATCGAGCCGGCCGGCGCTGCCGGGGCTCGGCCCGGTCGGACGAGCGCTGACCCGGTCAGCGACGCGGAGGCTGGTGCCCCGGCTCGATCGGGTCGAGGGAGCCGGACCGCCGAACCGGTGGACCGTGACGGCGCCGACCGTGACGTCGAGCCGAGCGGTGCCCGTCGCCGGAAGGGGACGGGCGGCGAGCTGCCCGAGGAGCTGCCGGACCGGCCCATCGAGGGCCGCATCCAGGACGTCGAAGCGGCCGATCGAGCCCTCGTGCGCAAGCCCCAGATCGGCGACAGCCGTCCGGCGCCCCAGCCGGCCACGCCACCCCACGTCCGCTCGGCCAAGGTCGAGCGGACCAGCCGTGAGCGCGCCGACAGCCCGGCCGCGGGCCGCAACAAGCGCCGCCGCAAGACCAGCCGGGCCTCCGGCGCTCAGGCCAAGGCCCACGTCGCCGGGCCCGTGGCCCTGGATTCGGACGTCCTCGAGCGGCGGCGGGGCCGGGAGCGCAATGGCCGCCCCGTCGGCCGCTACCTCATGTGCGTGCATGTCCGGCCCGAGCTGGTCCAGATCGCCGTCCTCCAGGGCCGCAACCTGATCGAGCACTACGTCAGCCGGCCCCAGGACGACGTCGCTCAGATCCACGGCAACATCTACCTCGGTAGGGTCCAGAACGTCCTGCCCGGCATGGAGGCGGCCTTCGTCGACATCGGCACCCCCAAGAACGCGGTGCTCTACCGGGGTGACGTCCAGTACGACGCCGAGGACCTGCTGGAGCCGAGGGGCAAGGCCCCCGCGGAACGGCCGCGCATCGAGCAGCTGCTCAAGAACAAGCAGCTCATCGTGTGCCAGGTCACCAAGAACCCGATCGGGGCCAAGGGGGCCCGTCTGACCCAGGAGGTCTCCCTTCCGGGCCGGTTCGTGGTCCTCATCCCCAACTCCCGCACCTATGGGATCTCCAAGCGGCTGGCCGACGACGAGCGGCGCCGCCTCCGGTCGATCCTCGACCGCGTGAAGCCGGAGGAGCACGGCCTGATCGTCCGCACCGCGGCCGAGAACGTCAGCGAGGAGGAGCTGCGGGCCGACGTCCTCCGGCTGGCTGCGCAGTGGGAGAAGATCAGCGCCCGGGCCAAGCAGGCGCGGGGTCCGGCGCTCCTGTATCGGGAGCCGGGTCTCGCCGTCCGCGTGATCCGGGAGGAGCTCAACGCGGACTACCGCGGCGTCGTCATCGACGATCCCGACCTGTTCGCCGAGGTGCGCGACTACGTGGGCGCCCTCAACCCGGAGCTGGCCGACCGCATCGAACGCTACGACGAGGAGGCCGAGGGCCTGCCGATCTTCGAGCGCCACCACGTGCACGAGCAGCTCCACAAGGCCCTCGACCGCAAGGTGTGGCTGCCGTCGGGTGGCTCCCTGATCATCGAGCACACCGAGGCGCTGACCGTGATCGACGTCAACACCGGCAAGAACGTCGGCACGTCGAACCTCGAGGAGACGGTCTTCCACAACAACCTGGAAGCCGCCGACGAGATCGCCCGGCAGCTGCGGCTGCGCGACATCGGCGGGATCATCGTCATCGACTTCATCGACATGGAGATCCGGGAGAACCGCCACCAGGTGGTGGCCGCGTTCCGCGACGCGCTCGCCCGGGACAAGACCCGCACGCAGGTCTTCGACATCTCGGAGCTGGGCCTGGTCGAGATGACCCGCAAGCGCATCGGCGAGGGCCTGCTGACCGCCTTCGCGCACACCTGCCCCAACTGCGAGGGTCGCGGCCTGGTCGTCGACCACTCGCTGATCGGGTAGCGGACTCCTGATTGTCGGTGGCCGGGGCGGGACGGTAGGCTCGCTCTTCGCTATGTACGCCGTCATCACCGCCGGAGGACGCCAGGAGCGCGTCGTCGAGGGCCAGCGGGTCGAGGTCGATCTGCTCGACGCCGCCGAGGGTGACCAGGTCAGCTTTCCGGCCGTGCTGGTCGTGGACGGCGACACGGTCCTCGCCACGCCCGCCCAGCTGGAAGGAACCTCGGTGACCGCCACGGTGGTCGGCACGGCCAAAGGCCCAAAGATCAACGGGTTCACCTACAAGCGGCGGACGAACCAGCGTCGCCACTACGGGCACCGCCAGAAGTACTCCGTGGTCGAGATCACCAGCATCTCCCCCGCCGCGGGCAAGAAGAAGGGCTGAGGAGGCCGGCATGTCCAAGACCAAGGGCGGCGGCTCGACCCGCAACGGACGGGACTCCAACGCGCAGCGCCTCGGCGTCAAGGTGTTCGACGGCACCTCGGTGACGGCCGGAGCCATCATCGTCCGTCAGCGGGGCACCAAGTTCCACCCGGGCCGCAACGTCGGCCGCGGCGGGGACGACACGTTGTTCGCCCTGGTGGACGGCAAGGTGAAGTTCGGCCAGCGCAACAACCGCAAGCTGGTCGACGTCAACCCCAGCGCGTAGCGCCTCCGTAGACGCTCGACAGTCGGCGGTCGCGCCGCACGCGCCGATCCGTGACAGCCTCCGAGGCGGGCACGTTTCTGCCCGGATCCTGGGACGATCGGTGACAACCTCGGGGCGCGGCGACGCCCCGCGGGGCGCGGCGACGCCCGGCGACGTGCGGCGACGGCCGATGACGGCTGATGACTCCGAGCGAGGTGCGATCGCCGGTCAGCGCCAGACCGCGCTCAGCCGGGTGTCGACGCCGCGGGGCAGCTTGTCCGGGTCCCAGCCGAGGAGGGCGACGGCCTGCGCGCACGCGAAGCGGTCGGTCATGCCGCCCACGTAGGTGACGGCGGCGCGGAGCGCGGCGTCGCTCCCCGCCTCCACGCCGTCGTGGCGGTCGGCCGGCAGGAGGTTGGGACGGTCGGCGTAGTGCTCCACCAGGGCCTGGAGCACCGCGATGACCGACCGGGCCTGCGCCACCGAGGCGGGCCGCAGGTAGACGCGCTCGTAGTTGAACTGCCGGAACGCGGCCAACGCCTCCGCCGCCGGCGCGGCCATCCCCACCTCGCCGGTGGCCAGGGCGGCCTCGACCATGGCGTCGATGAACGTGCCGAGCTGGCGCCCGCGCCGCCGCCCGACCCGGTCGGCCACCGCGTCCGGCAGCATCGACGGGGCGACGATGCCTGCTGAGACAGCGTCCTCGAAGTCGTGGCAGACGTAGGCGATCCGGTCGGCCCACGAGACGACCTCGCCCTCCGGCGTGGATGGCGCCGGCCGGGACCACGAGTGGTTGCGCACGCCGTCCAGGGTTTCGGCGCACAGGTTGAGCGGGGTGAGGACGACGTCGGCGCCCCAGACCGCGTGGTCGTAGCCCTCGGGAAGGTAAGGGCTGAGCGCATCCTCGCTGGCGTGGCCGCCAGGGCCGTGCCCGCAGTCGTGTCCAAGGGCGATGGCCTCGGTGAGCGCGACGTTGAGCCCCAAGGCCGAGGCGACGCCACGGGCCACCTGCGCCACCTCGAGCGCGTGGGTCAGCCGGGTGCGTTGGTGGTCGTCCGGGAAGACGAAGACCTGGGTCTTGCCGGCGAGCCGGCGAAACGCGGCGGCGTGCAGGATGCGGTCCCGATCCCGCTCGAAGCAGGTCCGCCACGGGTCCGGCTCCTCCTCCCGCTGGCGATGGCCGGCGACGCGCGCCCGGGTCGCTCCAGGGGCGAGCATCGCGTCCTCGGCCGCCTCCCGAGCCTCCCGGGGGCCCCCCGGGGCGGCACCGGCCAGGGCGTGCGAGTCGCGGTGGGCGCGGACGATCCCGGCCGCCTCGTGGCCTCCCATCGTCGCCGTCCAGGCCCGTTCTCGATCCGTCGTCACCCCTCCCAGGGTACGCAGGGGGTGTGCCAGAGCGGCCCGCCGGCCGACGGGGCCGCGATCTCTGCGCGAATCGCGTCACCGACGGCGCGATCGGCGCAGACCTTGCGGCTGGACCGTCGCCCGGCGGGTCCTCCGAGGTGGCCCGGTAGCCTCGATCGACCGTGGCCACCTTCGTCGACGAGTGCGGGCTCAACGTCCGCGGGGGCGATGGCGGGGCGGGGTGCATCAGCTTCCGGCGGGAGGGCCCGGTCGTCCATGGCGGCCCCAACGGTGGCGACGGCGGCAAGGGCGGCGACGTCTGGCTCGTGGCGGACCGCAACGTGGCCTCGCTCCTCGCCTTCCGCGACCATCCCCACCGCCGGGCCGCCAGCGGGGCCCACGGCAAGGGCAAGGACCTGCACGGCCGGCGGGGAGAGGACCTGGAGGTCCACGTGCCGGAGGGGACGGTCGTGTTCGACCTCGACGGCGACACCGTCCTCGCCGATCTGAGCCGCGACGGCGACCGCTTCCTGGCCGCGGCCGGAGGGCGGGGTGGCAGGGGCAACGCCAAGTTCCTGACCAACAAGCGGCGGGCGCCGAGCTTTGCCGAGCAGGGCGAGCCGGGCGAGGAGCGCTGGCTGCGCCTGGAGCTCAAGCTGATGGCCGACGTCGCGCTCGTCGGCTTCCCGAACGCCGGCAAGAGCACGTTCATCAGCCGCATCTCCGCAGCCAAGCCCAAGATCGCCGACTACCCCTTCACGACGTTGACGCCCCAGCTCGGCGTGGTCCGCGTCGACGACCACGAGCTGGTGGTGGCCGACATCCCCGGCCTCGTCGAGGGCGCCAGCGAAGGCAAGGGCCTGGGACTGCAGTTCCTCCGCCACATCGAGCGGGCCCGAGTGCTGTGCCTCCTGCTCGACCTCGCCGCGATCGACGAGACGTCACCCGAGGAGCAGGAGCGGGTCCTGGTGCACGAGCTCGCCTCGTACCGGCCCGAGCTGCTCGAGCGGCCGCGACTCGTGGTCGGGACGAAAGCCGACGTCGCCGACCCGGCGGCCGCAGGTGGGCCCGCCCTCCGGATGTCGGCCGTCACGGGTCAGGGCGTCACCGAGGTCGTCCGCCGCCTGGCCGCCCTCGTCGAGGAGGCCCGCGCCGCGGAGCCGGAGCCGGAGGGCTTCGTGGTCGTCCGTCCCGAGGTGGAGGGGGTGACGGTGTCCCGCGAGGGTGAGCACGAGTTCCGGGTCGCGGGGCGGCAGGCCGAGCGCGCCGTGGCGCTCTCCGACGTCACCGATCGTCAGGCGCTCGCCTACATCGACGACCGCATGAAGCGGCTGGGCGTGGCCAAGGCGCTGGCGCGGGCCGGCGCGCAGTCCGGTGACGTCGTGCACATCGGCGCCTTCAGCTTCGAGTACGAGCCGGACGGCTGAGCCGTGGCCCGCGTCATCGTGAAGATCGGGACCTCGTCGCTGACGGGCGAGCTCGGACAAGTCGACGAGGAGATGGTGGCCGAGCTGTGCCAGCAGGTGGCCGACGTCCGCAGCCAGGGTCACCAGGTCGTGGTCGTCAGCTCGGGTGCGGTGTCGGCCGGCGTGGCCGCCCTCGGCCTGCAGCAGCGCCCGGCCGACCTCCCCACGCTGCAGGCGCTCGCCGCCCTCGGCCAGCCCCGGATGATGGAGACGTGGACGCGTTCGTTGGCCGACCACCACGCGGTGGCCGCGCAGGTGCTGATGGTGCCCCACGACTTCGTGAACCGGCGCCAGTACCTGCACGCCCGCCAGACGTTGGCGCGACTGCTCGACCTCGGGTGCGTACCGGTCGTGAACGAGAACGACGCCGTGGCCAACGACGAGATCCGCTTCGGCGACAACGACCGGCTCGCCGCGCTCGTCGCCCACCTCGTCAGCGCCGACGTCCTCCTGCTGCTGACCGACCAGGACGGCCTGTTCACGGCCGACCCCCGCCGGGATACGCGCGCGACGCTGATCGCCCACGTGCCGGCGGACGACCCGATCCTCGGCGTGGTGGCCGGCGGGACCGGTTCGGTCCGGGGTCGTGGCGGCATGGCGTCGAAGCTGGCGGCGGCCCGCATCGCCTCGTGGTCAGGGGTGGAGGCGATCATCGCCCGCGCCGACCGCCCCCACGTCGTGGCGGGGGCCGTGGCCGGGGTCGACGGCATCGGCACGACGTTCGCGGCGAACGAGCGGCGGCTGCCGGCTCGGAAGCTCTGGATCGCGTTCGCCAGCGCGACCGCGGGCCACCTCGTCGTCGACGACGGCGCCCGCCAGGCGGTCGTGGAACGGGGAACGTCGCTGTTGCCGGCCGGTGTCGTCGAGGTCGTCGGTCAGTTCGACGAGGGTGACACCCTCGACATCACGGGACGCGACGGCATGGTCTTCGCCCGCGGGATGGCGGCTGCCGAAGCCCGCGTGCTGCGGCGCACGGCGGGCCAGCGCACCCGGGACCTCCCGGCCGACGTGGCCCACGAGGCCATCCACCGCGACGACCTGGTGGTGCTGCCCTAGGGCAGCCCTAGGACGGCGTCGGCGTCGAGCCGCCTACGCCGGCGGGGGCGGGCCGCCGTCGAGCCCGGCGGGCGTCGTCGCCGGCGAGACGTCGAGCGCTTTGGCCGTCCCGAGACCGAGCTCGTCGCGCAGCTCGGACAACCGGTCCTGCGCGGCCGCGTTCGCGGTCGCCTCCTCGATCTCGCGGATGCTGGCGTCGACCGTGCCCTCGTTGAGCTCGGCCACGGCCTTGGCCTTGGCGTAGCGGGCTTCGATCTTGGTCCGCACCTCGCTCAGCGTCGGGACGTCATCACCCACGGCCTCGTTGAGGCTGGCCATGGCCTTGTTGATCGTCTCCTGCATCTTCGCCTGCTCCAGCTGGCTGAGCAGCTTGGAGCGCTCGGCCAGCCTCTGCTGGAGCGCCCGGGAGTTCTGCTGCACGGCGGCCTTCGCCTGGTCCGACGCCTGCGTCGACTGCAGCACCAGCGCCTTCAGGTCGCCGACGTCCTTCTCGACCTGGATGAGCTGCGTGGCGATCGTCTCCGCCGCGGACGTCATCCGGGCCGCTCGCTCGGTGTCCCCGGCCTTCTGCGCGTCGGCGGCCATGATCAGCGCCTGACGGGCGTTGGTGTTCAAGGACTCCAGGTCGCCCATGCGCTTGTTGAGCCGCAGCTCGGCCTGCTTCTGGCTGGCGATGACGTTGGCCGCCTGCTCCTTGAGCCGGCGGTGCTGGTCCTGGGCCTCCCGGAGCGCCTGCTCGAGCTGCACGGCGGGGTCGGCCATCTCGTTGAACTTGCCGGACAGCTTGGCGTTCAGGTAGCCCCACCAGCGCCGGAACAGCTTGATCATGAGGGGATGCTACGGCCGACCAACCGCCTCGCCGCCGCGAGCTCGGGTGACCGGAGGAGCGCCAGGACGCCGACGTAGACCGCGACGCCGACGACGGTGCCGGCGAGGACCCGAACCGCGGCGCCGACGCCGCTGTTCGCACCGACGGCCCGGCTGACGAACCAGACGATCTCGGCCATGAGCACCGAGGCCAGGAGCATCCGTCCGAGGCTGGCGAAGACGGGTCGCAGCGCGTAGCCCGGCACCTTGAACGACAGGACCTGGAGCGCCCACGCCGCGCTCAAGAGGTAGGCGAGGGCGAAGGCGAGACCCAGCCCGAGCACGCCGTAGCGCCCGACGAGGATCACGGCGAAGACGATGTTGAGCAGGTTCTCCACGACGTTGATCACGAACGGCGTCCGGGTGTCCTGGTGGGCGTAGAAGCCCCGGAGCACGAACAGGTAGACCGAGAAGCCGACCAGACCGATGGAGAACCCGGCCAGCGCCCGGCTGGTGTTGACGGCGGCCTGCTCGCTGAACTCGCCGTGCTGCAGGAACGCCCCGATGATCGGCCGGGCCAGGGCCAGCATGCCGAGCGAGGCCGGGAAGGTGAAGAGGGCGACCAGCCGGACGCCGAGCGAGGAGCGGGCGATGAACGCGGGCTTGTCCTTGCGGGCGACGAAGCGGGCCAGGTCGGGCACGAACGTCGTCGTGATCGACACTGCGAGCAGGCCGTGGGGCAGCTGGAAGAACGTGAAGGCCTTCGAGTACGCGTCCTGGCCGCCGCTGCCCGGGCGGGCCAGGTTCTTCACGACGATCAGGGCCACCTGGTTGGCCACCACGTAGCCGAGCGTCCAGCCCGACAGCGTCAGCAGCTTGCGCACCGCGGGGTGGCGCCACGCCGGGCGGAACCGGAGGCGCACCCCCGCCCGGATGAGCGCGGGAACGAGGGAGACCGCCATGACGGCGATACCGAAGGTGGCGCCCAGGCTGAGCAACAGGCGGAAGCCGCCGTCGGTGTCGGCCAGGCCGAGGGAGGGGTCCTGGCCGTTGAGCACGCTCGGCACCAGGAGCAGGAAGCCGATGATGACGAGGTTGGCCAGCACCGGCGCCCAGGCCGGGGCGAAGAATCGCCGCCGGGCCTGGAGGAGCGAGGAGCCGAGGGCCATCAAGCCGTAGAAGAAGATCTGGAGGAGGAAGATCCGAGCCAGGGCGGTGCCCACCCGCCGGTACTGCTCCGCATCGACCGAAGACGACGGGGACAAGGAGAAGAGCCGGAAGATGAACGGCGCGGCGACGACGGCGGCCGCGGTCACCGCCGCCATGGCGATGACGGACACCGTGACGACGGCGCTCGTGGCCTCCTCGTCGTCCTCCTCCAGCTGGCTGGTGAACAACGGCACGAGCGTGGCCGAGAGCACGCCGCCGATCAGCAGCTCGTAGATCGAGTTGGGCGAGTTGTTCGCGCCGTCGTACGCGTCGGCCAGTGCGTTCTGCCCGATCACGATGCCGAAGACGATGACCCGCAGCAGACCCGTGACGCGCGACAGCAGCGTGCCCAGTGCGACCGAGACGTTGGCAGCGAGGAGGCGTTGCTGGTCGCTCCGCCCCCCGTCGGTCACGGGCTCGGCCACGCCTGGGGCGAGCCGCCCGCATCTCCGCCGTCGGCCCGGTTCGCCTCCTCGAGCGCCTGGCGGAGCGACTCCATCTCGCTGACCAGGCTGTCCACGTCGTCGCCGAACCCGGAGATGGCGGATGCGCTGCCGCTGACGGAGAGCTCGACGGCGCGCGCGACCAGCTCGTCGAGCCGTGCGTCGAGGAGGCGGAGGCGGTCGCGGGCATCGGTCGACACGGCCTTCATGCGCGCCGCGGTGGCCAGCTGCGCGACCAGCGCTTCTCGGGTGGCGGCGGTGTGCGAGCCGGTCGGCTCCTTGTCGAGCCGGTCCAGCTCGGCCTGCGCGCTGCGCACGTCGAGCGTCTTGAGCCCGCGGTCCATGTCGTCGCCCCGGCAGGCCACCTGCCAGACCTCGTCCACGCCCTGCTCCAGGCGGGTGCCGACCTCGGAGAGGTGGTCGCGCAGCGGGCCGTCGGGCGTGGCCTCGACGGTCCGGTCGTAGCGGGCCTGTGCCGACAGCGAGCTCTGGACGTAGCGCCGCCACGGCTCCTGCAGCGCGAACGGGTCGATCCGCGCACCGCGCTTCTCACCCCGCGGGACGGCGGCGGCCACCCTTCCTCCCCAGGCCACCGCGGCCAGGCCGATCGCGCCGGGGATGCCGAGCCCCGTGACGAGGCCCACGGCCGCCCCGATCCCGGCCAGGACGATGCCCAGCGGCGACGTCATGGCCTTGGCCACGGGCGGCGTGAAGAACCGGTCGCGGAACGAGGTCGCCATCAGCCGTTGGACACTATTGGCTGGCCTCAGAAGTTGGAGACCACCGCCGTGAAGACGTCGTTGATGGTGGCGGGGTTGCTGGCCGAGTAGAGCGCGCCGTTGGAGGCCTCCGCGATCCGCCTCAGGGTCGCGGTGTCCGCATCCTGGCCGTAGGCGATCGGGAACACCCGGACCGTCTTGGCGTTGACGCCCTCGCCGCCCCGGAGGGTGCGGATGAGCTGGTCCAGCTGGTCCGCATCGTCGTTCTGGTCGCCGTCGTCGTTCACGCCGTCGGTCAGGAGGACGACCGCGTTGATGGCCGACGCGTCGTAGGCGTCGCGCACGGTGTCCGCCGCGTCCTGGGTGGCCTGGTAGAGCGGCGTGCCGTTCTGCGGGATCAGCGACTCGATCTGCTCCTTCAGCCGGGTCCGCTGGCCCTCGTCCATGGGCGCCACGGGGACGAGGTCCACCGACGTCGCGCCGGACGGGTCGAGGTCGGTCGTGAAGATCCGCAGACCCACCGCGTCGGCGTCCTTGAACTGGTCGAGCGCGGCGATGGCGGCGTCGCGGGCCAGCTCCAGCTTGGTGGCGTCGGAGTCCTGGCTGGCCGGGTCGGCCATCGAGCCCGACACGTCGATCACGAGCAGCACCCGCGCCGCCTTGCGCTGCTGCTCCCAGGTGTCGAGCACCTTGACGAGGACGGCCGGCTCGGGCACGTCGAGCACGTTCTGGGGCTCGTTCGGGTCGACGCCGTTGGCCGCGACGATCGGGTCGCCGATGGCCACGGACGTGTTGCCGGGCCGGAAGCCGTACTGCAGGACCCTCGCCTGGTTCGCGGGCCGCTGGACGTAGTCCTCGAAGAGCCGCGCGGCCTGCCGCTGCTCCGGTGTCACCCAGTCCGCGTCGAGCACGAGGAACGGGCTGTCGGAGTACAGCGTCCCCTCCTTCGGGTAGATGGCCACGAGCGGGACCTTGGGCGGCCGGGGGGACTCGCCCGGCGAGAGCTCCCCGTCGGGGTTGCCCGAGTTGTAGTCGAGGATGGACTTCTCCTCGACGGCGACGGCCGACGCGTAGGTGAGCGCGGTGCCACGGGCGTCGGCGCGGTACCAGTTGCTCAGGAAGGTCCCGGTGATGTCGCCGTAGTGGACGACGGCGCTCTCCACGCTCTTGGCGAAGTCGGCGACGTCCTGACGGTTCAGGTCCTCGACGGTCAGCCCGCTCGTCTTGCCGGTTGCCGCGTAGTACTCGGCCACCGTGAAGTTGAGGCCACTGGTGGAGAAGTTGGGGTTGGTCTTGCCCAGCTTGAACTGTCCCCACTCGGGATGGCCGTACTTGGCCCAGCCCGCAGGGTCGTTGGCGAGGGCGACGATGTCGGCGAAGCCGATCGGTGTGGCGGGGTAGCCGAGCGCTTCGGCCATGGGCTTGGGCATCGCGATGACGAGCGGCGTCTGCATGAAGGACCGCCCGGCCGGCGCCAGCGTCCGACCGACCTTCTGGTTGACGATGGCGGCCCAGCCGCTGGCGGCCGGCGACCAGATGACTGGCGCCGGTCCGTTCGTGTCGGGATCGGGCCAGCCCTGCGCGAGCAGGGTGGCGGCCGCACCGGACGACTTCCGGGCCACGCGCACGGCGACGCAGCGGTCGCCGACCTTGGCGTCCGACGCGTTGAAGGTCTCGGCGAGGTCGGTGAGCAGCGTCACCTTCTCCGGCGAGACCGCCATGTCGACGATGACGCAGCTCGGGTCGACGCCAGGCGTCGCCCCGCCGGTCCCCCCGCTGGCATCGCTCGACGCCCCACCGCCACCCGAGCACGCAGGAGCGAGGGCCACAGCCGCAACAAGCGCCACACCCGTGGACACCCGTCTGATCTTCACTTCGCCACTCCCTCCCAGAGATCACGCAACGCGATCATCACGTCGGGACCCGGCATCCCGGTTCCCACCGGAGGGGTGGGCTGTCCGCCGCTCGGCGCCGACCAGCCCTCGAGCCCCGGCACCACCGCCAGCATGCCGTGCGCGATCCGCGCTGCGGCGTCGCCGCCCGCGACGACCAGCTCGGCCTGGGGGTGGGGCTGGACGTTCGGCGGGCTCGTCGTGAGATCCGACGCCTGCGCACCGGCCGTCTCGGCCACCTCGGCGGCGGTCGTGGCCACGACGTCGATGCGGGGCTGGGCCAACATCAGGGAGAGCGGCGTGTTGGCCGCGTCACCGTACGTGGGGACGGCGCGCTCGAAGCGGGTCAACCAGGACTGGAACGCGTCGTCGTTCTCGAGGTCCGCGCCGGTGTAGTCCGTCCGGCCCCAGTAGTCGCTGACGATGCTCGAGAAGCCGAGGAGGCCGACGGCGGACTGCGCTGCGTCGGCGTGGCTCGGCTTCACGACTCCCCAGGCGGTCTCGCCGCCCACCGACGGCCAGGGCTGTCCCGCGACGTCACCGATGCAGCGCCAGCTGAGGGTGCCGCAATGCTGCGTGAGCACGCCCATCCTCGCCGCGCGTCCGACCATGACGATGTCCGTGCTCCCGACGGCGAGGTCGGTCGGGAACGGGTTGTTGCCCCCGTTGACGGCGACCGCGCTCGAGACCATGGCTGGCCACGGCGCCAGGGTGATCCAGGCCTCGGGGGCGCTCGACGGATCGGAGACGACCCGCTCGTAGGTGGTCCCCGCCGGCTCCACGGTGAGCTCGATCGCCGGGTCGCCGGCGGCGAGGGCACGGCAGGCGGGTTCCAGCTCGGAGACGCAGGTGACCGAGGTGGCGGACGCCGGCGGCTCCGTGGTCGGCGAGTCCGACCCGTTGGTCACCGCGCGGCGGAGGAGCACGGCCCCGCCGATCAGGAGCGCGGCCAGCAGGATGGCGCCGATCCGCTTCGCCCACATCGGCGGGCAGCGTAGAGGCGTCCTGGGCGGTCAGGCCGCCGGTAGGTCTGCGGCGATGAGGGTCGTCAGCTGCTCCTCGGTGGGCTCGTCGGCGTCGACCAGGCGGGAGGCCTGGTTCGACACGGCCTCCTCGAAGAGGTTGCGGACGAAACGGGCGTTGCCGAAGCCACGGTCCCGCGGCGTCGCCGCGAGGATCGCCCGCAGCCGGTCGATCGCGCCCTCGCTCGGCACGTACCGGTTCGTCTCGCCCATCTCGCAGAAGATGTCGACCAGCTCGTCATCGGTGTAGTCGGGGAAGACGATGGTGTGGGTGAAACGGGACCGCAGCCCGGGGTTGCTGGCCACGAACGTCGCCATCTCGTCGGTGTATCCGGCGGCGATGACAGCCAGGTCGTCGCGGTGGTCCTCCATGAGCTTGACCAGGGTGTCGATGGCCTCCTTCCCGAAGTCGTTCTCGCCGCCCCGGGCCAGGGCGTACGCCTCGTCGATGAGCAGCACGCCACCCAGTGCCTGCTCGACGACGGTGCGGGTCTTCATCGCCGTCTGGCCGACGTAGCCGGCGACGAGCAGCGAGCGGTCCGCCTCGACCAGCTGGCCCTTCGAGAGCACGCCGAGCGCCTGGTAGATGCGGGCCAGCAGGCGGGCGACGGTCGTCTTGCCCGTCCCGGGGTTGCCGCTGAAGACCACGTGGAGGCTGGTGTCGAGGACCGGGAGCGACCGGTCGAGGCGCAGCTGCTGGATCTGCAGCAGGTTGGTGAGCTGGCGGACCGACGCCTTCACCGAACCCAACCCGATGAGTGCGTCGAGCTCGTCGAGCAGCTTCGGGAGGGCCAGCGCGCGGTCCTCGGCGGTGGGAGCGGGAAGGGCGGGGGTGGGGGAGACGTCGCCGGTCGGCGGGCGGGCCAGCCCGGCTCCGTCGATCGCCGCGAGGAGCGTGGACCGGAGCTGGTCCACCGTCTCCAGCTCGTCGCGCGTGAAGACCGCGTCGACGTCGGCCGCGGACTGTGCGCACTCCATGGCGCGCTGGTAGTAGCGGTGGGAGTTGAGCGTCGCGGACCGTGCGTCGGACTCGACGAGCAGGGTGAACAGCTCGGAGGGCCGCGCCGCCCATCCTCGCCGGCGCAGCACCTGGTCGGAGGTTCGGGCCGTCACCGCGTCGACCGGCCGGCCGTTGCGCCGGACGAAGCGGCCGACAGCGCGGGCGTAGGCCTCGGCCTCCGCCTCGGAGACCCGGCCGTCGGCGGCCAGCATCGAGCCGACGACGGCGTCGGCCTCGTCCATGACGATGTTGCGGTACGAACCCGGGCGCGCTGTCAACCCGTCGAGGATCGCCGTCAGCTCGTCGACGAAGGCGCCCACCGCCGCCGTCAGCGAGCCCGCCGTCATGGGTGGAGGACCGTACCGCCTCTCTGCCTGGCTCGACCGACGGCCGCCGAAGACGCTGGCCTAGGATGCTCGCGCGTGACGTCGGGGAAGGACGCTCGCCGAACCCGACTCGCCGCCGGCCTCTCGATCCTTCTGGTCGGCATCGTCGTCGTGCTCACGATCGCGAGCGTCAACGACGACCTGCGCCGTCTCAGCGTGCAGATCCCGTTGCTGCTGGTGGCCGTCGCAGGTGGGTGGTACGCGCTCACCCGGACCGGCGTGCGCCGGGTCGCCGGCGTGGCGGTGATGGCGGTCGCCCTGATCAGCGTCGTCGGCTACGGGTTCGTGCAGGACCCCAGCACGTTCGCGGTGCTCGTCGGCCGCTTGGTGTTGCTGGCGCTGGCCGTCACGTTGGGTCGCTGGGCGGTCCGGCGGACGTTGACTGCGGCCGAACCGCCCGCGCTTCCGACGGCAGCGGTGGGTGGTGTTCCCGCCGACGCACCGGTCGGGGCCCGACGACCCGAGGGCCGTCCCGCGCTGATCATCAACCTCCGCTCCGGAGGCGGGAAGGCCGAGCGGGCGCACCTCGTGGAGGCGTGCCAGTCGTGCGGCATCGTGCCGATCATCCTCCGGCAGGGCGACGATCTGCAGGAGCTGGCCCGCCGAGCCATCGACGGCGGTGCGCCGGCCATCGGGATGGCCGGCGGGGACGGCTCGCAGGCCCTCGTGGCCACCGTCGCCGCCGAAGGGCAGGTGCCGATGGTGGTGGTGCCGGCTGGGACGCGCAACCACCTCGCCCGCGACCTCGGCCTCGCCCGTGACGACGTGGTCGGCGCGCTGACGGCCTACACGGAGGGCGTCGAGCGCCGCATGGACCTGGGGATGGTCGGCGACCGCGTCTTCATGAACAACGTCTCGCTCGGGCTCTACGCGTCGATCGTCAGCTCGCCGGAGTACCGCGACGCCAAGGTCGACACTGCGCTGAGCACGCTGCCCAAGGTGCTGGGCCCGGGCTCGAAGCCCTTCGACCTCCGGTTCACCGGACCGGACGGCCGCCGCCGCGACCGGGCCCACCTGATCCAGATCTCCAACAACCCCTACGGTGGCGGCGGCGACATCGGGCGGCGACCGCGGTTGGACACGGGCCAGCTGGCGATCATCACGCTCCAGATCGACGGTGACCGCTCCGCCGCCGCGTTCCTGGCCGCGGTGGCCGCCGGCCGGCCCGACCGGTTCTCGGGCTTCTCGTCCTGGACGGCGACGACCTTCGAGGTCGACTCGGACGCCGAGGTCGCGGCGGGGCTCGACGGCGAGTCGATCACCCTGCCGCCGCCACTGCGGTTCTCCATCCGTTCGCAGGCGCTGGTGGTCCTGCTGCCGCCGGGGGCCGCCGTCGCACCGGGTGCCTCGAGCGCAGCCCGGGTCACGCTCAAGGACGTCGGCCGGGTCGCGACCGGCCGCCCGGTCGTACGCTGACCGTGTGGCCGAGGAGCTCACGGACACCGCGGCATGGCGCGGCGCTCGGTTCACGCGCGTCGACCTCTCTGGCGTCCGGATGCGCGACGTCGACCTCACCGGCGCTCGGATCACCGACGCGCTCCTCGTCGGCGCCCAGCTCTCGGGCCTGATCGAGGGTCTCACGGTCAACGACATCGAGGTCGCGCCGCTGGTGGCGGCCGAGCTCGATCGCCGCCATCCCGAGCGGCTGCTGCTGCGGGCCGAGGACGCAGCCGGGCTCCGGGAGGGTTGGGCCGCGGTCGAGGCGTTCTGGCGCCCGACCCTCGCCGTGGCCGAGGACCTGCCCGAGTCGCGGCGCCAGGAACGGGTCGAGGAGGAGTGGTCGCTGGTCGAGACCCTCCGCCACCTGATCTTCGTCACGGACGCGTGGTTCGGTCGGGCCGTGCTCGGTCGGGACCACCCGTACCACCCCTTCGGACTGGTGCCGGCCTTCCTCCGTGACGGGTCGGCGCTCGGACTCGACCCGTCGGCGACGCCGTCGTTCTCGGCGGTGCTCGCGGTCCGCGACGAGCGGGTGGCCGAGGTGCGGGCCTACCTGGCCACCGTCGACGAGGACGAGCTGGCGCGCCCGCGCCGCGGTGACGACGACCGCGGCTACCCGCCGGCGACGACGCACACGGTGCTCGACTGCCTGCACGTCGTGATGGACGAGGAGTGGAACCACCACCAGTACGCGGTGCGCGACCTCACGATCCTGACCGGCTGAGCGACGGCGGGGAACCGATTGACCCCGCGGTCAAGGCGGCCGGTAGGGTTGGCCGCCATGGCCGCCGGACCCCCTTCGACGTACGGAGAGCGCTTCGACACCGTCGCCTCCGTTCGCCAGCAGCTGCAGGACGTGACCTACCTCGCCGACGAGGGCATCGCGGGCGTCGTGTTCCTGGCCGACCGGCTCGGCAAGCCCGTGCTCGTGGAGGGACCGGCCGGCACCGGCAAGACGCAGCTGGCCAAGAGCGTCGCCGAGATGACCGGCGCCCGGCTCATCCGGCTCCAGTGCTACGAGGGCCTCGACGAGTCCAAGGCGCTCTACGAGTGGAACTACAAGAAGCAGCTCCTGCGCATCCAGGCCGACCGCCAGAGCGACTCGTGGAGCGAGATCCACGACGACATCTTCTCCGACGAGTTCCTCCTCACCCGGCCGCTGCTCGAGGCCATCAGCGCCGAGGAGCCTGTCGTGCTCCTCATCGACGAGGTCGACCGGGTGGAGGTCGAGACCGAGGCCCTGCTGCTCGAGATCCTGTCCGACTACCAGGTGTCGATCCCCGAGCTGGGCACGATCGAGGCCCGCCAGATCCCGCTCGTGTTCCTGACGTCCAACAACACCCGTGAGCTGTCCGAGGCGCTGAAGCGGCGCTGCCTCTACCTCCATGTCGACTACCCGGACCTGGAGCGGGAGAAGCAGATCGTCCTGGCCAAGGTCCCGGACGTCAGCGACAACCTGGCCGACCAGATCGCCCGGATCGTGCGCTCCATCCGCCAGCTCGAGCTCAAGAAGGCGCCCTCGGTGTCGGAGACGATCGACTGGGCCCGGACCCTCGTCCTGCTCGGCATCGAGCACATCGAGGCTCAGCAGGCCAAGGAGACCCTCCACATCCTGCTCAAGTACCAGACCGACATCGCCAAGGCGGCCAAGGAGCTCTCGGTCGACACCCCGACCCGGTGAGCCCCGCTCGCAGGACCGCGTGAGCGCACCGTGATCGACCTCCTCGCCGGGTTCATCCAGGAGCTGCGGGCGGCCGGGCTGCCGGTCAGCCTGACGGAGAACCTGGACGCCATGGAGGCGGTGAAGCACATCCCGATCGAGGACCGGGAGGCGTTCAAGTTCGCCCTTGCCGCAACCCTGGTCAAGAACAACGCCCACTGGCGTTCGTTCGAGACCGTGTTCGAGGTCTACTTCAGCCTGCGTGGTCCGCAGTACCGGCTGAAGGAGGACGCGGACGCGGACGAGCTGTGGCGGGACATGCAGGACCAGCTCCGCCAGGGTGAGGGCCGCGCCGGCGCGGCCGGGATGGAGAGCCTGACACCGGAGGAGCTGGCACAGCTCCTCTACCAGGCGTTGATGAACGGCGACGAAGCGCTGCTGCGTGCGCTGGCCCGCCAGGCCGTCAGCCGGTACGCAGGGATGGAGCCGGGACGGCCGGTCGGCGGGACGTACTACCTCTACCGGACGTTGCGGAACCTCGACCTCGACTCGCTGCTCGACCAGCTCATGGAGGCCTCACGCGAGCAGGTGGGCGGCGAGCTGACGCCCCTCGAGGAGCGGCTGGAGCAGGACGAGTACCAGAGTCGCATCGACGCCTTCCGCCAGGAGATCGAGGCCGAGATCCGGCGCCGCCTGGTGGCCGACCGCGGCGTCGAGGCGATGGCCAAGACCCTGCGCAAGCCCCTGCCGGAGGACGTGGACTTCATGCACGCCTCGCGCGACGAGATGGCGTCGCTGCGCAAGGCGCTGTACCCGCTCACCCGCAAGCTGGCCGCCCGCCTGGCCCGCAAGCGCCGCCACGGTCGCAAGGGCCCGCTCGACTTCCGCAGCACGGTTCGCCACTCGCTGTCGTACGGAGGCGTGCCGGCCGAGCCCAAGTTCAAGTACCCGCGGCCGGCCAAGCCGGAGCTGATGGTGGTGGCCGACATCTCCGGCTCGGTGGCCGCCTTCGCCCGTTTCACGCTGATGCTCGTGTACGCCATCCAGGGGCAGTTCTCGAAGGTGCGCTCGTTCGTCTTCATCGACGGCATCGACGAGGTGACCGAGTTCTTCAAGGGTGTCGAGGACATCACCGAGGCCGTCCACCGCGTCAACACCGAGGCCGACGTCGTCTGGGTGGACGGCCACTCCGACTACGGCCACGCCTTCGAGGTGTTCTGGGAGCGCTACGGCAAGGACGTCGGGCCGAAGACCACGATCCTGCTGCTCGGCGACGCGCGGAACAACTACCACGCCGCCCAGAGCTGGGTCGTCCGCGAGATGCGACAGAAGGCCCGGCACGTCTACTGGCTGAACCCGGAGCCCCGGAGCTACTGGAACACCGGAGACTCCATCGTCGGCGAGTACGGCATGCACACCGACGGCGTGTACGAGTGCCGGAACCTGCGCCAGCTCGAGTCCTTCGTGGAGAAGCTGACGTGACCCGCTTCGTCTTCGTCCGCCACGGCGAGTCGAACACCACGGTGGCCCGCACGATCGGTGGTTACCGGACCTGCCGCGGGCTCTCGCCGCTCGGGCGCAAGCAGGCCGAGGCCCTGGCCGACCGATTGACCCGCACGGGTGAGGTCGACGCCGACGTGCTCGTGTCGAGCAACTTCCCCCGCGCCATCGAGACCGCCGAGCTCCTCGCGCCCGCCCTCGACGACCTGCCGGTGATCGTCGACCCGGCCGTCGGCGAGCACGACCCCGGGCCGGACTGCGACGGCCTCTCCTTCCAGGACTTCCTCGACCGCCACGGCATGCCCGACTGGGAGAGCGATCCGTTCGCCGTCACCTTCCCCGGCGGCGAGACGCTGGCCGACTTCCACCACCGCATCGGCCGGGCCGTCCACGATCTCGGGGCCGCCCACGACGGGAAGACCCTCGTCGTGGTCTGCCACGGCGGGGTGATCGACGCGGCCTTCCGGTTCCTCCTCCACCTGCCGATGACCGGCGGGTTCGAGCTGCGGACGGTCAACACGTCGCTGACCGAGCTGCGGCGGATCCGACCCGGGCGCTGGCAGCTCGTCCGCTACAACGACGCCGCCCACCTCGAAGGGCTCCCTACCGAGACGCCACCCGCTTGACGGGTGCCCGCGTGCGGGCCGTGGCCGACTTCTTCGCCGGCCGCTTCGCAACTTTCTTCGCCGGCCGCTTCGTTCCCTTCGTAGCTTTCTTCGCCGGCCGCTTCGTTGCCTTCGCAACGTTCTTCGCTGGCCGCTTCGCCGCGGCCTTCTTCGCGGCGGGAGCGGCCGGTCCGATCGAGTCCAGCAGCTCCTCCAGGGACTCGTGCAGGTAGTCGACCATGCTCCACAGGTCGGGCACCAGCTCCCGGCAGGCGATGAAGCCGAAGTCGAGGTTGCCGTTGTAGCTCTGGACAGTCATGTTCAGGCCCTGGCCGTCGATGATCATCGAGACCGGGTAGAAGTGCTCGAGGCGGGCCCCGGCTGAGTAGAGCGGCTCCGCCGGCCCGGGGACGTTCGAGATCGTGACGTTGAACGGCGGGTTCATCCGGTCGGCGATGCGCAGCCGGCTGTACATCCGCATCGCGCGGGCCGCGATCGCCGGCGGCGCGAACTGCGTGTAGTCCTGCAGCGTCTCGGCCGGGATGGCCGCGAAGGTGCCTTTCGCAGCGTTCATCGACTGCTGCACGAGGCGCAGGCGCTGGATCGGGTCCGGCTCGTTGGTGGCCAGGCTGGCGAGCAGCCCGGACACCCTGTTCTGGTAGGTGTCGCCGGTGCTGTCGCCGCCGGCGCGGATGCTGACGGGCACCATGGCGATGAGCGACTCCTCCGGGAGCGCGTCGTGCTCGAGGAGCCAGCGGCGGAGGGTTGACGAGCACAGCGCCATGACGACGTCGTTGAAGGTGCACCCGTATTCGCGGCGGATGGCCTTGGCGTCGTCGAGGGGGATGGTCGTGAAGGCGAAGCGGCGGTGCGCGGTGATCGGCCGGTTGAACGGCGTCCGTGGCGCGAGGGTCGGCGGGAGGGACGGCGGGTCGTCGACCTCGGTCCCGTACCCGCTCCGCAGCCGTTCCCGCATGAGGTCGCCCAGCCGCCCGGGCAGGGGTTGGGCGAGCAGGTCAGTCAGCGCCCGCAGGCCCCCACTGCCGGTCGACGCAGCCAGCTCGCGGAACATGCGCAGGTTCGTGCGCAGCATCTTCTCCGGCCGGCGCAGGTACTCGGCCATGGTGATCTGCAGGAGCTCGGCGTCGGTCGGCACCGGCTCGGAGTCCCAGGTCGCGACCTGCCCCGACGGTCGGACGTCGGGTTCCCTGTCGAGCAGGACGGTCAGCATGTGCGCGCCCGAGGCGCCGTCGATGGTGGCGTGGTGGATCTTGGTGAGCTGCGCGATCCGACCGCCCTCCAGGCCCTCGATCACGTAGAGCTCCCACAGCGGCCGGCTGCGGTCGAGCGGCCGCGAGACGATGCGGGACACGGTCTCGGCCAGCTGCTCCGGCGTCCCCGGTGGGGCGACGGCGTGGTGGCGGACGTGGAAGTCGATGTCGAAGTCGCCGTCCTCGATCCAGTACGGCAGGTCGAGGCCGAACGGCACCTCGACCAGGCGCCGACGGAACGGTGCCAGCTCGTCCATGCGCTCGAGGATGATCTGCTTGGTCGCCTCGAGGCCGGCTCCACCGGGCGCGGTGCTCGGGTCGTAGATGTTGAGCGAGGACACGTGGCCGAACGCCGTCGATGTCTCGAGGTTGAGGAAGCTCACGTCGATCCCGCTCAGCTGGCGCATGGCCGGCATCGTAGGGTCCGGGTCGAAGTGGTAGATACCCGGCATGCCTGAGTACGAGCCCGGACTGCACGACGTGGCCGACGGCTGCCACGCCTACCTCCAACCCGATGGCGGGTGGGGATGGAGCAATGCCGGCCTGGTCGTCGGGGACGGCCGGTCGCTGCTGGTCGACACCCTCTTCGATCTCGACCTGACAGCCCGCATGCTCGAGGCGATGGCGCCCGCGGTCCTGACTGCGCCCATCGCGACGGTCGTGAACACCCACGCCAACGGCGACCATTGCTACGGCAACCAGCTGCTCGGCGGTACCGAGATCGTGGCCTCGCGCGCGGCGGCGGAGGAGATGGGTGAGGTGCCGCCGGAGCTCCTCGCCGGCCTGGTGTCGGCGGAGGGCGAGATCGGTGACCTCTTCCGCTCGTTCTTCGGCGAGTTCCACTTCGAGGGCATCGAGCTGACCCTGCCGACCCGTACCTTCGAGGGCCGCCTGGAGCTCGACGTCGGTGGTCGCGTGGTGGAGCTGATCGAGGTCGGACCGGCCCACACCCGGGGCGACGTGCTCGCCCACGTGCCCGACGCCCGGACGATCTTCACCGGCGACATCCTGTTCATCGGCGGCACCCCCATCGTCTGGGCCGGTCCGCTCGCCAACTGGGTCGCGGCCTGCGATCTGATCCTCGACCTCGACGTCGAGCAGGTCGTGCCCGGTCATGGCCCCGTGACCGACAAGGCCGGCGTCGTCGGGGTGCGGGACTACCTGACCTTCATCGACCGGGAGGCGACGGCCCGCTTCGAGGCTGGGGTGGACGCCTGGGAGGCGGCACGCGACATCGCCCGCGAGATCGGCGACGGCACGTTCGCCGACCTCGGGGAGCGGGGCCGTGTCACCGTCAACGTCGAGACGGTCTACCGGACGCTCGACCCGAGCCGTCCGCCCCCGAACGTCGTCGAGCTGTTCCGGCGCATGGCCGTGCTCGACGCCGGGTGAGGTCCTTTTCCTCGGGGCTCGACGCGCAGGTCGCGGTCGTCGGGTCGGGGCCGGCCGGGCTGGCAGCCGCCGCCGCCCTGGCCGAGGCCGGGGTGGAGGCCGTGCTGGTGTCCCCGGCGCCCAGCGAGGTCTGGCCGGCGACCTACGGCTGCTGGCTGGACGAGCTCGAACCGATCGGGTTGTCGTCTGTTGCCGATACCTCGTGGCGGTCTGTCCGCGTCGTCGGCCACCTCGAGCACGACGTGCCTCGGGCGTACGCGGTGCTGGACAACGCCCGTCTCCACCGGGAGCTCTCGGACCGGTTCGGCTGCGCCGGCGGTCGAGCCGTCGTCGGCGCGGCGATCGGCGCACAGCACTTCGGCTGGGGTAGCCGCCTGCTGCTGGCCGACGGGCGTCGGATGGCTGTCGGGCTGATCGTCGACGCTACCGGAGGCGCGCGGCCCGGCCTGTTGCGCCGCGCCGGTCCTCCGCGCGCCCACCAGACCGCGTTCGGCCTCCTGGCGCGCTTCGACCGGCCGCCGATCCCGCTCCGGTCGTGCACGCTCATGGATTGGTCGCCGGCAGAAGTGGACGGCGCAGGGGCCGATCCGCGGCCGACGTTCCTCTACGCGCTCGACCTGGGCGAGGGCCGGTTCCTGGTGGAGGAGACGGCACTCGCGGCGTCGCCTCCGGTGGCCGGCGACGAGCTGAGGCGGCGCTTGGTCTGCCGCCTCGAACGCGTCGGGGTGACCCCGACGGAGGTGCTCGGCGAGGAGCATGTCGACATCCCTCTGGGTGGGCCGCTCCCCAGGGTGCAGCCGGTGGCGGCGACCGGGGCCGCGGCCGGCCTGGTGCACCCGGCGACCGGCTACTCGGTGGCGGTCGGCCTGCGGGCGGCGCCCCGGCTGGCGAAGGCCGTGCGGCGGGCCTTCGACGACGGTGACG
>JBKPRL010000089.1:0-4062 GCA_046734535.1 bacterium | reverse complement strand
CGATCAGGCCGCTCTACGACCCCGAGATGAAGCGGGTCCGCGCCTGACCGGGCGCCGCCGAGCGCCAGCGGCGCCTCAGCGACCCTTTCCAGGCCTGAATCCTCGTTCTGGTCGCGATCTTGCCGGTCTGAGGGGCGATCTCGCGACCACAACGGGGTGGGGTGGGCGACCGACGGTGACCGCCGTCAGATCTCGTCGGCGTCGTGGAGGGCGGCCTGGGCGTCGGGCGGGGCAGAGCCGTCGTCCGCCACGAGTGCGACGGTGACAGGGTCGCTCCCAGCGGTCCGGCACCACGCCGCGCCGATGGCCTCGTGCTGGTGGTAGCGGGCGTAGCGACCGCGGCACCAGCGCTCCGGCACGAGCGTGGCGGCGACGCGGGAGAACGTTCCGAGGCCGGAGTCGACCTTCCCGATGTCGTGCAGCAGCGCACCGGCCATCTCCGCCCGCGACGCGGCGCTGTGGCGCACCGCGAAGCGCTGCGCCACCTCGATGGCGTGGCGGCGGTCCTGGTTGCTCATCGTCCGCCAGAGCTCGACCTCGGACGGCAGCAGCTGGCCCTGGGCCCAGCGTTCGTCGGCCGCGTCGGGCGGCCGGCGGGACAGCGAGCCGACGAAGCGACGGCCGAGGTGGGCCGCGTGGGCCAGGGAGCCGGCCACGTCAGCGTCGCGCCCGCGGGTGGGCGGCCTCGAACACCGTCCTGAGACGGTCGCCGGAGACCTTCGTGTACACCTGCGTGGTGGAGATCGAGGCGTGGCCGAGGAGCTCCTGGACGACCCGGAGATCGGCGCCGTGGTCGAGCATGTGGGTGGCGCACGAGTGGCGCAGGACGTGCGGGCTCAGCCGGTCCCCCAGCCCGGCCCGGGTGCCGTAGCGGGTGACGATGGCCCAACCCGCCTGGCGGGAGAGGCGCCCGCCCCGCTGGTTGAGGAAGAGCGCGTCGGCGTCGCCCCGGCGGGCCCACCGCGCCGGCGCCATGCGGGGTCGCCCGGATGGCCCCCGCCAGGCAGCCACGGCGGTCAGCGCGGGACGTCCGACGGGGACGATGCGCTCCTTGGCCCCCTTGCCGAACACCCGGACGACCGCCGCGCCCGGGTCGACGTCCCCGAGCCCCAGGCCGCACAGCTCACTGATGCGCATGCCGGTGCCGTAGAGCAGCTCGAGGATGGCACGGTCACGGTGGTGCACCGGCTCGTTGCCCACCACGGCGTCGAGCAGGGCCGTGACCTCCTCCTCGGAGAGCGGCTTGGGCAGACCCGACGGCACGCGTGGTGCGGCCACCTCGACAGCGGGGTCGTTGGCTGTCCGCCCCTCCTCGGCGAGGAATCGGTGGAGGTTGCGCACCGCGGCCAGCGCCCGCGCCACCGACGCCGGCGCCCGGCCATCCGCCCGCAGCCGGCCGACGTAGGCGGCCACGTCGGCCTCGGTCACGTCGTCCAGGCGAACGGAGCGGTCCTCCAGCCACGCGACGTACGCCGTCAGGTCATGGCGGTAGGCCCGCAGGGTGTTGCGCGACCGACCCCGCTCGACCGTCAGCCACGTCAGGTACTCCTCGGCGTCCAGGGGCAGTCCGGACACGACCGTCGCGGTGCCGGCGGCCGTCGCGGTGGTCACGACCCGGCCCCACCCAGCCGGTCGGCCACCAGCAGGAGGCCGATGACGGTCGCCGCGTTGACGATCTCACCCGCGCGCACCTGACGGATGGCCTCGGGGAAGGGCAGGTGAAGGATCGTCATGTGCGACTCCTCCGGACCGTGCACCTCGCGCGGCACGGGTTGCAAGTCGGTGCCGAGGTAGAGCCGCATGGTGGCGTCGGTCAGCCCGGGAGACGGCAGGTACTCGGTCAGGAAGGTCATCTTCCCAGCCCGGAACCCGACCTCCTCGGCCAGCTCCCGCTGCGCGGTCAGCTCCGGCTCCTCCCCGTCGACGTCACGCATGCCGGCCGGCAGCTCGACGACGGTGCGGTCGAACGCCGGCCGGTACTGGTCGACGAGCACCACGGACGCCTGGCCTTCGGCGTCGAACAGCAGTGGGACCACGGCCACCGCGCCGGGCGAACGCACGATGTGACGGTCGAATCGCTCACCGTCGGGCGCCTCGAAGTCGGCCGCCACCAGGCGCCAGATGCCCCACTCGTGGATCGTCCGCTCACCGAGGCGGCGGAACCCCGGCGCGGGCGGGCTCATGCCGCCGACACGCCCTCGCCGTCGAGCGGGATGAGGTGGGGGTTGCGACCCTCGCGGCGGACCAGCGCCGCGGTGACGAGCTCCCGGAACAGCGGGTGGGGGCGATCCGGCCGGCTCTTGAACTCGGGATGGGCTTGCGTGCCGACGTAGAAGGGGTGGCCGTCGAGCTCGGCGAACTCGATCAGGCGCTTGTCCGGCGACGTGCCCGACAGGACGAACCCGCCGGCCTCGAAACGGCTGCGGTAGGCGTTGTTGAACTCGTAGCGGTGGCGGTGGCGCTCGCTGACGACCGGCTCACCGTAGGCCTCGAACACCTTCGTGCCCGGCGCGAGCACGGCGTAGTACGCACCGAGGCGCATGGTGCCGCCCATGTCCGTGAGGTCGCGCTGGTCGTGCATGATGTCGATGACCGGGTGCGGGCTGCTCGGATCGAACTCGCTCGAGTTGGCACCCTGCAGGCCGAGCACGTTGCGGGCGAACTCGATGCTCATGACCTGGAGGCCGAGGCACAGCCCGAGGCAGGGGACGTCGTTCTCCCGGGCGTACGTCGCGGCGGCGATCTTCCCCTCGATGCCGCGGATGCCGAAGCCGCCGGGGATCACCATCCCGTCGAGCTCCGACAGGCGCCCCGCGGCGAGCAGACCCTCGACGTCCTCCGCCTGGATCCAGTCGATCTCGACCCGGGCGCCGTGGTGGAAGCCGGCGTGGCGCAGGCTCTCGGCCACGGAGAGGTAGGCGTCCGGCAGGGCGACGTACTTGCCGATCAGGCCGATGCGCACCGGACGCTCGGCCTCCTCGGCCCGCTCCACGACGATCTCCCACGGGGTCAGGTCGATCGGGGCGTCGAGGCGGAGGACGTCGCAGACCACGTCGTCGAGCCCCTCCTCGTGGAGGATGAGCGGGAGCTCGTAGATGTTCCGGGCGTCGGCCGCGTTGACGACGGCGCGCTCCTCGACGTCGCACAGGTTGGAGATCTTGCGCTTCAGCGAGTCGCTGATCGGCTCGGAGCTGCGGCAGACGATGACGTCGGGTTGGATGCCGCGGCTGCGCAGCTCGGTGACCGAGTGCTGCGTCGGCTTGGTCTTCTGCTCGCCCGACGGACCGATGAAAGGCACGAGGGTCACGTGGACGTAGCAGACGTTGTCCCGCCCCGCCTCCTTCCGGTACTGCCGGATGGCCTCGAGGAAGGGCAGGATCTCGATGTCGCCGACGGTGCCGCCGACCTCCGTGATGACGACGTCGACGTCCTCGGTGGAGATGCGACGGATGCGCCGCTTGATCTCGTCGGTGATGTGGGGAATGACCTGGACGGTGCTGCCGAGGTAGTCGCCGCGGCGCTCGGCGGCCAAGACGGCCTGGTAGATCGAGCCTGTCGTGGCGTTGGAGCTGCGGGAGAGGTTCTCGTCGATGAACCGCTCGTAGTGGCCGAGGTCGAGGTCGGTCTCGCCGCCGTCGTCAGTGACGAAGACCTCACCGTGCTCGAAGGGGTTCATCGTCCCGGGGTCGACGTTGATGTACGGGTCGAGCTTCTGGATCGTGACCCGGAGCCCGCGAAGCTTCAGCAGCCGGCCCAGCGACGACGCCGTGATGCCCTTGCCGAGGGAGCTGACCACGCCGCCTGTCACGAAGATGTGCTTCGGCACGACCTTCTCCGAGGATCGCTCGGCAGTCTTCTCGGCCACCTTGTCGACCATGGGGGGCCTCCCGTCAGACGATTGCACGACGGGATCACAGCCTACCGCGACCGCTGTCGGCCCCCGTGGATGGTGACTGAGTGGGGTGAGGGCCACAGGACGAGCCCGGCCTCCCTGGCCGCCGCGTCCCTGGCCGCCGCCCCCCTGGCCGCCGCCGCTCACCACCACCATTTTCGCGACAACGT
>JBKPRL010000088.1:0-7882 GCA_046734535.1 bacterium | reverse complement strand
CTACACGGGCAACGGCCGCGTCGGGCGCGTCGTGATGGCGGCCGCGGCCGCACACCTCACGCCGGTCACGCTCGAGCTCGGAGGCAAGAGCCCCGCCATCGTGGCGGCCGACGCCCACGTGGAGGTGGCGGCGCGGCGCATCGCCTGGGCCAAGTTCCTGAACGCCGGCCAGACGTGCGTCGCGCCCGACTACGTGCTCGTGGACCGTGCGGTCGAGGCCTCGCTGCTGCGGGCGCTGGCGGAGGCCGTCGGAACCTTCTACGGGCCCGATCCGCGGATGTCGCGGGACTACGCCCGCATCGTCAACGAGCCCCACTTCGCCCGATTGGCCGGCCTGCTCGACGCCGGCGGCTTCCGCGAGGTGGTCGTCGGCGGCGAGC
Source organism: bacterium (assembly GCA_046734535.1). Lineage (GTDB taxonomy): Bacteria > Actinomycetota > Acidimicrobiia > Acidimicrobiales > Ilumatobacteraceae > DASTFY01. Next base: position 7,502 of record JBKPRL010000088.1, on the reverse strand, counting down.
GCGACCGGGCCACCCGCTACCTCGCACCAACTGTGCTCGCGGGCGTGGATCCCGGCGCGGCGGTGATGGGCGAGGAGATCTTCGGACCGATCCTGCCGGTGCTGGCGGTGGACGACGTCGACGAGGCGGTCACCTTCGTCAACCAGCGGGACAAGCCGTTGGCGCTCTACGTGTTCGGAGGTCAGGCCGCGACCGACCGGGTGGTCGAGCGGACGTCGGCGGGTGGCGTGTGCGTCAACCATGCCGTGCTCCAGGTGGCGGTGCCCGAGCTGCCCTTCGGCGGGGTGGGTGAGAGCGGCATCGGCGCGTACCACGGCCGGGCCGGCTTCGAGCGCTTCAGCCACCTCAAGCCGGTGCTGTCGAAGCCGGCGCGGCCCGACCCGCCCGTGCTCTACCCGCCGTACTCGCGGCTGAAGCGGTGGCTCCTGCGCCGAGCGATGTAGCGCGACGTCCAGCGGGCCTGCCGCCGGCCTCGGTACCGTAGGCCGATGATCCCGGTCGTCACCCCCGCGGAGATGGCGGAGATCGACGCGGCCGCGCCAGAGCCGGTCGAGGTGCTCATCGAACGGGCCGGCGCGGCCGTCGCGCGCACCGCGATGCGGATGATCGGCGGGACCTACGGGCGCAGGGTCGTCGTCCTGGCCGGCAAGGGGAACAACGGCAACGACGGTCGGGCCGCCGCCCGCCGCCTGGCCCGCGCCGGAGCGGCCGTGCGCGTGGTCGAGGTGGCTGGCGCGCCGGCTCGGCTGCCGGCGGCCGACCTCGTCATCGACGCCGCGTTCGGCACCGGTTTCCACGGCTCCTGGACCGCCCCTGACGTCGGCGATGCGGTCGTGCTCGCCGTCGACATCCCGAGCGGCGTCGACGGTGGGACCGGAGCGGCGGGCGACGGTGTCCTCCAGGCCGACCGGACGGTGACCTTCGCCGCGCTGAAACCAGGACTGCTGCTGCCGCCGGGTTCGGTGGCGACCGGCGAGATCGAGCTGGCGGACATCGGGCTCGACGTGAGCCGGGCCCGGGCCCACCTGGTCACGGAGGACGACGCGCGGCGGTGGCTGCTCCCCCGCGCCGTCGACTCGCACAAGTGGCACGCCGCGGTCGCCATGGTCGCCGGCTCGCCGGGCATGACCGGAGCCGCCCGCCTCGCGACGGCCGCCGCGATGCGAGCCGGCGCCGGCTACGTCCGGCTCTCCAGCCCGGGCGGCGCGCCCGATCCGGGTCTGCCCACGGAGGTCGTCAGCCGCCCACTACCGCTCGTCTCCTGGTCCAAGGTCGTCCTCGAGGACCTCGACCGGTTCCAGTCCCTGGTCGTCGGGCCCGGGTTGGGTCGGGGGGAGGCCACGACGGCGGGCGTGCGCGAGCTGGTCGTCGCGGCATCCGTGCCGACCGTCGTCGACGGTGACGGTCTGTTCGCGCTGGCCTGGTCACCCGACGGCGCGGCCGCAGCGCTCAAGCGTCGGCACGCCCCGACCGTCCTCACGCCCCACGACGGCGAGTTCGGTCTGCTGGCCGGGCGGCGTCCAGGAGCCGACCGCCTCGCCGCGGCCCGTGGCCTGTCGGCGGCGACGGGTGCCGTGGTGCTCCTGAAGGGTCCGGCCACCGTCGTGGCCGAACCGCGAGGCCGGGTCCTCATCTCGACTGCGGGTGACGAGCGGCTGGCCACGGCCGGCACGGGCGATGTGCTCTCCGGGATCATCGGCGCGCTCCTCGCACAGCAGGTGCCGGCGTTCGAAGCCGCGGCGATCGGTGCGTGGCTGCACGGCGCGGCCGGCCGCTGCGGTCCGGAGCGCGGCCTCGTCGCCTCCGATCTCCCCGGGCTCATCCCCGGCGTGTTGGCGGGCCTGTGATCGCCGTGGCCGATCCTCGTCGGGGCGCGTGGGTCGAGGTCGATCTCGGGGCCATCGCCACCAACGTCGGCGTGCTGGCCGAGACCGTGGCCCCGGCTGCGCTCTGGGTCGTCGTGAAGGCCGACGGCTACGGCCACGGGGCCGCCGCTGTGGCCCGAGCCGCGCTGGAGGCCGGCGCCGAGGGGTTGTGCGTGGCGTTCGTGCAGGAGGGGGCGGCCCTGCGGCAGTCCGGGATCCTGGCGCCGATCCTGGTGCTGTCGGAGCAGCCGGCGGCCCAGCTGGAGGAGCTGGTCCGCTGGCACCTGACTGCGACCGCGTACACCATCGACTACCTGGACGCGCTGTCGAAGGAAGCGCGGGAGACGGCGAGCCCGTCCGTGCGGGTGCACCTCAAGGTCGACACCGGCATGCACCGGGTCGGCGCGCCGCCGGAGCAGCTCGTCCCGCTGGTCCAGGAGCTGCTCGCCCACCCCGAGCTGCGCTGGGAGGGCCTGTGGACCCACCTGGCCCGGGCCGACGAGCCCGCCGATCCCACGACGGTGCTGCAGCTCGCGCTGCTCGACGACGTCGTGGTCGCGCTCGAGCGCGCCGGCTATCCGCCGCCGATGGTCCATGCCGCCAACTCCGCGGCCGGCCTGGCGTGGGGACCGGCGGCCCGGCGCGACCTGGTGCGGGCCGGCATCGCGGTCTACGGGATCGCGCCGAGCCCGGAGCTGGAGGGCCTGTGCCGGGAGCTGGAGCCGGCGCTGTCGCTGCGCGCTCGGGTCAGCCACGTGCAGCGACTGGCGGCCGGGGAGGGCGTCTCGTACGGCCATCGCACCGTCCTCGACAGGGACCGCACCATCGCCACCCTGCCGCTGGGCTACGCGGACGGCGTGCCACGACGGCTGTCCGACGTCGGCGGTGCGGTGCTCATCGGCGGTCGCCGCCGGCCCATCGCCGGCGTCGTCACGATGGACCAGCTGATGGTGGACTGCGGCGACGATCCGGTGAGCTTGGGGGACGAGGCGGTGCTGCTCGGCGCGCAGGGCAGCGAGCAGATCACCCCCTGGGACTGGGCTCTCGCCCTGGGCACGATCGCGTACGAGGTGGTGTGCGGGCTCAGCCCCCGCCTTCCCCGCCTCTACCAGGGCGAGGAGCCCGAGCCCGCGTAGCCACCTGACCGGCGCTCAGCGCTGCCACGTCCCGGCCCGTCACTAACCTCGGCCGACGTGCCCACCGCCCTCGAGCTGGTCGCCACCGAGGCGTCGATCTGCACGCGGTGCGCGCTCAGCCAGGGCCGGACGCAGGTCGTGTTCGGCATGGGCGACCCGGTCGCCGATCTGATGTTCATCGGCGAGGGTCCCGGCGAGCAGGAGGACCGGCAGGGGCTGCCGTTCGTCGGCCGAAGCGGCCAGCTGCTCGACCGACTGCTGCTCGAGGAGCTGGGCATCACCCGGGAGCAGGTCTACATCGCCAACGTGGTCAAGTGCCGGCCGCCCGGCAACCGGGACCCCAGGCCGGAGGAGATCGACGCCTGTCGCCCGTACCTGCAACAACAGCTGGACCTCATCCGCCCCGCGGTCGTCGTCACCCTCGGCCGCTTCGCCGCGCAGTGGCTGCTCGAGACGAAGGAGGGCATCACCCGGCTGCGCGGCCGCAGCTACCCGTTCGCGCACGGAGTGCTGATCCCCACGCTCCACCCGGCGGCCGCACTCCGGGGTGGGGCCGAGCCGTTGGGCCAGATGCGAGCCGACTTCGTCCGGGCCAAGCTGGCGCTGGCCGACGCACGGACGGCGCGGTGATCACACTGCGGACGACCTCGGTCGAGGAGACCAAGGCGGTGGCCGCGGCCCTCGCCGACCTCGTCCGCCCGGGCGACCTCATCCTCCTCGCGGGCGAGATGGGCGCCGGCAAGACGGCGTTCGCGCAGGGCTTCGCCGCCGGCCTCGGCGTGCTCGACACGGTGACCAGCCCGACCTTCACCCTCATTCACACCTACGAAGGGCGCCTCCGCGTCCACCACGCGGACATCTACCGGCTGGAGCGCACGGCGGAGGTGGCCGATCTGGCGCTCGGCGAGCTGCTGGACGACGACGACGCCGTGGTGCTCGTGGAATGGGGCGACGTCGTGGCCTCCAGCCTCGGCGCCGAGCTGATGACGGTCCGCCTCGAGACGGCCGGACCTGATCACCTCGAGGACCGGGTGCTCACGATCGCGGCGACGGGAGCCCGGTGGGCGGCGCGCTGGCCCCGCGTGCAGTCGGCCTTGGCGGCGTGGGTGGCCGCGGGCTGATCGCCGGTGCCATCGTGGTGGTCCGCATGACCCGACCCGCCCTCCGACCGCGGCCGCCGAGCCCACCGTGCTGATCCTCGGCATCGAGACGGCGACCGAGAAGGTCAGCTGCGCGCTCGGTGGCCACGAGGGCGTGCTCGGCCTGTTCGAGGTGGCGCGCGGGCGGCGGCACGCGGAATCGCTGACCCCCGCGATCGAGTTCGTGTGCGGTCAGGCCGACGTCACGCTGGGCGAGCTCGGAGCCATCGCCGTCGACGTGGGGCCAGGTCTGTTCACGGGGATGCGGGTCGGCATCGCCACCGCCAAGGCCATGGCCCACGCCCTGCGGGTACCGGTCATCCCCGTGGCCAGCCTGGACCTGCTGGCGCTGCCGCTGCGCTACGCCGATCGGCTCGTCGCGGCCGTCATCGACGCCCGCCGGAGCGAGGTGTACTACTCGTTCTACCGGCAGGTCCCAGGTGGTGTGCAGCGGCTCGAGCCCCCGGCCGTCGGCCCGGTCGGCGACCTGGTCGGTGAGCTCCTGGCCACCGGTGAGGAGGCCCTCCTCGTGGGGGACGGTGCGCTGCGCTACCGCGAGCAGATCAGTGCCGGCCTCCGTCGCATCGAGTTCGCCGAGCAGTGGCTGGCCCAGCCCAGCGCGGCGCCGCTGGTGCAGCTCGCCCACGCCCGCGCGCTGCGCGAGGAGTGGGTGCAGCCCGGCGAGGTGCAGCCCCTCTACCTGCGCCGGCCGGACGCCGAGATCAACTGGGTCACGCGGGAGTCGGCCCGGAGGCCGGCCTCGTGAAGATCCTGCCGGAGCGGCCCGCCTCGCCCAGCGACGACCTGGTCGTGCGCATCAGCCGGATGCGCCGGCGCCACGTGCGCGCGATCCTGAAGATCGAGCAACAGGTCTACCCGCGCCCGTGGTCGGCCGCGGTGTTCGCCAGCGAGATCGACCAGATCCCCCGCACCCGCCGCTACCTCGTGGCCCACATCGGTCGACGCCTCGTCGGCTACGGCGGGCTCATGCTGGCGCCCGACTCGGCGCACGTCACGAACATCGCGGTGGACCCGGTGCAGCAGCGCTCCGGCGTGGGCACCCGCCTCCTGCTCGCACTGGCCCGCGACGCCATCGCCATGGCGGCGCCGGCCCTCACCCTCGAGGTCCGGGTCGGCAACGTGGCCGCCCTCCAGCTGTACGAGCACTTCGGCTTCGCGCCGGCGGGGATCCGCAAGCGGTACTACGAAGGTCGGGACGACGCCATCGTCATGTGGGCCCACGACATCGGCGAGCCCGGTTACGCCGAGCGCCTCCGCGCCATCGAGGCTGAGCTCCGCGGCACCACCCTGTGGGAGGACGAGTGAACGGGTTCGGACGCGATGGGGTCGACTTCGACATCTCGCTGCGCGTCGCGCCGCTGCGCCCGGTCGACGCCTCGACCGTCGTGCTCGGCATCGAGACGTCGTGCGACGAGACCGCGGCGGCGCTGGTCATGGGCGGGCGCGACGTCCTGTCGTCGGTCGTGTCCAGCCAGGTCGACCTCCATGCCGCGTACGGCGGCGTGGTGCCGGAGATCGCCAGCCGCGCGCACCTCGAGCTGCTCAACCCGGTCGTCGCGGCTGCGGTCGTCGAGGCCGGCGTGACCGAGAGCCGCATCGACGCCGTTGCCTGCACGGTGGGCCCGGGCCTCATCGGTGCCCTGCTGGTCGGGGTGGCGGGGGCCAAGGCGCTGGCCCTGACCTGGGGCGTGCCCTTCGTGGCGGTCAACCACCTGGAGGCCCACCTCTACGCCGCCTTCCTGGAGGAGCCCGACCTCGAGCTGCCCTTCGTCGTCCTCCTGGTCTCCGGCGGGCACACGATGCTGATCGAGATGGTCGACCACGGCCGCTACCGGTTGCTCGGCCAGACCATCGACGACGCCGCCGGCGAGGCCTTCGACAAGGTGGCGCGGTTCCTGGGCCTCGGCTATCCGGGCGGGCCGGCCATCGATCGCGCCGCGGTCCACGGCGACCCGGCCGCCATCGCCTTCCCCCGGGCGATGCTCCACGACGGCTTGGACTTCAGCTTCAGCGGGCTCAAGACGGCGGTGGTGAACCACGTCAGGGCCCATCCGGACGTGCCCACCGAGCACGTCGCCGCCAGCTTCCAGCAGGCTGTCGTCGACGTGCTCGTCCACAAGGCGACGACCGCGGCCCGCGAGGTCGGCGCCATGGGCCTGGTCCTCGGCGGGGGCGTCGCGGCCAACTCGCTCCTCCGGATGCAGGCACTGGAGGCCTGTGAGCGCGACGGCCTGCGCTGCCTCCTGCCCAGCCCGGCCATGTGCACCGACAACGCTGCGATGATCGCGGCCACCGGCTGGTACCGCCTGCGGTCGGACGGGCCGAGCCCGCTGGCGACCGCCGCCGTACCCAACTTGCACCTGCAGCTCTCGCTGTGAGGCGCGCCGTCGCGCGCTCGATGGCATGGTGCGCTGGCATGCTTGACCGGCCATGACCCCGGTCCTGCCCCCGCTGCGCATCGGTCCGATCACGGTCGACCCGCCCGTCGTGCTGGCGCCCATGGCCGGCGTGACCAACGCGCCGTTCCGGCGGCTCTGCCGGAGGTACGGCGGTGGCCTGTACGTCAGCGAGATGATCACCGCCCGGGCGCTGATCGAGGGGAACGCCAAGACGGCACGGATGGTCACCTTCGACCCCGACGAGCAGCCGCGCAGCCTGCAGCTCTACGGCACCGACCCGGCGGTGCTGGGTGAGGCGGTGCGCCGCCTGGTCTCGCAGGGTCGGGTCGACCACGTCGATCTCAACCTGGGCTGCCCGGCGCCCAAGGTGACCCGGCGGGGCGGTGGTGCCGCGCTCCCCGTCAAGCGGGCGCTCCTTCGGGCCATCGTCCGCTCCTGCGTCGCGGCCGCCACGCCGGCCGGAGTACCGGTCACGATGAAGTTCCGGATGGGGGTGGACGATCGGACGCTCACGTTCCTCGAGGCCGGCCGGATCGGCGAGGACGAGGGTGTCGCCGCGATCGCGCTGCACGCCCGCACGGCCGAGAAGCTCTACTCCGGCCGGGCCGACTGGAGCGCCATCAACCGTCTCAAGGAGGCCGTGACGACGGTGCCGGTGCTCGGCAACGGTGACATCTGGGAAGCTGCCGACGCGCTCGCCATGGTGGCGTCGACCGGGTGCGACGGCGTGGTCGTCGGCCGCGGCTGCCTGGGCCGGCCGTGGCTGTTCGCAGATCTGCAGGCGTCGTTCGCGGGCAAGGAGCCACCACCGCCGCCCCGGCTCGGCGAGGTCGCGACGGTCATGGCTGACCACGCCCGTCTGCTGGTCGACTGGGCCGGCGAGGCTGCTGCCCTCCGGGACTTCCGCAAGCACACGGGCTGGTACCTCACCGGGTACCCGTG